>CAZYGK010000116.1:0-10229 GCA_964647355.1 uncultured Flavobacteriaceae bacterium | reverse complement strand
TGCCGATGCGCGGCGTCACTTTCAGCACGATGCCGGTGTCGCGGAACTGCACGGAATTCACGGTCGTCAGGTCCTCCGCGTCGCGGATGCCGGTCGCCGATTGGGTGATGACGGGCACCTGATCGCCCACTTGCAACGTCGCCGTCTTGTTGTCGAGCGTCAGCAGCTTCGGCGCGGAGATCACGCGCACATCGGTGATGTTGTCGAGCGCGTTCACGACCACGTCGATATCGGGCACGGTGTAGGTGAAGGAAAAGCCCGGGAAGATCGAGGCCGGGTTCGAGGTGCGGCCGAGATTGTAGGTCTGGTCGGAATTGCGGAAGAACCACTCGACGCCGTAACGCAGTGCGTCGTTGAGGGTCACCTCCGCGATCGTCACCTCGATCAGCACCTGGTCGGGCGCGATGTCGATCTCCTTCAAAAAGCGCTCGAGCGCGGCGTAGTCGGCCGCACCGGCGCGCACGATGAGCGCGTTGTTCGCGGCGTCGACCGCGATCTGCAGGTTCGCGTTGCCGCCGCCACGTTGCGTACTGCCCGGGACCGGCGGCGGAGGCGGCGGCTCCGGCGCGCCCTGGCCGGGAGGCGCCCCACCCTGCTCGCTCGTATCCGGTTGCGCGGCGCCCGCCTCGCCCAGATTGACCGCGCTGCCGTAGACGGCGGCGAGCGAACGGGCGACATCCTCCGCCTTTGCGTTCTGCATGCGGTAGTAGTAGACGCCGCGCGCCGGGCGGCGCTGCGGCACGTCGAGCCGCTCGACCCACTTCGTCACCTCGCTCAGATAGGCCGAGCGCGGCGAGACGACGAGCAGCGTGTTCAAGCGCGCGAGCGGCACGAATCTCAGCAGATCCGCATTCGCCCCCGCGGTTGATTTGAAGACGCTTTTCAGCTCCTCCGCCAGCGCCGGCGCGTCGAGATGGTCCGGGCGCACCAGCGCGTAGGACATGCCCTTCATGTAGTCGACGTCGAACAGCTTGATCGTGTCCAGCATCGCTGCGCGTTCCTGGCGCGTGCCGGCGAGGAAAATCAGATTACGCGCCGGATCGGTCGACATGATGCCGTTCGCGGGCGCGATCGGGCTCAGGATCTTGTTCATCTCGGCGGCCGCGATGAACTTCAACGGCACGATCTCGACGCCGTAGCCGGGCAGGCGCGAGCGCGGCGTTCCGGAAACCTCGAACCCGTCGATGCGCTTCTGCGCGTCGGTCGCGGGAACGACGTTGTAGACATTGTCCGCGCGCACGATGACGGCGTTGTTCGCCTTGAGCGCCGTCTCCAGCGCGGCCACGACATCGACTCGGCGCAACGGCCGGCTCGTACGCAGCGTGACCTTGCCTTGCACCTGCGGATCGATCGAATAGGGCACCTTCAACATGTCGCCCAAGACCGTACGCACCACATCCTTGATATCGGCGTCGGCGAAGTCGAGCTCCAGGTCGCCGCCCCCGGCCTCGCGCCGCTCCGGCACCGGGCGCACTTGAGCGTCGGCACCCTTGAACACTTCGACCTTGGGCTGTGCGTCGGCGGCGTCCGCTTCGTCGTCGATGACCGTGCTCGCAGGCGGCGGCGCGCTCGGCGCGGGTTGAGGCAACGCGATCACCGGGCGATTGCTGCCGTCGTCGGCGCAGGCGGCAAGCGTCACCGCCAACAACGCCAAGGCGGACGACTGCAACGCAACGCGCTTCCAACTCATGTGTAGTACCCAGCAACCCTGTGAGGCAGGACGAAAGAAGAAACGCAGCCTTCGTGCAAGTGAAATGCGCGACGGCGCAATCGTTTCGGCTCACCGCAAAGTGCAGGCGCTACAAAATTCGCTCTCAGGGAGATTTGGCGGCGTTCGTTGCTTTGGGAATTGCAAGAACTTCTTTGCGCCCGCCACCAGAAATTGCAATGCCATTGCGGTCGATCTTGTCGACGGTCCAACCGTCGAACGTGTCACCGGGTTTGAGCGTCAGCAACGATGCGCCCGATTTCTGCACCAAGCCAAGCTGCTTTCGGTTGTCGCGCACCGTGCCCACGACGCGGTACTGCGTGAGGTCGCCCAAGGCGAGCGCGGGGCTGGTGGCGGCGGCCGTCGGCGGCGGCGGTAGCGGATCGGGCTTGCGGTCGACGTTGAACAGCGGCCGCGCGGTTATGCCATCGAAGCTCGCGAGCGGCGGTGTCGGCGGCAGACGCAGCGGCGGCGGCGCCTTCACCTCCGGCACCGGCGGCTTTTCAAACAAGTCGAACAGTGCGAACGGCGACGGCACGAACGCCAGCGCAGCCGCGAACAGCCCGGCGGCTGTCAAACCGGCGAAAACCTTTCGTGCGGGTGTCAGCTCGCCCAACAACATCACGGCACCCGCATATAGGCCGAAACCGTGATGTCGACCTGAAGACGGTTCGGCACCGCGGACTGCGGGTTTACAGCCCACTCGCCGTCGGGATCGCGCAGCACCAGCTTTTCGACGCCGAGCAACGGCCGTGCCGTGTCGATCGCATGCAGCGCTTCGACCACGGCTTTGATCTCGCCCTCCACCGTCGACTGGACCGTGATCTTAGTCAGCGAACCTACGCGCGCCTCGGGCAGCGGCTGGCTCGTCGTCACGTTGGCCTTCGCCGCGGCAAAGATTTGGCCGAGCTGACCTTGCAGCTGCGCCACCGCCAAGGCCGGCTGCGGCGCGGCATAGGTCAGCTGCGCAATCTCCGGATTGGCGGCAAGTTGCTTGGACAGTTTTTCGAAGCGCGGTGCCGCGTCGGCCAGGCCGCGCATGGTCAAAACCTGGCGCTTCAGCATCGCGACCTGATCGTTATGCAACGCCGCCGCGGTCCAGAACGGCCAGACGAACAACCACACGGCCAGCAACGCAAGGACGCCCACGACGCCGAGCGCGATCATGCGTTGGCTGCGGGGCGTAAGCTCGATCTTCATCGCGCCCCTCCCCGCTCAAGCTTCATCGTGATTTCGAAACGGTCCTTGCCCATCTCCGGGCGGCGCATCACGGGCGAGCGGAATTTCACGTCCTTGAACAACTTCGAGGCTTCGAGCTTGGCGATCAGACTTGGCGCATCGTCAGCCAGGCCCGCGAGGTCCACGGCGCCCTCCGCCATACGGTACTCGGCCAGGCGCACGGTGTCGGGCAGGATCTTCGTCACTTCGGCGAGCGGATGCAGTGCCGCGGCCGGCACATGGTCGCGGGCGATCTGCAGCGGCTCGATCAAGCCTTCGACTTCGCGGCGGAGCGCCGCCGTCCGCGCGGCCACGGGCCGAACGCTCTCGACCGCGGCTTTCCAACCGTCGATCTCACGCTCGCGCGCAGCACCCCATGCGAACACGGCGACGTACCACGCGGCGACCGCAGCGAGTGCGAAGCCCGCCGTGGTGAGCCATGCAGTGCGCGCGCCGGCACCGTTGTCGGGCACGCGCAAGTCGAAGCCTGCGCGATCGCCGCTGCTCGTTTCGACGTCGATGGCGACCGGTTTGAGGCCAAAGGACGTGAGACGCTGCTCGAGCGCTTCCAGGGGGGCGCGTGGCGCGGCTGCGATGTCCACCAACATCGTGCCCTCGACGGCATCGCGTTCGTGGATGCGCGCATCGAAGCGGACCGCCTCAGCCGCGAACGGCGACAAGCGGTCGATCTGCAATTCGACGGCCGAGCGTAGAGCCGTGTCGGGCATGATCGGGAGCGTCACGCGCCGCTCCAACACCAAACTGCGCGGTAAAAGCACCGTCACGCGCGACAGGCTGAAATCCGGCGCGGCTTCGAGAATGCGGTCGGCGATCTCTTTGTCGCTCGCCGTCGCATCGAGTTCGATGCTGCGGGGCGTTTCGCCGTTCGACTGGATCCGCCACGTCTTCGCGCCCGCGTAAAGGGTTGCAGTCCGCGGCTGCTTCGGCAGGCGGCTCACGAAACCCGCCGGCGCCAGCGCCAGCAGCTCCTTCAGCCACCAGTCGAACACGCGGGGCGCCAGCGCGGGCACGTCCGCGAGGCGCACGGCGGCGTTCAAATCGATCGTGATGGTTCTGTCCGACACGGCACCAACGAACACACAGACTTGCAGGGACGCAATGGCTTATTTCTTCGCGAATTCTAGCGCTGGTTGCTGTTCGGGCACGACGGACTATCCGCACGCGCGGGTCCCGCCGCCAAGGTCCAGACCGGGTCCTGGCGGTTACCGGTCACCCGCACGGCAACCCGCTCGCTTCTGCGAATACCCCGCCGCCGGTCGTCGATGCGCGCCGTGATCTCGTAAACCTCGCCCGCGCCGATCGCTTGGCCCGAGATCACGCTGAAGGTGGAAGCACTGCCCTTCGGATTGTCCGCGCTCACCCCAGCCGCGCGCCGGACCAGCGGCGAGGCATGGTCTACGTCGACCGTCGGGTTCTGCGCCAAGACGGTCACCTCGCCGCGCAGGCAGGCGAACATGGCCGGGGTGACGCCCAGGACGAAGCGCAATTCGTCCACGCTTTCGAACAGCTTGTTCGCCGGGCGATAGCTTAGCCCTGCCGCCGCATACTCCTTCTCCTCCGCGCCGTTCAGGTGCAAAAAGTCGTCGCCGTCGCGCCAGTCGAGAACGGCGGAGGCCAAAGCACTCGCGCGTTCGTCGTCCGCGCCCGCCGCGCGGAACATCCCCATGAGCAGCGCCACGTCGGCAAAGTTCAAGTCGATCTTGGCGGCTTCCGGACGCGCGGTCACGACCACTTTGTAGCCGCCGATCTCCAACGTCTGTGGGGCGGCCAGCACCGGCGGGGCCAGCTGCTGCCCCTCGATCAGTTGGTTCACCGCAAGTTCGATGCCGCTATCGACCGCCGCTTGCGCCTGAAGCCTTGCAAGATGTCGAGCGCTGGCGCTCAGCGACCCTCGCGCAGCGCTCGTCACGCTCAACACCAGAAGCGACATCACCGTCAGGAACCCCAACACGGCGATCAGCGCGATCCCTCGTTCGCTCAAACGCTCAGCCATTGCGGCACCCGAACGACACCGGATCGAAGACACAGTTCGGCGCGCGATCGATGCGCGGCCGCACGACAAGATCGGGCCAGATCCCCGCACCTTTTGGAAACGCCGCGCGTACGCGGATCAACGCGGGAAGATTGGTCTTGCCCGCCCACGCGTCCGTCCAGACGACGGTTCCGTCCTTGATCTCGGCGTAGGCGAACGCGATGCGCTCCGCGCCGCCGAACAGAATCTCCTCGCGCGACGCGGCACCGCCGGTTTCCGCCTGATGGGCCAAAACGAGCGCGACGAAGCCCCGCTCTTTCTTAAGCGATAGGGTCACGCGCGCGATCCCGCCCGCGCCATAGGCGGAGGAGGCGTCGGTCAGAAACGTCATCCTCTCGGCCGCGCCGTCGAACGCCAAATCCGATCCTTCGGCCGCGGCCCGGGGATAAAGATGCGACAGCAAGGTGGCGAGGAGCGCGTGCCCGCCGCGCGCGGTTTCGGTCGCGGCAATCTCTTGCTCGGTACGTTCCCAGACGCGCGCGCCGAAGCGCAGACTGCCGGCGGTCGCCAGCGAAATCAGGCCGAGCAATGCGAGCACGACCATCAGTTCGACCAGCGAATAGCCGCGTTGATTATCCATTCAGCGCGGCTCCCGCCACAGCAGGAGCTGCCGCTCGATCGCGATCTCGCGCACACCGCCATGTTCGCTCCAGGCAATAGTGAGCTTGATCTTCTGCTGCCGAAACGGCGAAATCGACGTCTCGAACAGGTCCGGCTGTTGCGGCGCAATCGGCTCGATGCGCCAGCGATGACCGCTCCCCTCAACAACACCCTCAAGCGTCGGGGGCAACGCGCGCAGCGCAGTTAGTTCGGCAAGGCGCCCCTCGGCGATCAAAATCGCTCCCTCGTAACGCGCCGACCGGGCGATGCCATTCAAACTCGTGCCGACAGCACCGTAGAGCGCCACGAGCATGAGCGCCAAAATGGCGAACGCGACAAGCGCTTCGATCAACGTAAACCCACGCTCGCCGCTCACGGTACGCTCTCCGTCGTCACGCGTCCGGTCAAGCGGTTGACCTTGATGCGCACCGCGACCGCGCCCCGCGTGAGTTGCAAGCTCGCACCTGCCGTTCCGTCATCGGCGATAATGAAGCCGCCCTTCGGAAGCTCCACAAATGTACCCGGCGAAATATCGAATTGGCTGGCATCGACCGTGATTTCGCTTTGTGTGTCGAGCGCATTCTCGCGCAAGGCACGCAGCTTCGTCGCGACCGCCCGCGCATCCGCGTTCAACGTCACGCGATCGATGCCGCCGATCACAACGGGGGCGGCGACCGCCGCGATCAAGCCCATGATCGCGAGCGCGACCACAAGTTCAAGCAGGGAATATCCGCGCGCCATGGCTCAGAGCGCCAAATCGTTGGCAGCGAGAATGCCGGTGACCACACCGGTCATGATCGCCGCGACGATGGCGCCAAGCACGATCGTCACCGCAGGCAGAAGCATGGCCGACAGCCGGTCCATCTCCGTCTGCACGTCGCGGTCGAGCACGTCGGCGGCTTCGGCCATCATGGCGCCGACGCGCCCCGTTTCCTCGCCGACGGCCGCGAACTCGACCGTGAGGCGCGGAAACACTCCAGCCGCGTCGAGCGCCGCCTTCAATGTCCGCCCTTGGCGCACATCGTCGATCAGCTTGGGCATGAACGAACGCATATAGCGGTTCGACATCGCCGCTTCGGCCGCTTCAAGCGCGCGGTTCAACGTCATGCCGCCTTCGAGGAGCATGCCGAGATTCCGGCAAAACTGCGCCGCCTGGTAACGACGGGGTAGGTCCAGCATGAGCCGCGAATTGGTGGCGAACCGATCAAGCGCCAACTTCACATCGGGCCTCTGCAGGGCATAAAGCGCGTAAACGAGCACGCCCCCGAGCGCGAGCGCGAGCCACAGTCCGAACGTCTCGAAGAAGTAGGATATGGCGAGCAACACGGCGGTCGGCCAAGGCAGCGCCCCCTCCGACTGTTCGAACAGCGGCGCCAGCCGCGGCAGCACGACCGTGAAGATGATCACCAGAACGCCGATCATCACCACGACCAGCAGCGCGGGATAAATCAGCGCCGACACGACGCGGTCCGTGAGTTCCTTGTTGCGCGCGTGCGCTTCGGCCAGGCGCGCAGTAACTTCCGGCAGTCGCCCGCTCGCCTCACCCGCCGCGATCAGCTTGCGCATGGTTTCCGGGAACAAAGGTCCTGCGCGACCCATGGCCGTCGACAGCGCCTCGCCGGCGCGCAGACCTTCCAACAGCTGCGACAGCGTGGCTTTGGTGCGCGCCTTCTTCGCAAGCCCCTGCATCGCGACCAGCGCCCGCTCGACGCTCAAACCCGCGCGCAAGAGCAAACTCAACTCGCGCAGAACCGAAAGACGCTGGCTGCTCATGTCCCATTGCGGCAAGAGCCGGTCGAACACCGGTGCGGCGGCACCGTCGGCCTGCTCCGTCACGCGCATCGGGGTTTGCCCCTGCCCCAAGATCCGCTCGACCGCCGCCGCGCGCGTCGGCGCATCGATCACCCCGCGCGTGACGCCGCCCTGCGGGCTCGTCGCTTCATAGGCGAAGATGGGCAACGTCGGCGTTTCCTTGAAAGTGCCACACAACAAAGCAGCGCCCGTCAGCGTCAAGCAAGCTGAAGAATTGGTGGTACTCGCGCACACTCTTCAATCGGTACGCGTAGACCACGCACCACACGGCGAACGTGGTGAGCCCAGCTGGGATCGAACCAGCGACCCTCTGATTAAAAGTCAGATGCTCTACCGCTGAGCTATGGGCCCTTTTGCGGGAACGCCCAAAACGGGGCCCTCGCGAGGAGGGCGGAACGTAGGGATAGAGCCCCCGCGGGTCAATGCGGTGTTTTTGGCGGATTTGTCCGCAGAAAGGCGCAAACCGGCTGCCGCCGAACCGGCCGTTCCTGTGTACCATTCCGCCATACGGAGGTTGCTATGAGTCGTCCGCAGATCGCCCCCGCCGCCTTGCAACCCATCTACCTGGAAACGCCGAACCTCTACGTCCGTACGATGACGGTCGATGACGCTTCCGATAGCTGGGCCGCATGGTTCGACCAGGCCGAAGTCCGCGCCGGCCTCAATCTCGGCAACGGGCGCAAGAGCAAGGCCGACATGGTCGCCTATGTGCGCACGTTCGACCAGACCTCCAATATCCTTCTCGGCATATTCGACCGCAGCAACGACCTGCTCGTCGGCATATTGACCGTGCAGGTCGACTGGCGCATTGGCCGCTACCTCGCGAACACCGTTGTGGGCGACGCGGCCTACCGCCATCGCGGAGTCATGTTGGAAATCACACCGCCTTTTCGCGACTATTTTTTCGAGACGCTTGGCCTCAAGGTGATGACGGCGACCGCGTTGGCTACCAACAAGCCAATCATCGGCTACCTCAAGAAAACCGGCTGGACGCTGAACCAAACGCTGAAAAACCACACGCGCTCCGCCACCGACGGCACCGCCGTGGACCTGCACCTCTACAGCATCACGCGCGATGCCTGGAACGCGTGGAAGGCCGCCAATCCCGAACTGCTGGGCGCGATGCGGCAGGGCCGCCTGCGCTAGCCCTCAGGAAAGAGAACGAAAGACAACGCATGCAACAAGCTCATGCCCCCCGGCCCGCGGCACCGCTCGCCCCGTTCACGATCGAGACCGCGAACTTCGTCATCCGCTTTCTGCGCCCGGAGGACGCGACCGAACGTTGGGCCGCCTGGTTCGCGTCCGCCTACGTTCGCGAGGCGCTCAACATGGCCGACCGTCCGCGCACGAAAGCGGACATGCAGGCCTATATCGCAAGCTTCGACCAGAGTAACCGCCTGCTGCTCGGTGTGTTCGACAAGACGAACAACCTTCTCGTCTGCATCGGTAGCGCGCAAATCGATTGGAACATTGGCAACTACCTAATCAACACCGTGGTCGGCGAGGAGGCTTATCGCAACGCGGGTGTGATGAGCGAACTGACCCCGCCGTTCCGCGACTATTTCTTCGACGCGCTGGGGCTTAAAACCTCGACCGCAAGCGCGCTCGGCACGAACACGGTGATCCGCAAGTTCCTCGAGAACACCGGTTGGTCGCTCGCCCAGGTATTGAAGAACCACACGAAGAGCCTCAAAGACGGCTCGATGATCGACCTCTACCTCTACAAGCTCACGCGCGAAGCCTGGGCCGAATGGCGCCGCGCCCACCCCGAGCTGCCGCGCGCCAAGCTCACGCATGCAGTCGGACACCGGTAGCAAACGAAAACGCCCGGCGTCTCCGCCGGGCGTCTCACTCAACTATCGAACGAGCACTACGGTCCGCCAACGCCGATGGAGTTGTACGCGACCGGCCCGGTGTGCTCAGGCGCAAGGCCGAACCTCGGCGTATTGAGCTCCGCACCCGAACGGTTGTTCGTCCTCAAGCTCGCCTGATCGAGATAGAATTTGACACCGATCGAAGCCGCTGTTGTCTCGGCGGTGCTGCTGAAGAATCCATCCGCCTCGACCGACTGATGCGACAAGGTGATGAAGCCCGAGAACGGCGACCCTTCGAAGCGGTGCTCCGCACCTAGCTTCCATTCCGACGACTGGACGCGAACCGACTTCCCGCTGAACACGTTGTCGTCCACACCACCCCACATTTGAACCGTCTCAAGACTGAGCGCGGTGTTGTCCGACAGGAAGTACTTGACCTCGCCGCGCAGAAACGTGCCGTCTTCGAGAATTAGCGGGCAGCCCTCGCCGCCGTCGCAGTCGAACTCCGTGAAGATGCCGGCCTGGCTCATCAACGTCCAGTCGGTCCCGAAGAACTGTCCCTCGACCGCGACCAACCCGTAGGTGTTGTCGGCCTGACCGCTGCCAGCCGGCACAAGCACTTCGTTGCTCCAGATCGAACCGGCCAAGCCGAACCGCGCGCGGTTCTCGAACGGATGCAGCAAGTGTATTGCACCGCCGAACGCCGTGGCCTCATCCGTGCTTCCCCAGTCGTCCGCAATGTCATTCACCTGCTCGGCGAACAGGTCGACTTGGAGGTGCACGCTGGGGCTCAACGGCCAAAGCCCACGTGCCTCGCCCGAATAGAAGAACGGATCGTCAAGCGGGTCCGACGGTCCGGCAAAAAAGAGCGCGCTGTCGGTCGTGGCCCCGCCCATCGATAGTTGTGCCACGCCAGTGAACCCGTCGCCCGCGTTGGCCGAACCGGCAAAAGCGAGCAGCGCAACGGCCGACGCCGTCGAATAAAGAACTGATTTCATGACTTTCCCCTCAAGTAAGTGAATCA
>CAZYGK010000115.1:0-10303 GCA_964647355.1 uncultured Flavobacteriaceae bacterium | reverse complement strand
AGCGCCGGATTGTGGATCCGGAGGTCGGTGGTTCGAGCCCACCCAACTGTACCATTCACCCTTGCGGTATCTGCAGTCTCGGAAGACAGGGCGAAATCGGCGCAGTTCCGCGCGGATATCATTAGCCTCGTGTCTCTGCACATCAGCGACGCGGCGACCATAGCGCATTTGGCCCTCTTTGTCTCCGGACGCCGAAGATCGAGTCTCACAACGACGCGTTCCGTGTCTCGCGGTTCGCACCTGACCTGAGCCCCTCGGCTCCCTCATTCATTTTGAGAGTCCTTGGGTTGAATAGCTCAGTGTTTGAAGGTTTTCCAGCGCGACGGGCGCGGAGCCCGTCACAAGCTCAAGCGCCCGTCGCGCCATGGCCGGGGTCGAGCCTTTGAGCGCCGAGTGCGGGCGCTCGTTGTTGTAGTCGTGGCGCCAGCGCGCGAGGCTGCTTCGGGCATCGGCCAACGTATCGAACACCTCCTCGTTCAGAAGCTCGTCACGCAGGCGGCCGTTGAAGCTCTCGATGAAGGCGTTCTGCGTCGGTTTGCCGGGCGCGATGTAGTGCCATCCGACACCGTTATCGTTCTGCCAGGCGAGGATTGCGCGCGAGGTGAACTCCGTGCCGTTGTCGCTGACGATCGTTTGCGGTTTGCCGTAAAGGCGGATCAGCGCATCGAGTTCCCGCGCCACACGAACGCCGGAGAGCGACGTGTCGGCGACAAGGCCCAGACACTCGCGGGTGAAGTCGTCGATGACGGCCAGGATACGGAACCGGCGTCCATTGCCAAAGACATCGCTCAAAAAATCGAGGCTCCAGCGCATCGATGGCGCCGTCGGCAGCTGCAGCGGCTTACGATCGCCCATCGCACGTTTGCGGCCTTTGCGTAGCTTCACGGCAAGCCTCTCTTCGCGATAGAGCCGGCGGAACTTCTTCGGGTTCATGCAAATGCCCTCTCGTTCCATCATCAGACTGATGTGGCGATAGCCAAAGCGCCGGCGTTCGGACGCAATCTCGCGCATCCGCCGGGCGGATAATGGGGGCAAGTCGAGCAGGATCGGATCGCTCGGACGACGGCCTTCCATGATTCTGATGGCGGCACTGAAATCGGGCAACTTTACCAAATCATCGACCGACAAGTCTGGACGGAACCAGGGCGCCAACACTTCGGCATCGGTGATGCCAACCCGGAGAACCAAGAGGTTTACGTCAGCAACTGGCGGGCTCGACGAAGACGATCTTAACGAGGTGATAAGATACGCGGAGTATCGAAAAGCGCGCCGCGCATTGGAAGTTGTAAAGCGTACGAAACCGAAGCGGTAGCGGGTGTGCAATGGACGATAGCAACGATGGGTACTACGAGGACTTGAAGAAACTAGCGCGGCAAAAGCGCGAATTCTATCAGGTCAGTACGGTGAAATTCGGGCTCGCCCAAGTTCGAAAGATCTACAAGGCCGAAGGCATACGCATTGACCAGTGGTCGCTCACGAGGCGGATCAAAGCGATCTACATGTGCGCTGGCGGTGACCCAAGCGTTGCAATCCAAGAGACGCTCCCGAAGGCGCCGAAGCTCTTCGCACTTGTACACGAGTTGAAGCATCACTACCGCGATCAAGACGCAATACTGTCAGGTCGAATCATCTGCGGCGACCACAATACAAATGCCCTAATCGAGAAGGGTGCCGAGGTCTTCGCGGCAGAGTTTATCTATCCCGAGGAAGAATTTGCGGACGATCTAATGGCACTCGGGGTCAGGCGTTGGACCCCGGAAGATCTGGTTCGCTTTAAGCGCGGTTGCGAAGCCTGGATAAGTTACACATCATTCGCAAGCGCATGGAACGGCTAAACCTGATCCCGCGCGGGGCGTTTTCCGAAGTAAAGTTTCAGAACCTGGAGGAGCAGCTGTATCGCGCACCGTTCTACCGTCGGTTCAAACGACGCGCTTGAGTGACCTCGAAGTGCCAAAGGTCGAAAGCTGATCGCTCCAATTTATTGGAATATCGCCTTCTAGAAAAGCGGCAAGCTTCAAGCGCGTTGATGTCATACTCTCCAATACTTCCGTGACCAGATGAGGCGCGAGAAAAGCCAGTCGCAGTATGCGCCGCACATATCCATGGTCATGTTTGGTTGCACGCGCGAGTTCGTGCACTGACCTGACCTCCCCGTCGAGGATCATCTTCAACCAGGCGTTCGCGCGAACGATCGCTTTGACAAGGGTGTGATCGGGCTGAGCGAATGAAGTAACGGGCTCCACGCCAAGCATCGCGATCCGATGCATGCCGTGCCGAACCTGGATTCGAACGGGGACGCGGACTACAACGTCATCGCAGTCCAGTTGGACCGCGCTCCCTCCGCCAAGCCGCCGGGAGATCATGGTCAGATTGTCCACCGTCGATCCGACATCTGGATCGACTGCTTCGATGCAGCTCGGATCAAGCCGCAGCAGAATCGACTTGGAGCCAAGTTCAACCCGCCGCAGCGTTGCGCGCAGTTGTTCGTGATCGCGAGCGGCAGGGCCGTCGGGTTTGCTTCGGTCGTCGCCCGCGCTCACCAGCACCTTCCCCATCACCCCCATCACAATCTCCTCCACCGCCTGCGCCGGCACGCGCGGGATCGAGCCGGCCGGCCCGCGGTCTTTGTCGATGAGCGCGCGGCTGACGTAGTAGCGGTAGCGCCGGTTGCCGCCTTTCTGCGAGTGCAGCGGTGTCATTGGATGGCCGCGGTCGTCGAAGATGAGGCCGGTGAGCGGGAAGCTCTGCTTCGTCTTCGGCCGGTCGAATTTGAGCCGCCGGTTCCGCTCTAGGATCGCCTGCGCCTCGTCAAAAAGGGCGCGCTCGACGATCGCCTCGTGCTGGCCCGGATAAACGCCGCCCTTGAAGACGACCTCACCGACATAGACCCGGTTCTTGAGGAGGTGCGTCAGCGCCCCGCGGGAGAAGACTTGCCCCCCGCTCTTGTGGCCGTTCACGGAAGTCTTGACCGCGGACTTGATCCCTTCGGATTTCAGCTTAAGGCGGAGTTCATTGATGGACTTGAGCTTCGTGTAGCGCTCGAAGATGTACCGGACTTGCGCTGCCTCACCCGCATTCGCCACCAGCTTCTGCACCTTGACCTCATAACCGATCGGAACCGAGCCCCCCATCCACATCCCCTTTCGGCGTGAGGCCCCGATCTTGTCGCGGATGCGCTCGGAGGCGACCTCCCGCTCGAACTGGGCGAAGGAGAGCAGCACGTTGAGCGTGAGCCGCCCCATCGACGTTGTGGTGTTGAACGACTGGGTCACCGACACGAACGACACCCCGCGGTTGTCGAAGCGCTCCACGATCTTGGCGAAGTCTGTCAGCGAGCGGGTGAGCCGGTCGACCTTGTAGACCACGACCACATCGACACGGCCGTCGTCGATCTCGGTGAGCAGGCTCTGCAAGGCGGGGCGCTCCATCGATCCGCCCGAATACCCGCCGTCATCATAGATCGTGCGGATCAGGCTCCAGCCTTCCCCCGCCTGGCTCTTCACATAGGCCTCGCAGGCCTCGCGCTGCGCATGCAGCGAGTTAAAGGCCTGATCGAGGCCTTCCTCCGTCGACTTGCGGGTATAGATCGCGCAGCGCAGCGATCGGGGTTTCGGCGCGGTCATGGCGTAGCCGCCCGAGCGCGCAATTGCTTGCGCACCCGCTGCTCGATCCCGAAGAATCGCGGCCCCGACCACCGCGTGCCGGTGATCGTCCGGGCGACATCGGTGAGGCTGCGATAGGTCTTCTCGTCATAGAGAAACCCCTCGTTCTGAACGAGCACCCTGTGGACAACGCCCTTCCACTCTCGCGTCAGCACGATCCCGGGCCTGAGCGAGGGTGTCGGGAACAACGGCGCCTTCGGGTTCTTGGCGAGCACCGAGGCCAGATGCGCCAACTTCCGCTTCACCGCCGGCGAATGATCGCCGAACACCTCCGCTTGCAGCCGGAACGCCAGCCCCCGGATCAGCAGATCCCGCCCTTTGAGCTTGGGTGCTTCTTTCCCGAAGCGCTTCAGCCAAGCCTCCCGAAGTTCAACGAGCGACATCCGCTCGATCTCCGCGATCTCCCGCTCGACCTCCGCCGCGCGCGGATCGATCCGACGCGCGCCACCATTGGCCCCGGGGCCACGAAGCTCCGGGGCAGCGAGTGTCCTCCGCCGCATCGCTAGCCCCCGATCCGATAGATGCGCTCGTCGTTCTTCGTCTCGGCAAAGACCTTGAGCCCGAACTTCTTCTTGATCGCCCCAGCAATGGCCCCACGCACGCTGTGAGCCTGCCAGTCGGTCGCCGCCATGATCGCTTTGATCGAGGCACCACCCGGTCGGCGCAGCATCTCGACAACCTTGGCGATCTTGCTGGTCGGGCGCAGACCGCCCAGTTTCGATTTCGCACGACGCCCAGCCTTCGCCGCCACTGGCGCCGCCGCCTTTGTCTTCGCGGGTAGAGTCTTGGCCACGGGGGTGACAGGGGAGGGTTGCTTCGTGTCAGCAGCGCCATCGACGCCAATCGCCTCCAGCCCCTTCGCCACAATCACAAGCGAGATAGGCTCGCCCTCCGGTCCCTTCTTCCAAAGCGGCAACGGGCCGGCCTTCGGGATCGCTTTGATGAGCTTGCGCGAGAGCAGTCCCGCAACCGCTTGCTCCATCGCCTCGGGCTTGAGCTTCGGCGCTCTTACCAACGCACTATCATCGCGCTTCGCTGCATTCGACAGCAGAACCAGTTGGGTGTCGGTCAGTTTGATCATGAACTCGCTCCCGTGAGGTTGCAGCGGCCATCACCAGCCGCCACCACCTCAAGCCCCGGCGCGCGCAAGGTACGCGTCAGGGCGGAACGTCGAATTCGACGCTTCAGGTTATTTCGCCATTGTCTGCCATGCGCTTGAGCAACGCCGCGGCATCGGAGAGCTTCGTCGCATCGTAGAGGGGCTGATCAATCGAGAGCGAGATTCGTATCGCTTCGTCAATATTGCCAGCGCCAGCGCACGCCTTGGATGCCGCCGCGATCGACGTCGCGTCGGCCAAGCGTTTGTGAAACAGATCGATCAGCGTCATCAGCATCGCGTCGGAATCTTTGGTCGCCATGAGGCCCTCCGTTTTTGTGGCCCCCACACATGCGTCCTTCCCGCCCGAAGTCGACCCGGAATCGGAGCAATGCCATTGCTCATTTGGCCGCGACTTCGGCATCTGTTGATCGGAACGGACGTGCGACGGCTATTTCTGGCTTTTCAACCTGCGATACCGCACCATGATGTCGGCGAACACCCGCCGTGGCCAATGCGTCGCCCACGGCCTTGTACAGCTTCTGGTCCAACCACATGGGGAGGGTTCACCCGTCCTGTCGTGGCTCGGTCACCTATATCGCAAATTCCCATATTGAAAAATCCGATACGGAGCTAATGTGTCCCTTGGGCGAGCCGGGCACCTTCGGTCCGCAGTCAGGGACTTTCCTTGGATCAAAGGGGACACAAGAAATGCACCGCTTGTTTTGCACACCGATATTGTTCGCGCTCGCTCTCAGCGACTGCACGTCTACCGGTGCTCAAGTTGACGAAGGCGCTTTGGCGAGTTTTCAGAAGGGCAAGACCACGATCAACGAAGTGGTCGCGCGGCTGGGACAACTGACCAGCAACATCCTGATGGATACCGGTCAGCGGATCATCGGATACACCTACGTCCAGGCCCAAGCGCGGCCGGAGAGCTTCATCCCGATCATCGGGCCGCTGGTGGGTGGCGCGGACAGCCATTTCTCAAACGTGTCGCTGACCTTCGATCAGAACGGTGTCCTGCTGTCCTACGCCTCAACCCAATCGCAATTCGGCACCGCCACTGGTGTTGCGTCAGGCGCGACAACGGATGATCGCGTGCTGGATCAGCCCCGCAAAGGCGGCAGTCCGAATTGACGACGGCCCCTGCACACTGATTGAAGGCGTGCCAAAGCGAGGCGAAGGCGCCCGCTTCGGCAGCCGCTGACGGGGCGTTTCGTTGGGTCTGGGCCGGTAGTGGGCTATCACCCATACGTCCGCATGCTTGCGATGTCGACCTGTCTCCGCAGTCACTTCACCGAGCATGCGGCTTTTCTCGCGCCGCCGACCCAAGCGCGCAACGACCTGGCCGATACCTCGCGCCGCGAGAGCACGTTGCACGTTTTGAATGATTGACGAAGCAATACCCGCAAGATCAAGTCCAGCCTCAAGTGTCAGTCAATCTGTCGGGTCAGAAGTGGTTCGCGAAGATCTCTAACTCGGGAACGATCGGCCGCAGAAAACGAGGAAACTGACCGGCCACTAACGCCTAGTCATTAGTCCCAGCCCGATTATTTCATTCAGCGTCATAAGTGCTTTGTCGAGCGGTAGTGCAGCCTCGCCCTCCAATTCGGCGCGCACGATCGCCCAACCGATTTCGAAGAGGATCGCGGCGGCGGCGGCCGGATCGATGTTCGTGCGCACAGCACCTTCGCGCTGGCCGGCGATGAGGGCCTGCTCCAACAGTGCGATCATGCGTTCGCGCTGCACCGCGGCCGCCATGCGCGAGACTTCGCCTTCGACGAGGTCCGAGCCGAAGAGTGAAGCGTGCAAAAGCTCATCCTCGCCATAATGATCGACCGTCAGGCGGATGAGCTGTTGCATGCGTTGCGGGACGGCCGCCCTGCTTTGCAGCGCCTTTGCGGCGCGCGCCACGAAGCGTTCGAGCGTGCGGCGGACGACGGCGAGATAGATTTCCCGCTTCGACTCGAAGTGCAGGTAGAGGCTGCCTTTGCCCGTGTCGGCCGCGGCCGTGATGTCGTCGATCGTCGTTCGCTTGAAGCCGTGGCGGCGGAACTTCTCTTCCGCCGCATCCAGAAGCCGTTCGCGCGGTTCGTCGATCACCGTGGTCATGAACCGCAAAATAACATGCCCGGCGCGGCTTGACTACGACTGACCAAATTAATAGTTTGGTCATTGTTAGGAGGCCGTCATGCCGGCAGGCTATCTGGCCAATGCGCCCCGTTATCCGCGCCCGCCGTCGCATTTCGTGAGCGAGGAGCTGGAAACGTTCCGCCGCGGCGTCGCCCGTTTCGTCGAGCAGGAGATCCGACCCTACGCCGACCGCTGGGAAGAGGCCGGCGAGATCGACCGCGCGCTCTACCGCCGCGCCGCCGATCTCGGTTATTTCGGCCTGCGCTACGAGCCTGCCTATGGCGGCGGCGGCGCCGATTTCATGGCGACGACCGTGCTGTGCGAGGAGCTCGCGAAGGGAGACTCCATTGGCGCCGCGGTGGCGTTGATGGCGCATTCCGAATTCGCGCTGTCGGTGATGGCGGCCGAGGCTTCGCACGACATAAAAAGCGAATTTCTCGCTCCCGCGCTCAAGGGCGAAAAGATCGGCGCGATCGGCGTGTCGGAACCCGGCGCAGGTTCGGATGTCGCCGCGATTCAATGCCGCGCTGAGCGCGACGGCAGCGACTTCCTCATCTCGGGACAAAAGACCTACATCACGAACGGGCCGCGCGCCGACTTTATTTCGCTCGCGGCGCGCACGGGTGGCGGTGGCTCGGGCGGCATCTCGCTCATTGCCTTTCCGACGAACACGCAGGGTTTCAGCGTCGGACGGCGGCTGCAGAAGCTCGGATCACACGCTTCGGACACCGGCGAGTTGTTCTTCGACAGATGTCGCGTACCCCAGCGCAACCTGATCGGCGAAGAAGGGCAGGGCATGAAACACATCCTCGCCCATTTCGCGGGCGAGCGTCTGGTGATCGCCGCCTTCGCCGTCGGCGTGATGGAGCGCTTGATCGAACTTGGCATGGCGCACGCGACGGCACGTAGCGCCTTCAAGACGCGACTGCGTGATTTCCAAACCTGGCGCCACCGCTTTGCCGAAATGGCGACAAAACTCGAAACGACGCGCCTCCTGACGCATCAAGCGGCCACGCTGCTCAGCCAGCGGTCGCCGGACGGCGAAATGGCGGTGTCGATGGCCAAGCTGCACGCCGCCGCCGCCGCGCAGAGCGTCGCCGCCGAAATCCTGCAGCTGCACGGCGGCTTTGGGCAGATGGAGGAGTCGCCGGTGCCGCGCTACTACCGCGACGTCGCGGGTTTTTCGGTCGGCGCGGGCACGTCGGAAATCATGCGCGAGATCATCTCGCGCACACTCGTTCGCGAAATGGAGAGTTGAACGATGACCACAGGCAAAATCGGCGCCATCGACGCGTGGATGTCGATCATGGCGCCGAAAACCGCCGCGCGCTGGCCAGATTCGTTCTGGCATATATTCCGCAAATACGGCGTCGAAGAGCGTTTCCGCAAAGGCTTCACGCTCGACGAGATCATCCGCGAAATGGACGACGCGGGCGTCGAGATCGGCGTGGCTTCGTCGTTCAAGTGGCTCGACACTTGGATCGTCGACAACGACGAGAACGCTGCCTATGTGCGCCAGGCGCCCGATCGCTTCATCGGTGCGTTCACCGTCGATATTCGCGACCCGATGCCGGCCATGCGCGAATTCCGCCGCGCCGTGGAAGAGCTAAATATGAAAATCTTCCGTCTCGAGCCGTATCAATACGGCGACGGACGCACGACAGCGCCGCCGCCGACGCACCGTATGTATTGGCCGTTTTATGTCGCCTGCTGCGAGTACAACATTCCGATCGCCATTCAGGTTGGGCACACCGGGCCGCTTCTGCCGTCGGAATGCGGGCGGCCGATCTATCTCGACGAAGTGGCGCTCACCTTCCCCGAATTGAAGATCCTTGGCACCCATGTCGGCAACCCGTGGGAGGAGGAAATGATGATTCTCGCTTGGAAGCACCCGAACGTTTATGTCGAAACCTCGGCGCGTCGGGCCCGCCATTGGCCGGCGCGACTCAAGGAATTCGCCGGCGGCTACGGCCAGGACAAGATGATCTTCGGCACGGATTATCCGCTGCTGTCGTTCAAGCGCTCGGTGCAGGACGTTTACGAGTGCGGCTTCACGGAGGAAGCGACGCGCAAGATCCTGCGCGACAACGCGGCGAAGGTGTTCGGTCTCAATGTCTGAGCGTACACGCCTGACTGCACACGAGGGCGGCGTGCGGCGGCTGACGATCGCCCGCCCGCAAGTGCGCAACGCCTTGGACGCGCAGGCGTTCAGCGAGATCCTCGCCGCCTGTAAGCGCGTCGCGGCCGACCGCGAGGCGCGCGTGCTGATCCTCGCGGGCGAGGGTCAGGCGTTTTCGGCAGGCGGCGACTTCGACACGCTGCAAAAGATTCTCGATGCAGGGCGCGAGGTCGCCGTCGCCGAATTGCGCCACGCCAACGAGGGCGTGCTCGCCTTGGCCTCGCTGTCGATCCCGACCGTAGCGCTCGTGCACGGCGACGCTTTCGGCGGCGGCGCAGCGGTGGCGCTGGCGGCGGATTTTCGCGTGATGAGCGCGAAGGCCCGCCTCGGCTTCGTGTTCGCGCGCGTGGGCCTCTCGGGCGCCGACACCGGCGCAACGTGGACGCTGAGCCGGCTTGTCGGTCCGGCGCGGGCGTTCGAAATTCTGGCGCTGGGGCAAATTTTTTCGGCCGAGGAAGCGCGCGCGGCCGGTCTCGTCACGTCGATCACGCCGCCCGAGCGCTTCGAAGCGGAAGCGCAGGCTTTCATCGCGCGCCTCGCTGCGCTCGCCCCGCTTGCGGTCGGCGGCACGAAGAAAGCGATGAACGGCATCGAAGGCCGCTCCTTCGCCGCGCAACTCGACGTCGAGGCCGAGCTGCAGGCCGATGCGCTGACCTCGCGTGACTTTCGCGAGGGCCTCGCCGCGTTCCGCGAGAAACGGTCGCCGGTATTCGGAGGGCGCTGACATGGATGTGTTTCTGACGCCGGAACAAAAGGCGCTGCGCGCCGAGGTCAGGGCGTTTCTCGACGCCGAATATCCGCCCGAGCGCATCGCGCAGATGGAGCGCGACGAGGAATATCCCGACGCCTTCTTCCGCGAATGCGGCCGGCGCGGCTGGACCGGTCTGCCGGTGCCGAAGGAATACGGCGGGAGCGACGGTTCGGTCCTCGATCTCTGCGTGTTCGTCGAGGAGATCGGCAAGACCTCGATCTCGCTTTCGACGCTTTACATCGCCGGCACGATCTTCGGGGCGCACGCGCTGCACATTTGCGGTTCGCACGAACAGCGCGAGCGGTTACTGCCACAGATCGCGGCCGGCAAGCTGCGCTTCGCGCTGTCGATGTCGGAACCCGGCGCGGGGTCGGACTTCGCCGGCATGGAAGCGCGCGCCGTTCGTGTCGCCGGCGGCTGGCGTATCGACGGGGTCAAGGGCCCGATCTCGGGCGCCGAACGCGCCGACATCGTCATCA
>CAZYGK010000114.1:0-10315 GCA_964647355.1 uncultured Flavobacteriaceae bacterium | reverse complement strand
TTCGAGCTGGGGTTCGATGTCGATGACAGCGACGTGCCGATGGAGGTGCGGCCGCGCTTCAACATTGCGCCCACGCACATGGTGCCCGTCATCCGGGTGGTGGACGGCAAGCGCTGGTTGTCGCTCGTGCGTTGGGGGCTGATCCCGCATTGGGCGAAGGAGATCAAAAAGCCGCAGATCAACGCGCGCGGCGAGACGATCTTCGAGAAGCCGATGTTTCGCGATGCAGCGCGCCGGCGGCGGTGCTTGATCCTCGGCGACGGATTCTACGAGTGGAAGCGCGATCAGAACGACAAGCCGCTGCAAGCCTACTTCGTCGAGCGGGCGGACGGGAAGCCGTTCGCGATGGCGGGCATCTGGGAGACATGGGTCAGCCCCGACGGCGAGATCATCGACACTGTGGCCATCGTGACGACCGAGGCGAGCGCCGAGATTGCTCCGATCCATCATCGGATGCCGGTGATCCTCGATAGGCGCGACTACCTGACTTGGATCGAATCCGAACGAACTTCTGTCGACGAAGTGAAGGCGCTCATCAAGGCTGCGCCCGACGGGACGCTCGCGCCGCGGCCGGTATCGAACCGGGTGAATGCGGTGAAGAACGACGATGCCGCAAACCTCAACCCGTTCGATCCAAGCGGGGCGCCTCCAGCCGCGCCGCGCAAGGGCGATCCGCGTCAGGGAGATTTGTTTTAGGGTGGTGCGGTTGCGTCCTTTGCGGGGGCGTTGGCGTCGGCGAAAGCCGCGCGCATGAAGACGATGATCTTCCACGTGTCACCGGGTTTCAGATCGTTCTTGAAGGCCGGCATGTCGGAGTGGAATTGGCCGCCGCCTTCGGCGATGCTCCAATAGAAGAAGTCATCGCGATAGAGCGGTTCGCCAAGGCTGCGGCCGAGGTCGGCGGGCGGGACGTCGAGTTTTTCTCCAGCTTCGCCATCGCCGATGCCCATCATGCCGTGGCAGATCGCGCAGCGTAGATCGTAGAGGCGCGCGCCCTCGACAACGTTGCCGATCGTCGCCTTGTAAGGATTGCGCCTTCCGCGGTAGGCGAGGGGCACATTGTTGCGGACGTAGTAGTCGTGGCGCGCCTGATTTCTCATTGTCATGGCAAGCGATGTACCGCCGCGGCAGAACGTTCCGATCACGGCCTCGCAACCGCCGCCAAAGAAGACTGAGGCGATCAGTGTTGCCACTAAGGCGGCGGCGAAGACGGCTTTCCACATGGGGTCGGTTTCCACGTCACGGCGCCAACATTGCCGAATCCTGTCAGGCGACGCCTTGCGCCAAATCAATGCGGTGCGTGACCAGGCCGAAGAGAATGCAGCGACGTCCAGGCAGGAGTGGCGGATGTTTCTGCGGTTTTTTGGGTTGGCAGCGGTCGCGATCGTCATTAGCGGGTGTATCGACGACGGTTCACCCGGTACGTCCGGCCGAATGAACGCCGAGGAGGAGGCGGCCTTCATCGAAGACGGCCGGACCGTGGCGGAACAAAATTGTGCGCGTTGTCATGCGGTCGGGACCACAGGGGCGAGCCCATTGCGGGCGGCTCCGGTTTTTCGCTCCGTGCTGCGCCGGTACAGCGCGGATGTTCTCGATATGGAGCTTACTGTCGGAATGCGCGTTGCTCATGGGCCGATGCCCGAGTTTCAATTTAAGCCCGAGGCTGTGAGCGCGCTGATCGCCTATCTGCGCTCGATTCAGACGCGGGATCCCGCGACGGCCTTCGTCGAGCAGCGTTGTGCACGGTGCCACGCGATCGCGAGCACGGATGTGAGCCCCTATCCGGGCGCACAGCCCTTCCGCGCCCTTGGGCGCCGTTGGTCCCGCGATCAGTTGCGCGCGGCGCTCAGGGTGGGGATTCTGGCCGAGCACGATCATGCGGAGGCACGGGTGCCGCCGATGAAATTGACCGACCGCGAGATCGATCTGTTGCTCGACTATCTCGATTCGATCGAAACGGCAGAGAATCCGGCGCCGAAGTGAGTTATTCGGTCGCCGTGTACTTGATCTCGCACGAGTAGGCGAATTCCCACTGGGGTTTTCGCAGCAACGTTGCGGAGTCGGGGGCGCATTTGCGGCCGTTGCTTGTCAGATAGGCGGCTACGGCCGCCTCCATCGAGGCCTTCGGTACGGCGTTGCTATATGCGCCGAACGTCACTTTGCGGATCAGCGTGTCGCTCATGGCGTTGGCAACGCTCGGCGTGACGACGAGTTTGCCGGCACTCGGCTTGTCGAAGATACGGTAGGTATTGCCTTCAAATGCGAATGTCGTGCGCGGGACGTTGCGATACTCGTCCGCGATGTGCAGCGGCGCCGAACAGGCGCACAGCGTCAACGCCAGAGCGACGGCAAATGTGCGGTGCATAGCTGTCCTACGGTTCGAACGTGTAGCGCACGCCGATCGTCAGGGCGTGCTTGGAAAAATCGTCAAAGGCCGCCTGCGTACTGACGCCGGCGGCGGTGTCTTCGAATTCCGGGTCGAGCACGCGTAGATAGCGGTAGCCCAGCGTTAGCTCGGTCGTCGAAGAGAGCGCGTAGTTCAGCTGCACGATACCCTGAACGGCGAAGTTCAAGTCGCTATCGTCGATGCCGGGTATGTCGAGGAACGCGTAGTCGAGACCGGCGCCGGCCCCGACGGCAACTCCGAGACCTTGGGCGAGGGGAAACTCGTACGTCATGTTGTACATCGCGGACACTTCGTCGATGTCACCGGTCGAGACGAGGAAGACGAAGCGCTCCTTGTCGTTCGAGCGCCAGGCGAGTTCGCCCTCGATGCGCCAATGCTGCATGGCGTAGCCGACGGTTGCGATGATCGCCCAGCCGTTGTCGAATTGCCCGTCCGGAAACGCCGTGAACGGCGGCGGGTTCTCCCGGTAGACCGCGGGCGAGTCGTCGATGGTACTGGCACCGGCTTCGAGGCCGACATACCAGCCGCGTGCTTGTGCTGCGCCCGACATTGCCAGTGCAGCAGCTGCACCGAGCAGCAACGCTTTCATCGCCATAGCACCCTTCTTCCCCGCGTTGATTCGCGCCCGTTGATTTTCGGTTGCATGCGACGGCTTTTGTGCAACAGGGGCCGCCAAACACGCGCTTCTGGGCATACCGCATTCGCGTGATTGCAGGGCGCCGCGTGCGCGAGCTACTTTGATCTGAGGGCGGATATTTGCAGTCGCGCCGTTTCGAAATGAGGGTCTGATGAGCGAGCAAAAAGACAGCATCTTCCGTGTGCCGACGAATGCGCAGGAGTACTCGGCGCTGGGGCTCGCGCTGGTGGTGGTTCTCATGATCGTGCAGTTCGGAGCGCCGATCGTTCGTGAGTTTGAGTTCCTCGATCAGAAGATCCGGGATTTCTTCATCGGCGGGGCGTTTGCCGCGTTTCCGCTCATTCACCGTGGCGCACGGAATGCGATGTCGGGGTTCAAAGCGCCGCCGGCCCGGCCCGAGCTCTCGCCGTGGTTCGTGACTGGGGCGTTTGCGGCGACACTATTGTTCGCGTGGAATACGATCGTGGCCTTCCTTGCCGGCCTTTCCATCGGCACGTTTGCGGGGACGGCCGGCATTGCGCCGCAAACCACCGCGGAAGTGGCCGACGGGGCGATGCTCGCCAGCATCTTGATGATCGGTCTACCGCTGACGGCGGTCGCCTCGGTCTATGCCGGCGTGCTGCTGTTCCGGCATACGCGGTCTCACGTGTTGCTGGCGCTCGCGTTTGCCGCGCTGCTGTTTATCGTCTTCAACACGCTGGTGACGGCGGCGACCAATCCGGCATTCATCGTCGCGCATTGGACGCAAGCGGTGCAGGGCGGGCTTGAGGGTGTCGTCTATTTCTTCCTCGGCATGGGCTTGGTCGCCGCCATCGTCTTCGTGTTCGGCGGGATCGGCATCGTCCTCTCACGCTTGATGAGCGAAGCGTCGCTGGGCAAAGTGATGGTGGCGGCGCGCAGGCTATCGCCCGCCGACCGTGAGGTGTTGGCCGCCGACATCACGAGCCGCGTGGAGGCTGCGCTGCGGGCGAAGATGGGCGGGCAGCAGCCGACGGCATCGGAGCCTTGAGCGCCACAAAGCGGCCATGTGACTCTGTTAGCGTTTCGGCGCAGAATAGGTCTCGACGTTTGAGGAGGCGCGACATGACAAATGGTGTGATCGGACGTTTGGCTGCTGGCATCGTTGCCAGTGCCGGCGCGGCGGGCGTTGCGCAGGCCGATGCGGGCGTTCCCGGGTTTATGGGCGATCCGGTGATCGCGATCGGGATCCTCGTCGTCGTGGTCGCGCTCATCTGGATCCTGATCCGCGGGGCGCTCGGCATCGCCTCACGCGACAAGTCGGACGAGGACGAGGCGGGAGTCGGCGTCCTCGAAGGCATCGACGAGGATGACGACAAACCGAAACGGCGGTAGCTCAGAAGAACGCCTGTATCCCGGTCTGCGCGCGGCCGAGGATCAGCGCGTGGACGTCGTGGGTGCCTTCGTAGGTGTTGACCGTCTCCAGGTTCATCACGTGGCGGATGACGTGGTACTCGTCGGAGATGCCGTTGCCGCCGTGGATGTCGCGAGCTTGGCGGGCGATATCGAGCGCTTTGCCGCAGTTGTTGCGCTTGAGCAGTGAAACGGCGGGTGGGGCGGCTTTGCCGGCTTCGATCAGGCGACCGAGTTGCAGGACCGCCGCCGTGCCCAGCGTGATTTCGGTTTGCATGTCGGCGAGCTTCTTTTGGATGAGCTGCGTTGCGGCGAGCGGGCGGCCGAATTGCTTGCGGTCGAGCGCGTACTCGCGTGCTTTGTGCCAGCAGAATTCGGCGGCGCCCATCACGCCCCAAGCGATACCGTAACGCGCGCGGTTCAAGCACGAGAACGGGCCGCCGAGGCCGCTGGCGTTCGGGAGTTGGTTGGCTGAGGGGACGAAGACGTCTTCTAGAACGATCTGGCCGGTGATCGAGGCGCGGAGCGAGAACTTGCCTTCGATCTTCGGCGTCGAGAAGCCTTTGAAGCCGCGTTCGACGATGAAGCCGCGGATCTTGTCGTCGTCGGTCTTCGCCCAGACGACCGCAATGTCGGCAATCGGTGCGTTTGTGATCCAGTTCTTCGCGCCTTTTAGGATGAACCCGCCCGGCGCCGTTTTCGCGCGCGTGATCATCGAGCCGGGATCGGAGCCGTGGTCGGGTTCGGTCAGGCCGAAGCAGCCGATCATTTCGCCGCTTGCGAGTTTGGGCAGGAAGCGGCGGCGTTGTTCCTCTGAGCCGAATTTGTAGATCGGGTGCATGACGAGCGAGGACTGCACGCTCATCGCCGAGCGGTAGCCGCTGTCGACGCGTTCCACTTCGCGTGCGGCGAGGCCGTAGGCGACGTAGCCCAAGCCGGCGCCGCCGTAGGTTTCCGGGATCGTGACGCCGAGCAGACCCATCTCGCCCATCTCGCGCATGATCTCGACGTGGAAGTGTTCCTTGCGGTTGGCCTCCAGCACGCGCGGCATCAGCCTCGCCTGCGCGTAGTCGTGCGACGACTTTGCGATTAGCCGCTCTTCTTCCGTCAACGCGTCGGCGAGCAGCAGCGGGTCTTCCCAGCTGAAGCTGCCGGTGTCGATGTCGCCTTTGGTTTTGGATGCGGTTGCCGGTTCGGCCATGGGTCGATCAAGTCCGTGTGTTGATGCCCGTCACGAATAGCGCGCCGCAGGCGAAATTGCCAATCCGGCTCCCGCGGCGCGCTCAGTATCACAACTTTCGCTTTCGCGGCGCCGCGCGCTTCGTGCGTGCGGTTAACAACGGTGACGCGTGATACCGCAAACGCCTCCCGTGCGGCGGCGAGGACCTCATGCGCTTGGCGAGGGCTGGAGCGCGGTCCCAGCATGGCGGGCGAGTTGGATCACACATTGGTTCGGGCGCCCTTTGAAGGCGCTGAAGAATGCTGCTCAAACGCGCGTGAGCGCGCTAGCGTTGATGTGCCGCGCGAGCCTCCATGAGCGCGGCGCTGGGGGTCTCAAGATGGTGATGGTGTCTTTCATTGCGGTGGTAACCGGTCTTCTGATCGCCGGTTACACGATGATTTTTGACGGCGCGGCGCATGTGCGCATGTCGGGTGTTGGGGTTATCGGCTTGGCGGGTTTTGTCGTGGGCGGGTTGCTCACGGCGCAGCTGAATGGCGGGCGGCCTTACGGCTACGACCTGCCGATCGGGCTCGAGCAGTGGCGGGGTGCGGCGGACGAGGGCGCAGGGCCGTCTGCCGATCCGGGCCCGCGGCAGCCCGCACACGATGACGGTCCACTGATGGTCTGAGGTGACCACAACCGCGGATATCGGTGCGTGTTTTCGTTCTTCCGGCGGGCGACTACTTTTGCGAGTGGTCTATTGGCGCTTACCTTGGCCAAGCGAGCGCTGCAGCCAGAACGTGCCCCTCGCCTGTGCATATGAACCGATCCGGGCGAGTTGGATCACACATCATTGCAATCGGTTTCAAAATACAATTGCCGATACGTGAGATCGGTCTAACGTTCTCGCGCCGCGCACCCCCCAACCCCCGCGCGGCATGGGGGCGACATGATGATGGTTCCCTTCGTGGTTGCCGTGACTCTCCTCTCGATCACGGGCTTCACGATGCTTCTAGGTCAAACTGTTCGCGAACGGTTTTCAGGCTTCGGCGTGCTGGTCGCCGCGGCCTTTGTCACCGGGGCGTATTTGAGTGCGAACTTCAATGGCGGGAAGCCCTACGGCTTCGACATTGCCATCGGGGTCGAGCCGTGGCGGCATGAGAGCGAGCTGCCGGTGCAGCCGGTCTCGGCAGCGCCCAAGGGCGAAGAGCCGAAGCCTGTTGAGGCCGGCGTGCCGATCGCCTAGCGCAGGCGTTTGGCGGCAGCCTCGAACGGACGCGCGGCCTTCGCGTAGTCCGCCCATGGCTTGGTTTTCTTGAGCAGGGCCGGCGCGGTTTCGATCGTGAATCGCGCCGGGTCCAATCCTTGCTTCGCTTGCGACCAAGTTAGCGGCATCGAGACCGGTGCACCGGGTCGCGCGCGCGGCGAGAGCGCTGCAACGGCAGTCGAGATGTGGTCGTTCCTCAAATAGTCGAGGAAGATGCGGCCGCCGCGGTCCTTCTTCGCCATCGTGGTCAGGTATTTCGCAGGCGAGTCTGCGGCCATGCGGCGGCAGAGTTCTAGGGCGAACGCCTTTGCTTCGTCCCAGGTGACAGGGGCTTTCGACGGCGCGAACGCCGTGACCACGTGCAGGCCCTTGCCGCCGGTCGTTTTGCAGAAGCCGACGAGGCCGATGTGCTTCAGGCGTTCGTTCAGTTCGTTGGCGGCGTCGATGACTTGCGCGAAAGGCACGTCCGGCGCGGGGTCGAGGTCGAACACGAGACGGCCCGGCGTTTCGGGATCGCCGGGTTGGCAGTTCGTTGGGTGGAATTCGACCGCGCCGATTTGCGCGGCGGTGACCAACGCTTCAACGCTGTCGAATTGCGTGTAGGGTTTCTTGTCGCCGCGCACCTGTACCAGGCTGATTGCCTTCGACATGCCGGCCATTTCGTGGCGCTGGAAGAATTTTTGGCCTTCGATGCCGTCGGGCGCGCGGATGATGGAGCAGGGGCGGCCCTTCACGTAGTCGAGCAGGTGTTCGCCAATCGCTTCGTAGTATTTGGCGAGGTCGAGTTTTGTTACGCCGGGATCCGGCCAGAGGATCTTGTCGGGGTTGGAGATGGCGACGCCCAACACGCGCCGCGCCTTACTCGCATCGGAGGAGACGATGACTGCCGGGAGTTCCGGCTTTTCGTCGGCAGGGCGCACGTGTTCGACCACGACTTCGCTAGCCGGCTTGTCTTCGCGCAGGCCCTTGTACGAGGCTTGCAGAATGTGGCCGTCTCCGCTCCAGCCGTGGAACTCGATCTCGGCGACGAGTGTGGGTTGCGTCCAGTGGATCGTGTGCGTCCTCTTCAGTGTCTCGGTACTGGCGAAGGGGCAGGTCTTCGTGACGAGTTCCTTAAGTTGCTTGTGCAGCTTGAGTGCCGTCTGTCCGTCGAAGCCGGTGCCGACGCGGCCGAGATAGATCAAGCGCCCGCTCTTGTAGGCGCCCACGATGAGGGAGCGGAAGCGGTCGCCCTCTTCCGTCCAGCCGCCGATGACGACTTCTTGGCCACCGCGGATCTTGGATTTCAGCCAGGCGTCGCTACGGAGCGAGCGGTAAGTCGAGTCCAGGCGCTTGGAGACAATGCCTTCGAGCTTCATTTTTCGCGCCGCTTCGAGGACCGCTTTGCCGTCATCTTCGATGTGTGTGACGTACAGGATGCGCGGAGCGGTTTTGGCGATAACAGTTTGTAGGCGGTTCTTGCGGGCGCTTAGTGGGGTTGAGCGCAGGTCTTCGTTTTCAATCGCGAGCAGGTCGAAGGCGAAGTAGACGAGCGCGTCCGTCCTGCCGTCGGCGATGGCGGCTTGCAGAGCAGGGAAGCTCGGTTGGCCATCCTTGTCGAGCGCGCAGATTTCGCCGTCGATGATGCAGTCGGGGAGATTCGCCGCTGCGCGAGCGATGGCTTTGAATTTTGCCGTCCAGTCCAGGCCTTTGCGCGTGCGCAGCGTGGCTTCGCCGCCTTTGACGCGCAGCTGGAGGCGGTAACCGTCGAACTTGATTTCGTGACCCCAGGCGCCGACGCGGGGCGGAACATCGACGGCCTTGCAGAGTTGCGGTGGGATGAACTCGGGCAGGCGCTCCACGTGTTTGCCCTGCACGGGCGCGGCAGGTTTTTCGCGCGGCAGGCCTGGGCGGTCGGGCGCGTGTTCGCGGTTGGCGCGGTCGGAGTTCCAGATCGCATCGGCTGCCGTCGTCGTGGTGAGCATGAACGGCCTTGGCGCTTTGCCCTTGCCGGCCGCGATTTGTTCGAGCGTGCGGCCGGAGGCGACGGACTTGTCTTGCTCAAGGACCTTCTCGCCGTGGCTTGAGACCGCGTGCTCGTCGCGGTGCTTGATAAGAAGCCAGTTGTCGTTCCTGTCTTTGTCGCGGCGCTTGAGGCGTACCAGCACCCAGGAGCCCTTGAGCTTCTGGCCGTTAAGGCGGAATTTGAAGTCGCCTTTGGCGAGCGCCTCTTGCGGGGTGAGGTTGCCCTCGATCTCCCAGTGGCCGCGGTCCCAAAGCATCACCGTGCCGCCGCCGTACTGGCCCTTCGGGATTGTGCCCTCGAAATCGCCATAGTCGAGCGGGTGGTCTTCGACGTCGACGGCGAGGCGCTTGTCGGCGGGGTCGAGCGAGGGGCCGCGCGTCACCGCCCATGACTTGAAAACGCCGTCGAGTTCGAGGCGGAAGTCGTAGTGGAGGCGCGTGGCGGCGTGTTTTTGGACGACGAAGCGGGGGCGGTTCGATTTCGCGACGTGCGCATTACCGGAGGGTTCCGCGGTCTTGGAGAAATCGCGCTTGGCTTGGTACTTCGCCAGCTTCTTCTTTGTGTCGCGGGTCAAGCCCGGCCTTGACGATGTAATTATTTGACGGCGCGACCTGCGTAGCTGCCGCATTGAGGTCACTGCTTGGCGCGCTTCTTGGGCGCCGGTTTTGACGGCTTGTCCGTTTTCTTCGCCGGTTTGTCGCCGCCGCCTTTGAGGCTCGCTTTGAGAGCGTCCATCAGGTTGATGACGTTCGACGCCTCGGGTTCGTCCTTCTTGCTGATCTTGTGACCTTTTTGTTTGCGTTCGATCAGTTCGCGGAGCGCGTCTTCGTAGTTGTCTTTGAATTCGGTCGGGTCGAAGTCGGCTTCTTTCTGGTTGATGATTTTGGTCGCGATCGCGATCATCTCGGGGTCGGGGCGGACTTGGGGGATGTCGGCGAAGTAGTCTTTCATGGCGCGCACCTCGTCGTGGGTGCGCAACGTGGTCGCGACGAGGCCGCGGTCGCGTGGTTCGATCGCGACCAGGCGTTCGCGCGACGACATGACGATGCGGCCCAATGCTACTTGCTCTGCGCGTTCCATCGCTTCGCGGATGACGGCGAACGGCTCCGCCGCCATCTTGCCGTCGGGCACGAGGTAGTAGGGGTTGTCCCAGTAGAGGTGGTCGATGTCGGCCATGGGGACGAAGCTGTCGATCTCGATCGTCTTCGTGCTTTCGAGTTTGACGCTGTCGATTTCTTCCTGGGTCACGATCACGTATTCGCCCTTGGCGATCTCGTAGCCTTTGACGAGGCTCTTGCGCTCGACAGGTTCTTCGGTGCCGGCGTCGACCGTGATCATCCGGATGCGGTTGCCGGTCGAGGGATTGATCATGTTGAAGTGCACATCGCCGCGCGGGCTGATGGCGTTGTAAAGCGCGACCGGACAGGTCACGAGCGACAGTTTCAGATGTCCCTGCCAGGACGGAC
>CAZYGK010000113.1:4967-10411 GCA_964647355.1 uncultured Flavobacteriaceae bacterium | reverse complement strand
TGCGGGGTCAGGATGTGGCATGAGCCGCTGACGGGCACGGAGTTCGTCTTCGTGGCGGCCGGCACGCTCGACGATCCGTCGTGGGCGGTGCCGACCTCGCATATCTGGACTGAGGTCGCCTCGCCCGGCACTACGTTTCAAGACGACGTTCTCGTGATCGAGGGGCAGCCGGCGAACCGGCAGATCCTGATCGACGCGTTCGATCGTGTTTACCCGCACTGATCTCATGAAGTCGATCCGGTCGGCCGCGCTGGCGCTCGTTGCGGTGGCGCTGGGCCTTTCCGTCGCGTGGGCCGAGCAGGCGTTCGCTATCCCCAAGATCGTCGTGCAGGGTTTCTGGATTGTGCTGATGGTGGCGGCGCTCGGCTTTGCGGCGTGGGCGGCGTGGGGCTATTACCGGGCCATTCGCAATGAAGACGAGTGGGAGTGAAGTCATGCGCATTGGGACGCCGCTGTCGCCGTCGGCCGTGAAGGTGATGATGCTGGGGGCGGGAGAGCTCGGCAAAGAGGTCGTGATCGAGCTGCAGCGGCTGGGCGTCGAAGTGATCGCCGTCGACCGCTATGCGAACGCGCCGGGGCATCAGGTGGCGCACCGGGCCCATGTGATCGATATGACGGACGCTAAGGCGGTGCGCGCGCTTGTCGAGAAGGAGCGGCCGCATCTCATCGTGCCCGAGATCGAGGCGATTGCGACCGATGAGTTGGTGCGGATCGAGGCTGAGGGGCTCGCGCGGGTTATTCCGACGGCGAATGCGGCGCATATCACGATGAACCGAGAGCGTATCCGCAAGCTTGCCGCGGAAGAGTGCGGCCTTGCGACCTCGAAATACGCGTTCTGCTCGTCGCTTGAGGAGCTGCAGAAGGCGATCGACGGCGGGATCGGGTATCCGTGCTTCGTGAAGCCGGTGATGTCGTCCTCGGGTAAGGGTCAGTCGAAGATCAAGGATCCGGATCAAGTCGCGAAGGCGTGGGACTATGCGATGGCGGCGGGCCGCGTGAAGCAGGCCCGCGTCATCGTCGAGAGCGAGATCAAGTTCGATTTCGAGATCACGCTGCTTACTGTTCGTCACGCGGGCGGCACGTCGTTCTGCGAGCCGATCGGGCATGTGCAGGTCGACGGCGATTATGTGGAATCGTGGCAGGCGCAGCCGATGACGAAGGCGGCGCTCGAGACGTCGCGCGCCATGGCGAAGGCGATTGCCGACAAGCTGGGCGGCGCGGGCATCTTCGGTGTCGAGCTCTTTATCAAGGGCGACGACGTTTGGTTTTCGGAGGTCAGTCCGCGGCCGCACGACACGGGGCTCGTCACGCTGGTGTCGCAGCACCAGAGCGAGTTCGCGTTGCATGCGCGGGCGATCTTGGGGTTGCCGGTCGACACCTCGCTGCGTGTGCCCGGCGCAAGCGCCGTGATCTACGGCGGCATGGAAGCGAAGGGCATCGCGTTCGAGGGCGTGGCCGCAGCGCTTTCGGTGCCGGGCAGCGAAGTGCGCCTCTTCGGCAAGCCGGAGGCGTTCAAGAAGCGGCGCATGGGTGTGGCGCTTGCGCGGGCCGACAACGTCGATGCTGCGCGGGCGAGGGCGAAGGAGGTCGCAGCGGCCGTGCGGCCGGTCGCATGACCGAGGGGCCGGTTCCGCATATCTTCGACAGCGAGACGCTGCGGGCGAGGCTGCGCGACCATAATGTCGTGGTCTTTCAGATCACATCCGGTTTGGTGCAAAGCGGTGTGCTGGCGCTTGCTGCCGTCGTTCTCATCGACATCTTTTATGCCGAACGCGATCAGGCGGTTCTGCTCTCGCTCTGGCTCGGCGCGTTCGTGTTCGCGGTTCTGGCGTTCCAGCGCCAGCTCTATCTGCCGGTGGCGACGCCACGCGGTGGGGTCAGCGATGTTTGGCCATTGATGCTGATGGGCCTTGCACAGTTCGTGAGCTTCGCGTGCCTCTCGCCGCGTGCGAACGGGGTGGCGCCGTGGGGCATTTGGTATTTCTCGTCGACGGCGAGCGCGATCATGGGATTGGCTGCCGTTTATCAGGCGTTGCGGTTCGCCACGCTCGACGACTATGCGCCGGATGTGAAGCAGGTCGGGCGGCAATTCGCAGCGTGGCTTAAGCGGGATCTGGTGGAGCTCGTTATTGTCGTCGCTGTTAGCGTTTTGCTCTGTGTGATTGTGGCATCTCAGGCGCTGTCCGACGTTGTGCTCGAGTGGCTGACCGTTGCGGTCGCGTGGGTCACGATCGTCGGCAACGCTTGGCTCGTACACCGTGACGGGCGGCGGTTCTGGGAACTGTATTCGACGGTCTATGCACTGCCTTCGGCCAAGGCGGCGCCGTCCGAGCCGCCGCCGGCGTGAGCAAACGCCCAGCTGAGCGGCGCGGGCAGTGCTTCTTCCGGCGCGAACTCGATGTGGAGCACGCGGCGGTGCGCGGGTGTCTTTGCGGGCGACGAAGCGTGGAGCAGGAGCGGGCGCATCAACAGCGCTGAACCCTCGGGCGCGATGCAGGTCACTTCCGGCGTTTGCTGACGGATCGTTTGGATGCGCTCGCGGGAGAGGCGGCCAAGGTTGTGGCTGCCGGGGATGACGCGCAAGGGGCCGTTATCGGCGTGGCAGTCGTCCAGGTGCAGGCGGATCGTCAGCATGGCGGCGAGGAGGCCGGGCGGCGGTTCAACGTGAGGGATGCCCGCCTTGACCGACCAGGGGCCCCAGCCTTCGCGGTCGTGGCGTTCGGCGACCGCGATGGTCAGGTCCTGATGCCAGAGGACCGGCCAATTGGCGTCCGGCGTCTTGTCGAAAAAGAGGGCGCGGACGGGAATGGCGGCGGTGCCGATCACGGGTTCGATCACGTCGCGGATCGCGCGATTTGCCGCCAAATTCCTCACTTCCGGCAGGCTCAGCAGGTTGCGGCCGCCATAGGCGCTGCCGCTGCGGCTCAGGCTCGTGCCTTGGCCGGCGAGGCGTCGCAACGGCTCGATTTGGGCCGCGCCGAGCACGCGCTCGACAAGGGCGAAGCCGTCGGTTTGGAGCTTGTCGGGCACGTGAGTCCTTTCGGCCGGGGGCCTCGAAAATGTAGCAAATTCGCGAGGTTTGTCGTTGCCCGGTCCGGCGATTCGGCCTATTGATTCTCTCAACAATGGTGCGGGTTTAGACTGCGAATTTCACGGGGTCTTAACGGCGCCAACGTATGGTGAATGCCGGCCAAAGCTCGCCGGCGTGTGAGGCAAGACAAGTATGCGTGCAGTGCGTACAACGAACGGGATTGCGGGAGCCTTCGCTCCTTGCGCTCGTTCGCGCGCGCTTACGCCGTCTCACCTGTCTCTTCGGAACGACCTCGGACTGCTTCTGCTTAGCTGCCTCTAGGCACACCGACGGCCCGCATCAAAGCCCTAGGCGATGCGGACGGTGCTTAGAGGAAGCGACGTAAAGACCGGGCAAGAACCGAAACCGCCGCAGGCGGGCTTTAGAGATAGAAGACAATGCCAAGTTCGAACCGCGTCTTGATATTCGACACAACGTTGCGTGACGGCGAACAATCGCCGGGCGCGGCGATGAATCTCGACGAGAAGCTGAAGATCGCCGACATGCTCGAAGAGCTCGGCGTGGACATCATCGAAGCGGGCTTTCCGATTTCCTCGAACGGCGACTTCGAGGCCGTCAACGAAATTGCCAAGCGCGCCAAGAAGGCCGTGATCTGCGGGCTTGCCCGTGCGGGCGTCAAAGATATCGACCGCGCGGCGGAGGCTTTGAAGCCGGCGAAGCGGGCGCGCATCCACACGTTCATTTCGACGAGCCCGGTCCATATGAAGCACAAGCTTCAGATGGAGCCGCATCAGGTGCTGGAGGCCGTCGTTGGCAGCGTCACGCGGGCGCGCAACCATGTCGACGACGTCGAGTGGTCGGCCGAGGACGCGACGCGGACGGAGTTCGACTTCCTGTGCCGCTGCGTCGAAGCCGCGATCAAGGCAGGCGCCACCACGATCAACATCCCCGATACGGTCGGCTATGCCATCCCGTCGGAGTACGGCGCGCTTTTCCGGGCGCTGATCGAGAAGGTGCCGGGCGCGGACAAGGTCAATTTCTCCACGCACTGCCACAACGATTTGGGGCTCGCGGTCGCGAACTCGCTCGCCGGGGTGGCGGCAGGCGCGCGTCAGGTCGAATGCACGGTCAACGGCATCGGCGAGCGGGCAGGGAACGCCGCGCTCGAAGAGATCGTCATGGCGCTCAAAGTGCGCGCCGACATTCTGCCGTTTTCGTCCGGCATCGACAGCGTGTCGATCTCGCGCGCGTCGAAGATGGTGTCGAACGTTACAGGCTTCCCGATCCAGTTCAACAAAGCGATTGTCGGCAAGAACGCCTTCGCGCACGAGTCGGGCATTCACCAGGACGGGATGCTGAAGCACACTCAGACCTACGAGATCATGACGCCGGAGTCCGTCGGTGTGTCGAAGACGTCGCTGGTGCTGGGTAAGCTCTCGGGCCGGCATGCGTTCAAGGACAAGCTCGAGGCGATGGGCTACGAGCTCGGCGCCAATGCGCTGGAAGAGGCGTTCCGCAAGTTCAAGGATCTCGCCGACAAGAAGAAGCACGTGTTCGACGAGGACATTGCGGCGCTTGTCGACGACGAGATCGCGCGCGGCCAGGATCGCATTCAGTTCGTGAACCTGCGCGTCGTTGCGGGAACGTTCGGGCCGCAAAGTGCGGAGCTTGAACTGTCGGTCGACGGCGAGACGAAGCTCGGCGTGGCGCGCGGCGACGGGCCGGTGGACGCGATCTTCAACGCGATCAAGATGCTGTTCCCGCACAACGCACAGCTGATCATTTTTGAAGTGCATGCCGTCACCGAGGGTACGGACGCGCAGGCGGGTGTCACGGTGCGACTTGCGGAGGACGGTCGAAGCGTCACCGCACGCGGGTCGGATACCGACACGCTGGTCGCGGCGGCCAAGGCTTACGTGCATGCATTGAACAAGTTGCTCGTGAAGCGGACCAAGGCGGCGCCGGAGCCGATGCTCGCTTTGCGAGGTGTGTAGAGCATAACAACCAGTATAGCGGGCATCCCGAATAGCGGATGCCCGTCAAACAGGGCGGAGAAGAAGTCGATGTTTTCGAGTTTGCTTGGAATGCTGTCGTCGGACATGGCGATCGACCTCGGGACGGCGAATACGCTCGTCTACGTGAAGGGACGCGGGATCGTGCTGAACGAGCCTTCGGTCGTCGCGATCATGAACAAGGGCGGCAAGAAGCAGGTGCTTGAGGTCGGCAATGCGGCCAAGATGATGCTGGGCCGCACGCCCGGCAACATCGAAGCGATCCGCCCGATGCGCGACGGCGTCATCGCCGACTTCGAAGTCGCCGAAGAAATGATCAAGCACTTCATCCGCAAGGTGCACAATCGCCGCTCGTTCGCGAACCCGATGATCATCATCTGCGTGCCTTCGGGCGCGACGGC
>CAZYGK010000113.1:0-4867 GCA_964647355.1 uncultured Flavobacteriaceae bacterium | reverse complement strand
GCGCCGGACAAGGCGCAGGAAACGAAGATCGAGATCAAGGGGCGCGATCTGCTGAACGGCGTGCCGAAGGAGATCATCATCACGCAGGCGCATATCGCGGATGCGCTGCAAGAGCCGGTGAGCCAGATCGTCGAGGCGGTGAAAGTGGCCCTGGAAGCGACGCCGCCGGAGCTTGCGGCCGATATTGTGGACAAGGGCATCGTGCTCACCGGGGGCGGGTCGCTGCTGACCAACCTCGACCAAGTGTTGCGGGACGAAACGGGGCTTCCCGTCTCGATTGCAGACGAACCGCTGTCTTGCGTGGCTTTGGGCACCGGAAAGGTGCTGGAACACATCAACACGCATAAGCAGGTGCTTTCGTCGGTCTACTACTAGACCTATGGTGATGGGCGGCGCGGATTCGTGGGATCCTCCGCGCCGGATGAAGCGAAGGGTTTGGTTTGGGTATGGCGTGGGATCGCAAGCGCCGGAGAGGATTTGAGTCGGGCCCGTTCGGGTTCATCACTCAGAATCTGTCGCTTGCCTTCTTGACCGTCGTTGCGTTCGTCGCGCTGGTCGTGGCGCGCGCGCAGGACGGTATCTTCGAAGGTGTGCGGGAAACGGTGACGGATGCCGCCGCGCCTGTGATGGAGGTCGTCGCGGCGCCCGCCGCCGAGTTCAAGCGCTGGAGCGAAGGCGTCAGTTCGTTCTTCTCCGTCTATGAAGAGAACCAGAGGCTGCGCGAAGAGAACGCACGGCTTCGATCGAATTTGACCGAGCTTGCCGAGCTGCAGCGCAAGACACAGCGCTATGAAGAGCTTTTGAAGGTTCGCCCCGACGACAAGATCACGTTCGTCGCCGCGCGCGTCATTGCGGACGCGACCGGGCCGTTTGTGCGCACGGTTCTCGTCAACGCAGGGCGGGAACAAGGGCTCTCGAAGGGGCAGGCGGTCGTCGACGAACGCGGGCTTTTGGGACGCGTCATCACCGCCGGTCAGCGGTCCGCGCGGGTGCTGTTGCTCACCGACTTGAACAGCCGCGTGCCGGTTCTCATCGAGGGGTCCAATCTGAAGGCGATCATGGTGGGCGACAATTCGGGGCAGCCGACGCTCGAGTATTTGCCGCCGGGATCGCGCATCACCACGGGCGCACGGATCGTCACGACGCCGGACGGGGGCGTGTTTCCGCCGGGCATTGCGGTCGGGATCGTTGCCTCTTCGAAGGCGCCGCGGGTCGACCTCTTCACCGGCGAAGCGCGCGCGGATTTCGTGCGTATCCTGAAATACACGCCGTCCGTCGATGTCGACAACGCGGCGCCCGAGCCGCTGCCCGGCGCGGTGCCTCCGAAGGAAGGTGCTGCCCCGGCGGCGACGGGAAACACACCGTCGCAACCCGCGGCTAACGCGCCGCAGCGCCCGAAGACGACGCCGGTCGCCGCTCTGATGCCGGGCTAACGCGATGCTCGAGTATGCGCAAATTGCGGTTGTGTGGGCGGTGCGTCAGATCTGGTACTCGCTGCCGCTCGGCGTCGCGCTTGCCGCGATCCTGCTTGCGATGGCGCCGCTCAATTTGTTTCAAGGCTATGCGCCGGCGCCCGACGTCGTGCTGGCCGCGGTGTTCTTCTGGGCGATCTTCGGGCCGCAATTCTTGCCGGCGTGGGCCGTGTTCGCGCTTGGGCTGACGCAGGACTTCGCGACCGGTGCGCCGATCGGCTTTTGGGCCCTGGTCTATCTGCTCGCGTACGGTTTTTCGTTGTCGCAGCGCGTGTTCTTTTTCGGGCGAACCGTGCGCGGCGTTTGGCTTGGGTTCGTGATCGTGGCGCTGATCACCGCGCTCATCACGTGGATCGCCGCGTCGACCTATTTCGCGCGCTGGCTTCCGATCGGACCGATCCTGATGCAGGCCGCGGTTTCGATCGCCGTCTTTCCGATCGTCGCCAAGGCCTTCTTCTTCGTCCGGGGCTTCCTGACTACCGCGCGGGAGGCGTTGTGACGCGATGAGCGACGGCCGCGAAAGCGTACGGTATCGAGCCTTCTCCCGGCGCACGGCGATTTTGTCGGCGGGGACGCTCGGGTTGTTCGGGCTGCTCGGCGGGCGCATGTTCCAGTTGTCGGTGCTGCAGCGCGAACAGTTCGCGATGCTGGCCGAAGACAACCGCATCAATCTGCAGCTGATCCCGCCGCGACGGGGGCGCGTGTTCGACCGGACGGGGGTGGAGCTCGCGAACACGACGCAGAATTTTCGCGTGCTTCTCGTGCCCGAGCAGGCCAAGGACGTGCGCGCGGTTCTCGAGCAACTGACACAGCTGATCCCGTTGTCGCCGCAGCGCATGGAGCGCATCTTGCGCGACGCGCTCAGGAGCAAGGCGTTCAACCCGGTGCTCGTCGCCGAGGGGTTGAATTGGGAAGACTTTGCGAAGGTCAATATCAACGCACCCGACTTGCCCGGCGTCGAGACGGACGTCGGCGAGCTTCGTTCCTATCCGTTCGGGCCGTGGCTCAGCCATGTGCTCGGCTACGTCGCGGGCGTCACCGATAAGGACATCGAGAAGGAACCTGAGCTTCTGTCGCTGCCGGGCTTTCGCATCGGGCGCTCCGGCGTGGAGAAAGCGGCGGACGATGCGTTGCGCGGCAAGCCCGGCGCACTGCAGGTGGAAGTGAACGCGCACGGGCGCACGATCCGCGAGCTGGGCAAGCGCGACGGCACTGCCGGTCAGGACGTGGTGCTGTCGCTCGACATGGAGGTGCAGAAGGTCGCGCAAGAGAAGCTTGCCGGGCAGAGCGGCTCCGTCGTCGTCATGGACGTGAACACCGGCGAGATCATCTCGATCGTGTCGGCGCCGGGGTTCGATCCGAACGCGTTCACCGGCACCATATCGCCGGCGATCTGGAAGCAGCTCAACCAGGACGAGCTGAAGCCGTTGCTGAACAAAGCCATTACCGGCATCTATCCGCCGGGATCGACTTATAAGCCGATCGTCGCGTTGGCGGCGTTGGCGTCGGGGGCGATGTCGCCGCGGGACCGCGTGCATTGCTCGGGCGCGCGCGCGCTCGGCAATCACGTGTTTCACTGTTGGAAGCGCGGCGGGCATGGGTCGGTGGACATGCATGTCGCGATCAAACAGTCGTGCGACAGCTATTTCTACGAATGTGCGCGCCGCACCGGGATCGAGGCGATTGCCGCGATGTCGCGCAAGTTCGGCATCGGGCAGACCTATGGGCTCGAAATCCCCGGCGAGAAGAGCGGGCTGATGCCCGATCCGGAGTGGAAGCGGCGGGCGCGCAACGACATTTGGCGCGACGGCGACACGTTCAACGTCGGGATCGGGCAGGGTGCGGTGCTGACCACGCCGTTGCAGCTGTGCGTGATGGCGGCGCGGCTCGCCAATGGCGGCAAGGCCGTCATTCCGCATGTCATTCGCTCATTCGGCGGCGTGGATCGGGTAAGACCGGTGCCGGAGGATATGGGGCTTGACCCGGCGCATGTTGCGATCGTGCATGGCGGTATGGATGCGGTGACGAACCAAGGCGGAACCGGCGCCCGCTCGCGGATCGACATCGAAGGCTTCGATATGGCCGGCAAGACCGGAACGGCACAGGTGCGCAAGCTCACGGCGGCGCTACGCGGGCGGAATTCGGATTCGATTCCATGGAAGTTCCGCGACCACGGGCTCTTTGTGGCTTTCGCGCCCGTGAAGGAGCCGCGTTATGCGATCTCGGTCGTGGTGGAGCACGGCGGCGGCGGGTCGAAGGCTGCGGCGCCGATTGCGAAAGAGGTCATGACCGTGGTCGGCCTGCGCGATCCTGCGCGCAAGAAGTACTTCGTGCCGCCGGTGCGCACGGCCACCGGTCCCGTGTTCAAGGCGTGATGCGATGGGTTTGAACGCCGCTTACGGACCGACCGGCCGCGACACGCGGTTGATGAGCAAACTCCGGTCGCTCAACTGGACGCTGGTCGGGTTGATCACGGCGGTGTGCTGTATCGGGTTTGCGCTGCTCTATTCGGTCGCGGGGATGAGCTTCGAGCCGTGGGCGGACCGGCAGATCGTGCGCTTCGGCGTGGGCTTCGCGTTGATGATCGCGATTGCCGTCATCGACGTGCGCATTTGGTTTCAACTCGCCTATCCGATCTACGGCGTGTCGCTGGCGCTGCTGGTTGCGGTCGAGTTCATGGGACGCATGGGCAAGGGCGCGGAGCGTTGGATCGATATCGGGCCGCTGCAGTTGCAGCCGTCGGAGCTGATGAAGATCGCGCTGATCCTAGCGCTGTCGCGCTTCCTGCACGGCGTTCTGCTCGACGACGTGTCGCGGCCGACGCGGCTCTTTGTGGCGCTCATGCTGATCGCGGTGCCGGCCGGGCTCGTGCTGATCCAGCCCAATTTGGGGACGGCGACGATCCTGATCTTGGGCGGGTGCGGGCTGATTTTCCTCGCGGGTCTGAGCTGGAAGATCATCCTGCCGGTCGTGGCGCTGATTGCGGCGGCGGTTCCGGTCGGTTGGGAGTTTGCGCTGAAGGACTACCAGAAGCAGCGCGTCTATACGTTCCTCGATCCGGACAGTGATCCGCTGGGTGCGGGCTACAACATCACCCAGTCGAAGATTGCGCTTGGGTCGGGTGGCATCTTCGGCAAAGGTTTCGGCGAGGGAACGCAGAGCCGCCTCAACTTCCTGCCCGAGAAGCAGACGGATTTCATCTTCACCGTATTGGGCGAGGAGTTCGGGCTCTTCGGGCTCTTGATCCTGATGGGGCTCTACATCGCCATCCTCTACAACGGGGTGCAGATCGCGCTCGATACCCGAAGTCAGTTCGGACGGCTCGTCGCAATGGGGGTGTGCCTCAACTTCCTGCTCTACATCCTCATCAACACGTCGATGTCGATGGGGCTTAT
>CAZYGK010000112.1:0-10424 GCA_964647355.1 uncultured Flavobacteriaceae bacterium | reverse complement strand
CCGCCTCGATCATCAGCGGCTTCAAGCGCTTGACCACCATGGCGCGGCCTTCGACTTGGCTCCGCTCGGCCGGGGCGACGACCGTTTCGGGCGCGATGCCGGTCAAATGGTTCGCGATGACATGGCCGAGCTTGTCGAACCAGAAGTGCGAGAGGCGGGTCAGCACCCGCCCCTTCTCCGGGATCGGGTCGGGCAGGATAACGTCGAACGCCGACAGCCGGTCGGTCTGCACCACCAACAACTTGTCCGTGCCGGCCGCATAAATATCGCGCACCTTGCCCCGGTGCAGGAGCGGAAGCGAGGCGATGGCGGACTCGTGAAGGGGGGGCATGGGCGGCGCTGTCGATCGGTTAAGGATTGCGCCGAAGGCATACGCCAGGCGAGGCCGGAAGGCGACAGGGATTGTTGCGCGGCAGGATAAGGGTTGTGTATCGTCCGCGGCGGGAATTATTGAGTTGCTATATGGTGGTGTATGGGACGCGTTGGACTAATTGCGGGCGCGGTTGTTCTGGGCCTCGTTGCAATCGGGGCAGTCTTTTGGTCGGACATCGCAAGGCTGGCAGGCGGCAGTGTTGAGGACAAGTTTGTGGCTCGTGTACTCGACGGAGGAAGCGGCGGCGGTTACTCCGTCACGTTTGGCGGAAACGACGCGAAGAAATGGTACATTGCGCCCGGTCATCGCCTTGAGCGGCTGAGCTTGGGTGGCGATACCGTCGTTGCGCGGCTTGCCAGCACCGTCCCGCTTGACAGAGCTACTTTTGAGTGGCCGACGCAAGGCTTGAGCGTGCAGCTGCCGGTTGACTTTGCCGCACGGTCGAATGGGAAACCCATCGAAATCGGCATCGTAGCGAGAGCTGCTCCCGGAAGAGCGAAGGCTCCACTGACAGCTGTGTACGCGACTCGGCAAGGTGGCAATAGCGGCTGGCAGCAGCTTGAGGTCGGCGGCCAATTCGAGCTCAAGACCTTGAGTTATGCTGTGCCCACACGTGAGGGCGGCTACACAAATCGGCCCGTTTTGGTGATCAACGCGGACCCCTCAGGCAGCGGCGGCGCAATCGAGCTCATCGGAGTCTACATCAAGATAGTGGGCGGCTGAATGGAGCACACCGAGAGCCCATACATCATCCACCAACGGCAACGCGAAGCGGCGACCCGCGAAGCTCAGAGCCAACTAGACGGCGTTGTCAAACAACTACTTGCCCTTCCTGACTCGGAGTTGCCCCCCGTCTGGATGATGAACAAGATTGGCAGCCATTCAGCCGAACATTTCAAAAAGACGTCGTCGTGGTCGTTTGTCGAGTTGGTCCGGCGCGGCAAGCTTTCTTCGTTTTCTCGCATTATTGATATTGGGAGTGGCTGCGGCCGCCTCGCCATTCCGTTTTCGCTCCTTGTCAAAGACGGAGACTACTTCGGGACCGATGTGTTCGAAGAGGGTCTTGACTGGTGCGCAAAGAACGTCAGCACGCGCAATCCCAAGTTCAAGTTTTTCCTTCAGGAAGTCGAACATAACTACTACTTCGGTGGCGAGATTAAGCCGTCCACTCGCATGTCGTTGAGCTTTGCAGAGAGCAGTTCCATCGACCTCGTGTTTGCGCTTTCCGTGTTTACACACCTCGTCGAGGAAGATGCTGAGAAGTACTTTCAGGAAGTGTCGCGATGCTTGAACCGCGATGGCATCGCGTATTTGACCGCTTTCATTATCGATGAGCGCTTTGGCGAGTTTGTTCAGCGGAGTGGTCTGCACACGGCTGTGAAGGAGGTGACGGCTGGCCACTATCAAGCATACGAAGGACAAGACTTCTTTGCTGGATACACTTTTGATCGATGGCGCACGCTCATCGAGCGCTCCGGGCTCGAAATTACGGGCTTTGACCCCGGCACTTGGGCTGAAAAACCAGGTGCCCTTCACTACCAAGACACGTTTATTGTGACCAAGAGGTCATGAGCCACCCCTACCCGCACTTCCTTATCGTTGGCTTCATGAAGGCGGCGACCACGTCGCTCTTCGATCACATCGTAGCTCACCCGCGCGTGCAAGCGCCGATGAAGAAGGAACTGCATTACTTCACGCGCGAACTCGATCCGCTCTATGATCCTGCCTACTACGGCCTTGAGTATCACGAGCAGCTTCAGTACGACCCCAAGTCCGAAAAGCTATGCGGCGAGGCTTCGCCGTCATATTTCGTTGCGTCCAAGCGGATTGCCGCCTTCAATCCGAATGTGAAGATAATCATCATGCTGCGGGACCCTGTGGACCGCGCGCTCTCGCAGTACCGTCAGTATCTTGAGTACCAACTAGCGGACTACCAAGAGCACTTGTTTGACGACGGCATAGACTCGCTGAACTTCGTTCAAGACAGCATTTATGAGCCGTACGTTTCGCACTTTCTTCACAGATTCCCGCCTGGCAACGTGATGCTGGTTTCGTTCGAACATTTTTGCGCGGCGCAGCAAGAGGCCATGCGTCATGTGTATCGGTTTCTGGGACTCGTCCCAATGGCGATCGGCACCGACAAGAAGCTCTCTCAAACGTCTGCCCAGATCGCGCCGATAGTTCGGGAAAAGCTCGAAGGCTTCTTCTCAACACGTCGAGGAAGGATTGTGCCACTCATCGAGCAGTTCAAGCCTGTAACCTACCCGGCAAACCCCGCTGCATTTGCAGTCTATTAGAACGGTATCTCAAACAGCGCACGGTCGGCAGGGCGCATGTCGACTACAACCAGCCCGGGCGCTGGCTCAGGCACCTTGTCCCCAATGGTGACTTCGATGCGCTTGGCGGGGTCTAAGTGCCGTAATGCGAAGCGTACCAGCCCCTCACGTGTCCACGAGTGGTACGAGCTTAGCCGAAGTACGTACATGTCATGAGCGGGATCGCGGATCGGTTGATCCCAAAACGGACGGCCCGCAGGCGGCGGGACAAAATGAACTCTTGCCAGGCTTGCAGTATCAGCTTGAGCAACTTGATTTCGAACGTGCTGCAGTTCTGCATGCTGATTGAGCCCAATGCCGATCACCCCTGCAGCTTGGGAGGCAATACCCAAAAATAGCGCTGCGACGATCGCAATATATTGTGCGACCGAACGTAGTTCAGCAGAGAACTCGCGGAATATCGCCAGTATCGATGCCACGAGCATTCCGGCGATGCCGATGGCTCCGGGCGCGTAAAGCCGGGCAGCTTGGAAGTCATTGAGCGCAGCCGGCACACCAAGCACGGCAACGGTTGCCAAGAGCGCTAAGCCCCACCTGGCCGCGCGTGGCCAACCGTTGCGCAGCATGTCAATTGCGGCACCGCAGGCAATGATCAACGAGACGACCGCGGAGGACTGCTTGGCAGTCACAAACAGGTTGAGCCAGAACATGCCCTCTTGCAGTTGAATCTTCGCTATGCGGCCCGACATCCCTCCGATTGCGCCACTGGCACGGCCGCTCTCGATGAGGTCTGCTGAGGTCACATACCAGAGCGCCACCAGGTACACGCTCGTCGCTACGGTAGCGATCACACCAGCATGCACAACGGTGCGCACGAGCACTCGCCAATCGTCCTGTGCCAGCACTATGTAGGCCGCGATCGCGCCCGCTAGCACGAATGGCACCATTTGATAAGTGAGCACCAGTACTGTCATTGCGGCGCTGAGCGCAACCGTCAGCACCCATTGGGATCGAGGCGACCAGTTCCTTGCAGCAATCACGGCATAGAAAGTTGCCGCAGTTAGCGCGTAGGCCATCCAAATCGGTAGAGTGCAAAGCCAAATCGCGTTGATCTGCATTCCGGGATTCGTTGAGACTAGCAGCGCGACGGCGACGCTGGCGCCAACCGATCTAGAGGCCTGCCAAAGGCCGGCAGCAAGCAGCGCCACAAATGCTGAGCTCATTGCCAGCGAGAAGGCCTTGGCCCAATAGACCGCACTCAACGAGCTTTGGAGCCAATTTGTAAGCACTTCGGCCGCCATAGCGCCAAGCGGGCGGAACAGTTCTGATGCCTGAAATCCGAAGCTAGGGGTTCGAGCAAACATGAAGTAATCGTCGGAGAGCAATACGTCAGCCCATATCCACCAGGCATACATTGCCAAGTGGGCGCCAACAGCAATGCAAACGGCTTTCACTGCTGGTTTCATGCCTTCCGCGCTCCGATTTCGGAACCCACGGTACAGTAAGATCAGTCGATCTCAAACCTGGTCGAGCGCTGCTTAGATCCTATCCCGTGATCGTGCTGAACACAGGAATGTAGTATGCAGTCGTTCCGATATACGCCTTAATGAAACCCGCGCTATCTCGACTCGTGGTTCCCTTAAACTTAATGGTCCCTGCGCCGGTGCTGTTCGCACTCAGATCGACCGAGTTCGTCAGGCTTGTTTTCCCCGACGCCCCTCCTTGATCGCCTGCAATGCGGAGTTCGCCGGTGGCGAGTTCGACAACGCCCGCCTGCGTGATCCGTAGACGCTCCGTCACCGACTGTGCACCGTCGGCCGTGGTCGCGAAGACAAGGCGGCTAGGCATGTCATTGTTTCCGGGCGTGCCGTCGATTTCTGCGCGCACTAGAGCTGCGGGAATGAACTGGTCGCCATCGTCTGCCACAAACCAATGCTCACCAATTACGTCGTTGTTAGCCACGCCGCCGAAGGTGTTGACCGTCCCCGACTTGGATTTCGCAAGGACAATCTGCGGTGCGCTCGCTGCGGCCGATGACCAATTTCCGACAAACATGCCAGAGACACCGCTGTTCTTATTGATCTGCACCAACGGGAATGCACCGCTCGGTGATGCAAACAAGTTCGGCGAGCCAACACCAAAGTACCCCAGGCCGCCCGCTCCGATAAACCTAGCGACGTCTGCCCCACCGGCGCAGGCAGCAATGGTATCTGAGCCTGCCCGATAGAATCCGGTATCTCGATCAGCCGCGAACGACATACCAGGGAGCCCACTCGTTCCCCACGCGGCAAGCCTCTGAATTACTGCTACTGCCGCTCCATCGAGCGTGTTGAGGTCGACGGACTCCGAACTCGAGAAGTCGGTGCCAACGAGCGCTTGGCCAGAGAATGATCTCACACACAGGCGTCCAGCGTTACGAAACCCGCTAGCAACATTCGTGTATCCTGTCCTGCAGTCAAAGACGACGAGATCAAACTGCGAGCCCGACAGCGCCACCCCCGCATTGCCAAACTGCGCGCCGATGCCCCCTGTGCCCGAGTAGCCTAGGACCGAGATGCGGAACTCGCAGTTTGGGCCTGACACCGTCAGGCCCGTTCCTCCCGAGCCGTCGCCGATGAGCATGCCCGACGCGATGCGGTTGGCGCCGCCGGTGGAGAGGACGGCGCTTTTGCCGGTGAGGCCGTCGGCGTTGAAGATTTTCGTGACGTTGATCGAGGAGCCGCTGAGTTCGATCTGGTGCGTGCCGGCCGTGCGGCAGTTCGTATAGGCTTCGATGCAGTCGTAGGTCGTGCCGAACGATTGATCGACGAGGCCTTGGCCGAAATTGCTTTCGGTGGCGAGGTGGCCGAAGCGCATGCGGGTGTTCGCGCTCACGAAGACGCCGCCCGCCGTGTTCGCATAGACGTGCAGGAAGCGCGCGTCGCTCGCCGGCTGGTACGCCGCGCCGTCGCCTTCGAAGCGCACGCCCCAGCCTGCGTTGTCGTGCGAGAAGACGGCGAGCCACACGGCGTCCGCCGGCCCGCGATACTGGATGCCGTGGCTGCCGCAGGTTTGCACGTCGACGTTCGCGTAGAGGCTTTCGGGTTGTTCGGGGTGGGCGGCCGTGCCGACATTGTAGTGGCCTTCGCTCATCCAGCCGATGCCTTTGATGTTCGCGATCATCACGTCTTTCAGCGTGTAGCGTTTGCCGTAGACGACGAGGCCGTTGCCGGACGTCTGGTTCGCCGCGTTGCCGTCGAGGCGCAACGCCTCGATCCCGAAGCCGTAAGGCACGCCGTCGCTCGTCAGGTATTTGTTCTGGCCGACAAGCGCGGCGTGGTTCGCGGTTTTGATCAAGTCGGCGTTCAGGCCGTTCTTTGCCTTGATCACCGTCGCGTCGCGCGAGACGCCTTTCAGAGCCACGCGCGCGGGCAAGGTCAGCGTCGCGCCGATCAGGCAGGTGCCGGCCGGGAACTGCACGACGCCGCCATTGCTTGCGGCGGCGTCGATCGCGGCTTGCACTGCGACGTGGTCCTCGGTCGTGCCGTCGCACTTCGCGCCGAACTCGGTGACGTGATAGGCGAGCGTGCCGGGCGCGATGGGCAAGTCGGCGACGTCGCGGCGCAGCTGCTGCACCTGGGCCACGATCTTGTCGAGCTGCGTCTCCACGTTCTCCGCCGCGAACGCGCCTGAGGCGACGAGGTCGAGGTCTTGCGTCTCCGGCACCTCGCGCTCGATCACGACGGTCTTCGTGGCGGGCGGCGCGGTGACGAAGACGACGTTGCCGGTGCCGGGGTAAGCAGGAACGCTTAGGGTGAAATGCGTGTTCAACGTTTGGGCCACGTCCGCTTGGGTGGCGTTGTCGCGCAGGGACACTTTCACATCCGTGGACGCGAAGATCTTGAAGGGAATCGCGAACGCCAGCGTGGCGCCGTTCGCCGCATAAGACACGCGGCTCGTCGTGGTCGACAGGGTCATGGGGGTTTCCGTTGTTGTAATCCTGGGACCGCGGGCGGCCTCGCCCGCTCTTGCCAAGCTCTCCAACGCATCGCGCGTCGAGAGTCAGCGAAGAGCGGGCGAGGCCGCCCCGCCTACGCCAAGGCTACGGCGGGCGAGCTTGTGCAACACTCGGCCGCCGAAGCTTTAGCGAAGGGGGCCGCGGTCCCAGGGAGGTGGTGCTATTTGCGGCGGAGTTCGGCGACGAGATCGTCGATGCCGCGTTTCAGGTCTTGGTTCGTCCGGCTCAACGCCTCGACCTCGGTTTCGAGGCGCGCGATGCGTTCGCCGGTGACGGTCGTGTGTTCGAGCGCAGCGACGCGCGCGGTCAGATCGCTTGCCCACCAGAGGGCGGCGACGCTGGCGCTCGCGAGGTAGATCACCGTCGCGGGGCCGATGAGTTTATTCGCGGTCATCGGCCTTGCCTCTCTTGCGCAAGCGCACGGACGCGCGCCGCGAGTTCGCGCTGTTCGGCGGCTATATCGGCAACGCGGTGCTGCAATGCGGTCACACGCTCGGCGTTGCCCCGCGCTCCCGCCGGCTCGGCGCGATCGACCGGCGCTGCCGTTCGCTGCAGCGGGATCGTCGCGGACGGCCCGGGCTTGCTTACGGGCAGCGCCGCCAACGCGCCGAGGCCGAGCGCGCCGACGAGCGCTGCAGCAATCGCAAGTTCGGTGACATGAGTCATGGCGTTGCCCTCGCCGCCGGATAGCGCTTGGCGTCGAGTTCGATGTGCGGGCCGTCGCGGAACGTGCGCCAGTCGCCGCCCCAACTGATGGCGACGCCAAGCTCGGCGGCGGCGCGCTTGAACGCGGCGGCGACCAGCGCGAACGGCGGCCACTTCCACGTCACCTCGCCGCCGACGAGCGGGGCGAAGTCGATCGCGTGGCCGGTCAGGTGGCGCGAGCGCAGCGTCTTCGAAGCGCCGGCGGCCACCAGCTCGCGCTGGCGCTTCATCGTGCGCAAGCCTTCGGTGACGATGAAGGGGCAGTCGCTCAGTTCGGCGGCGCGGCGCACGACCTTCACCAGGTCTTCGTGCACGCCGGTGAGGTTCTTCTCGCTGCGTTCGTCGAGCGGCATGGTGTCCTCGCAGTTTGAGACGTGGTTTCGGGGCCCGCGCGGGAGCGAGCGCGCGCGGATGGGCGGCCGGGGCGAACCCCGCCGTGACGTTGTGTTGATGTGCGTATGGCGCGCCGCGGTTCAGCCGCGCGGCGCCGTTCGTGCGGCGATCAGGGGGCCGCTATTTCGCGATCGAGACGGCGATGCCCGCGGCCACGATCGATTTGCTCTTCAGTTCGTACATCGTGCCGATCGTGACGTTCGTCTTGCCTTGGGCGAACTCGGCCGCGGGCCCTGTAATACCGGCGGTGTCCTTGCGGGTGTAACCTGCCAAACAGGCGCCGGCCGCCGTTGCCATGGTTTTCTGCCGGGCCGCGGCGCCCGCCGCGCCTTCCCACGTGCACCAGTAGCCGCGCTCGAGCGCGATGCAGTAGGTGGCCCCGGGCATCGCGACGTCGGCCTTCGCTTTCGAGGACGCTCGTTCGCCGGCCGCCTTGATCAGCGCGGTCAGCGCCGGACAGAATGGCGCGGTCTCGGCTTGCACCATCAGCTTCAGACCGATGTCGTCGTACTGCTTGGCAATCCCTTCTTGTATCTTCTTGGCGGCGCTGTAGTCGTCGTTCGAGGCCATCGTCTTGCCCTCGCGCGCGTTCACGAGCGCGCGCAGGTAGAGGGCGCGGGCGTTCTTCTTGTCCAACGACAGCGCCTTGTCGGCGTCGGCACGGGCTTCCTTCAGGTTACCCATGCGCAGCCGGACGAGGCCGCGACGCTCATACGCGTAGCTGCCCTTAGGCTCGAGCCGGACGGCACTTTCGCAATCATTGAGCGCCGCCTCCAATTCCATATTGAGCGACGTGCGCGCCCAGCACAGCGTCATACGAAACGACGCCTCGCTCGCTTGCGCGTTCGCATTGCGCTCTGCCATGATGTCGGCGATCGCCTTTCGCAGATCCTTCTTGCGCAAATGGACCCTTGCGCGGTTGCTATAGGATTGCCAGTCCTTCGGGTTCAGTGCGATCGCCTGTGTGAAGTCCGCGAGCGCGGCATCAAGACGCCCGGCTGCGTTGTTAACGATGCCGCGTGTTTGCAGTGACTTCGCGCTCTTCGGATCGAGCGTCACCGCGCGGTCGCAGTCGGCGAGAACGGCCTCAACCTTCTCGTCTGCGAAGTAGCGGGCCATGCACCGGTTGTGGTGCGCAGAGACGAGATCGGCGAAGCCTGGGTTCTTGGCTTCGATGATGCGCGTGCAGGCGGCGACGCGCGCCTTCTTGTCGTCGCTGTAGGTCTCGCAAGTTTTGAGATCGGACTGGGCTTTCGGCGGCGCGCTCGGCGCCGGTTTCGCGGGTACCGGTGCGGGCTGCACGGCGGCCGCGCGTTTTTCCGGGCAGTATTTGCGTATCGTCCCGGTCCACGACTCGAGCATCCATGTCTGCCCCGTCGTCATGTTGCGCGTCTCGCCGGTGGCGCAATTGATCCGCTTTTGGCTGAATGCGCACTCCGAGGTCGGGTAGTCGACGCCGTCCCCGTCACCCACGCCGTGGCAATCGGCTTCGTTGACGGTGACGATGTCACCGGAGCGGGTGACGCTGTCTTTGTCGGCGAAGAACCAGCCGTCACCTTGCCAGTTCGTTGCGGCGGCGGGTAGTGCGAGCGTGAACAGAGCGGCAGCCACGCCAACACAGATCGAAAGTCTCATCGATGTGCCCTCAAGCCTTTGAGGAATCCGGCGGCAGGCTAGCATGGTGGGTGGCAGGGACAAAACTGCTGGCCGCCGCCGATTCGGCTTTCGGGGACGCCGTCACGTTCGGATCATGGCGGATTGCCGCCCCAGCCGCCGCCGCCTCCACCGCCGCCGATGCCGGTGTCTTGCAGGTCGTAGGCGAACGTATCGAGGACCGCGCTGGCGTCGCTCAGATTGGTGAGCGTTGCGATGCCGGACCAGATTGTTTCGTGCACGGCGTTCGTGAAGATGAATTGCAGCGTTTGGCTGTTCGCAATCGTCACATCGATCGTCGTGCCGGATGTGCCTTGTGCGACCATCGTGCCGTCGCGATAGGCTTCCACGGTTTGTAGGGCGCTCATCCCGTCCGACAGGGTGAGGCGCAGCAGGATCGCAACGCCGATGCCGGTCACCGTCACCAAGTTCGTCGCCGCGGAGGCGGTGACGCCCGCGTCCGCGATGTCGTTGAAGTCGATCGGATCGGGCGTCGCGGCGGGTCCGCCGCCGACGCCGAAGCCTGAAAGGTGCGTGAGTTTCAGCATGGCTCAATTGTCCGTGTTGATGTTGGTCGTGTAGAAAATCGCCGTACCGAAGCAGGCGAGATCCGCGTACATCGACGGCAAGACGGAGTAAAACCTGCTCACCTGCGGCCCGAAGGAGTGCAGGATCTTCGTTTCGACGTCGTAGAGCCAGTCGCGGACGGGGTCGTAATCGTTGAGTTCGTCGTCGGCCAGGCGCAACGCGAACCAGCGGTTCGCCGGGTTCGTCATCATCCCGTAGATGCCGCCGGCGAAGCTGTCGGCCGCCATCATGGGCGTTGCGTCGAAGATGCGCTGGTTACGCTTCTCCCCGGGCGAGCGGATCGACGTGAACTCCGCCCGCAGGGGCCGGACGAAGTCCGCTATCTCCTGCCACGTGCGCTCGAACTCCGCGCGCTCGCCTTTCAGTTTATTCCAGTGCAGGACCAGCTCCTGCGGCGTTCGACCTGTCATTGTTGACCCGTCCCGTTAACGAAGGTGGA
>CAZYGK010000111.1:0-10686 GCA_964647355.1 uncultured Flavobacteriaceae bacterium | reverse complement strand
TGATGCGGGACATGTCCATGTCGCCGTAGGCGGTGAGCGCCAGCGTTCGCGGGATAGGCGTTGCCGTCATGACCAGAATGTCGACAGGCGCGTTGCCTTTGCCGGAGAGCGCGAGGCGTTGATGCACGCCGAAGCGGTGCTGCTCGTCGATGACGGCGAGCGCGAGGTCGTTGAACACCACCGTCTCGGAGATGAGCGCGTGGGTGCCGATTAGAATCTTGAGGTCGCCCGAGGCAAGGTTCTCGAGCGTCGTGTCGCGCTCCTTGCCGCGTTCGCGACCTGTTAGGAGCGCGATGGAAACGCCTGCGGCTTCGGCGAGCGGCTTCAGCACAGCGAAGTGCTGGCGGGCGAGGACCTCGGTCGGTGCCATCAGGGCGGCTTGCGCGCCGCACTCGATCGCGTTCAGCATGGCGAAGAAGGCGACGAGCGTTTTGCCGGCGCCGACGTCACCTTGCAGCAGGCGAAGCATGCGGATGGGCGCCGCCATGTCGGAGAAGATTTCTTCGAGTGCTTGTTCTTGGCTCTTCGTGAGCGTGAATTTCAGCGCCTTCAGCGCGGTTGCGCGCAATTTGCCGTCACCTTTCAGTGCGCGGCCCTTCGTCTTGCGCATGCGCGCGCGAGCGAGTGCCAATGCGAGTTGGGTCGCGAGCAGTTCGTCGAAGGCGAGGCGGCGGCGCGCTGGTGTCGTCGGGTCGAGGTCGGCGAGGCTTTGCGGCGCGTGCAGTTGCTTGAGCGCCGTAAGCCAGTCGGGCCAGGCTTGCTTCTTCAGCCAAGCCGCGTCTTGCCACTCTGGGAGTGCGATGGCTTTGGCGACTGCTTGCGTGACCGTGCGCGTGAGAGTGCGTGGGGGCAGGCCTTCGGTGCCGCCGTAGACGGGTTCGATGGCCGGCGCGGTGGCGAAGGCCTTCTCATCCAGGATGCGGCTCGGGTGTTCGATCTGCGGCCGGCCGTCGAAGTGCACGACCTTGCCGCTCACGTACCGCGTCTCGCCGACGGGGAGCGCGTTCTTCAGGTGATCCTTATAGCTGCGGAAGAACACGAGATCGATGAAGCCGGTCTCGTCGCTCGCGCGGATCTTGTACGGCAGTCGTTGCGTGCGGCCCGGCGTGTGTTCGACGATCGTGAGTTTCAGCGTGGTGATCGTATCCGGCGGCGCGTCGCGAATCGTCGATTGCGTGCGCCAGTCGTTGATGGACACCGGCTTGTGCCAAAGCAGATCGACGACTTTCGGCCCCGCGAGCTTGCCGATCAGCTTCGCGAAGCGCGGACCGACACCAGTCAGCGTCGCGACGTCGGCGAATAGGGGGAAGAGAATCTGCGGGCGCATGCAGGCGGGAGATTAAACGGCGGCGCGCTCATCGCAAAGCAGGCTTACAGCGCCCGCAGGTCCGCGATAATCGCTTCGATGTAGTTCGTGACGATTGAGACGTGGCCGTCGCCTTCGGGGAAGGTGGCGCGGGCGTTCGGGATGAACTTGGCGTAGTGGCGGCCGATCGAGACGGGCACTTGGGTGTCGTGCGTGCCGTGCCAGATGCTCATCGGCGTCTTGATGTCGGCGAGCGTGAACGGCCACGGTTCGCCGTAGACGCGCGCATCGGATGTCGGTCCCTTGGCGGAAAGGCGCAAGCCTTCGCGGAAGCTCGACAGCAGCATCTGCAGGAACTCCGGCGTCATGGCGCGTTCGTCGGCCGAGCCGCGTGCGACGCGCGAGCGGATGCGGTGGAAGTGCTGCTCTGCCATCGGGTTGCGGATCAGCGCGCGCATGAGCGTGCCAAGCACGGCCGATGTCATCGGTCTGTTGCCCATGTCGAGTAGAAGCCCGACACGCCGGCCGCTCATACCGGGAGCTTCGGGCGGCCCAAGCCCTGCGATGACGGCAACCTTCGTCAGGCGATCTTTTAGGAAGTAGGCGCACGATGCAGCGTACGGTCCGCCGCCGGACATGCCGATGACGGCAAATTTGTCGAGACGCAGGTGATCGGCGAGTTGCTCGATGTCGCGCGGCCAGTCGGCGAGCTTGCGGTTCGGGTGCGGGTCGGAGAGGCCGTAGCCCGAACGGTCGACACCGATCATGCGGGCGCCCGGCACTTCAAAGAAGCCCGCTTCCAGGCGCGAGCCGGGCCAGCCGTGGAAGTAGAATACGGGGAACGCCGTTTTGGGCCCGAACTCCGCGAACCCTAGGCGCCGGCCGTCGCGCAACTCCACGGTCTGCATCGTGCGCGCGATTGCGCCATCGGGCTTCGGCCGGGAGAGGGTGATCGGCGCATTCATGTTCATGGGCTAGCGAACCGGCGGCTCTTTCAGGGTTACTTTATGTGGGTTGCCCCTACGTCGCTGCAAGCCAAGGCTGGCTTAAAGGTTATCCATGGGCCTAGATAGCGCCATGGACGTACGGCGTAAAAAGCTTACATTTCGGGCATGGCACCGGGGCTTGAAGGAGCTCGACCTCATCCTTGGCCCGTTTGCGGATGCGCATCTGGGCCACCTTGACGAGGCGGGGCTCGATGCGTTCGAAGAGTTACTGACAATTCCCGACAACGACCTTTTCGACTGGCTGTGCGATCGAAGCACTCCGCCGGACCGCTATCGCACCAGAGTCTATGAGCAGATTTACGATTTTAGCCGGCGCGCCGGAGGGGTATGACGCGCTTGTGATCGCCGAGGCGGTCAACAAGAACGGCGGCTTGCACCTTCACATCGCGCGGGACGAGCCGCGAGCGGCGGCGTTCGCCGAGGCGCTGCGCTTCTTTGCGCCTAAAATTCCGATTGCGATGTTCCCGGGGTGGGACTGTCTGCCCTACGACAGGGTTTCGCCGAAGCCCGAGATTGCGGCCCAGCGTATGGCGACCCTGGCGTCGCTGACGGCCAAGGTTAAGGGGCCGCGCGTCGTTATCGCGACGGTGAGCGCGGCGCTCCAGCGGGTGCCGCCACGTGCCTCGGTCGAGAGCGCGAGCTTCCGGGCGGCGAAGGGCGGGACGGTTAAGCGGGCCGAGTTGCTGGCGTTCTTGGAACGCAACGGCTTCGTTGCGGCGAGCTCGGTGGTGGAGCCCGGCGACTTTGCGGTGCGCGGCGGGATCGTCGATGTCTTTCCGCCCGGCGCGGAGATGCCGTATCGGCTCGACTTCTTCGGCGACACGGTTGAGACGATCCGGCGGTTCGAGCCGGAGAACCAGACGTCGGTCGGCGAGGTGGCGGACGTCGTGCTCACGCCTGTCAGCGAAGTGCCGCTCGACAAGGCCTCCATTCAAAGATTCCGGTCCGGTTATATCGCGGCCTTCGGCGCGGTGCTGGGCGACGATCCGCTTTATGAGGCGGTGAGTGAAGGCCGCAAACATGCTGGCTTTGAGCACTGGGTGCCGCTGTTTCATGAGCGGCTTGAGACGCTGTTCGACTACACGGGCGATGCGCCGGTGACGCTCGACCATCAGGTTGAGGAGTCGCACGCGGCGCGGCTGACGCTGATCGCCGACTATCACGAGGCGCGGGTGCTGGCGCGGCAAGAGCAGAAGGCCGCCATGAAGGGCATGGCGCCGCCGTACAAGCCGTTGGCGCCGGAGACGCTTTATCTGACCGATGCGGAGTGGGGTGCTGCGCTTGAGAAGCGTGCGGCGAAGCAGTTCTCGCCGTTCAAGGCGCTCGAGATGTCGGGGCAACTCGACGCCGGTGCGGCGCGCGGACGCGACTTTGCGCCGGAGCGGGCGGCGTCGACGAACGTGTTCGACGCGGTGGCTCAAGGCGTGCGCGATCTACAGGGAAAGAAGAAGCGCGTCGTGATTGCGTGTTGGTCTGCGGGCTCGGCGGATCGCATGGGCGGGGTGCTCGCCGATCATGGCGTGCCGGCGATCCGGACGCTGGACACGTGGGGCGAGCTGATCGATCTGCATCCGCACGCCGTCGGCATCATCGTGCTTGGGATCGAGCATGGGTTCGAGACGGAGAAGCTTGCCGTCATTTCCGAGCAGGACATTCTGGGCGACCGGCTTGTGCGGCGGCACGCGCGGCAGAAGCGGGCTGCGAACTTCATCGCCGAAGCGGCGGCGCTCAACACGAACGATCTGGTCGTGCACGTCGATCACGGCATCGGACGGTATTTGGGCTTGAAGACGATCGAGGCCGCGGGTGCGCCGCATGACTGTCTGGAGCTTCAGTACGAAGGCGGGAAGCTGTTCCTGCCGGTCGAGAACATCGAGCTGCTGTCGCGCTACGGCGCGGACGACGAGGGGGCGCAGCTCGACAAGCTGGGCGGGTCCGGCTGGCAGACGCGCAAGGCGAAGCTAAAGAAGCGCATCCGCGATATGGCGGAGCAGCTGATCAAAGTCGCGGCGGAGCGGCAGCTGCGCGACGGTACCGTGATCGACGCGCCGCACGGCGTCTATGAAGAGTTCTGCGCGCGGTTCCCGTATGGCGAGACCGAAGATCAGGAAAAGGCCATCGCGGATGTGATGGACGACCTGACGAAGGGGCGGCCGATGGACCGGCTCGTCTGCGGCGATGTCGGGTTTGGCAAGACGGAGGTTGCGCTGCGCGCGGCGTTCGTGGTCGCGATGACGGGCCGGCAAGTTGCGGTCGTCGTGCCGACGACGTTGCTGGCACGACAGCACTACAAGACGTTTTCGACGCGGTTTCAGGGTTTTCCGGTGACGGTGCGGCAGTTGTCGCGCATGGTCGGCACGAAAGAGGCGAACGAGACCAAGGCTGCGTTGGCTGCGGGTAAGGTGGATGTCGTCGTCGGGACGCATGCGTTGCTTGCGAAGTCGATCGAGTTTCGCGACCTCGGCCTCCTTGTCATCGACGAAGAGCAGCACTTCGGCGTGGCGCACAAGGAGCGGCTGAAGCAGCTGCGCGCAGACGTGCATGTTCTGACGCTGAGCGCGACGCCGATTCCGCGCACGCTGCAGCTCGCGCTCTCCGGCGTGAAGGAGATGTCGATTATTGCGACGCCACCCGTGGACCGGCTTGCGGTCCGCACGTTCGTGACGCCGTTCGATCCGGTGACGCTGCGCGAGGCGCTGCTACGCGAGCATTATCGCGGCGGGCAGAGCTTCTATGTGTGCCCGCGGATATCGGATTTGGGCGAGGCGGAGGAATTCCTCAAGGCGACCGTGCCGGAAGTGAAGGTTGGGATCGCGCACGGGCAGATGCCACCGACGCGGCTCGAAGACATCATGTCGGCGTTCTACGAGGGTAAGTTCGACGTTCTGCTGTCGACGCCGATCGTGGAGAGCGGGCTCGACATTCCGACGGCGAACACGATGATCGTGCACCGCTCGCATATTTTCGGGTTGGGGCAGCTCTATCAGCTGCGCGGACGGATCGGGCGCTCGAAGGCGCGGGCGTACGCGTATTTCACGGTGCCTGCGGACCGGACGCTCACCGAAAACGCGGACCGGCGGCTCAAGGTGCTGCAGGCGCTGGATACGCTGGGTGCGGGGTTCTCTCTCGCGAGCCACGATCTCGACATTCGCGGCGCCGGCAATCTGCTTGGCGAGGAGCAGTCGGGCGAGGTGCGCGAGGTCGGAATCGAGCTTTATCAGGACATGCTGGAAGAGGCGGTTGCGAGCCTCCGCGGCAAGCTGCCGGATCGCGACGAGACCTGGTCGCCGCAGATCAATCTCGGCTCCGCGGTGTTGATCCCCGAGGGTTACGTCGCCGATCTGAACGTGCGGCTTGCACTCTATCGGCGCTTATCGACGCTTGATACGGACCAGGCCGTTGACGCGTTCGCGGCGGAGCTGATTGACCGTTTCGGGCCGCTGCCAGCGGAGGTCAAGACGCTGCTCAAGATCATGTCGATCAAGCGCCTCTGCCGCGTCGCGCAGGTCGAGAAAATCGATGCCGGTCCGAAGGGTGCCACGATCAGCTTCCGCAACAACGCCTATCCGCAACCGACGAAGCTGATCGGCTGGATCGCACAGAACCAGAAGATCGCGAAGGTGAGGCCGGATCAGAAGCTCGTCATCATGCGCGAGTGGTCGAGCGCGGAGGAGCGGCTGACCGGGGCGGGGCAAGTGTTGGCGCGGTTGGCGGAGATGGCCGCGTAGCGCCTGGCCTTACGGACAGAACAGCACGCTCCGGGCGCTGCGGTCGCGGCGGAAGATGCGGATGAGGTCGATGGCTTCGCCGGGCATGGCGTTTGAGACTTTGAGGCCGAGTTTCTTCGCTTCTTTGTAGGTCAGCGGGTAGCCGTGCGTCAGGTCGCCGTCGTTGAGGCGGTGGGCGATCTTGTTGGCGGTGCCGGTGGGGTAGGTGCCTGCCATCAGTTCGAGCGCGTTGTTATGGTGTTCGCCCTGGTCGCGCTGGCATTGCAGGGCGAGTTCGAGGACGTCGTCGCTGATCTTCTTCTTTGGCTTCGTCTTCAGGACCGAGAGGATCGCGCCGGTCGGGAAGCGCATGCCGATCGAGGGGACGAAAATTTGCGTGTCGATCGGCCCCAACGCCGCGTGCTCGGACATTACAATCTCGTCGGCGGCGAGCGTCATGATCGTGCCCGCCGACATGGCGTAGAACGGCACGAAGACCGTCTTCTTGCCTTTGTGCGCCTTGATCGCGCGGGCGAGCTGCATGCCTTGATAGGCAAGGCCGCCGGGCGTGTGCAGGATGATGTCGAGCGGGGTATGCGGGTCGAGGGCGTAGAGCGCGGTCAGCGTGTCTTCGGCGGTGAGGAGATCGACGTTGTCGCTCTCCATCATGTCGTTGTGGATCACGCAGAGCACGCGGGTGCCGCGACGCTGCTCAAGTTTTGCGATGTAGGGTCGCGCCGCGATGTTGCAGCTTTCCCAGGTACTTGTACCGGACGCGGCGTCGTCGCCCGCGTTGTGCTGACGCGCTTGCGGCTGGCGTTGCTGGGGCGTCGGGCGCGCTTCGCGCAGCGTGGTGTGCGGACGCCAGGGCGAGTAGGTGTCGAACGGCATGTAGGCCGCCGCCTGCATCTCTGCCGGCGACGGGCCGGTCTTCACGCCTTGGTCGGCGGCGGGGTTCGAGCGGCAGGCGCGGATCAGCTCATAAACCTCTGCCGGCATGCTCGTTGAAATAGGCAAGCCCAGAGAGCGCGCGAGCTTCGGCGTCATCGGGTCCCATGGCGAGCGCTTGCCGCCGACGATCTGCATCGCGAGGCTGCAATGGCCTGCGTGGCCCGCGTTGTGCTCCAGTTCGCAGACGAACTCGCGGGCCTCGCGGCACCAGTTCTTCTCCATATGGAGGCGCATGACGGTGAGGTCGGAGACGCGGTGCGCGCCTTTTTGGTTCACCACGCTGCTCAGGACCTGATCGTCGGGTTCGATGAACGAAAGGGCGGCGTTGGGGCCCAGCACGATGTTCTTCGCGGCGAGCGCGATCAACGTGGAGAGATGCTGCGCGTAGTGGGGGACAAAGACCGTCGTTTCGCCCTTGTGCGCTTTGATCGCGCGCGCGATCTGCTGCACGGCGAGGAACCCGCCGCCGAAAGAATGCAGGATGACATCGAGCTTCGCGGTCGGCGGGACGCTCGCCATCGCGGTCAGGAAATCTTCCATGTGGCGCGGGCCGATGAACTCGCGCCAATACCATTCCCAAGGGTATTCGCGCGGCAGCTGGTGGCCGTGGACGAGGGCGATGACGTGCGAGCCGCGGGCGCCCTGAATGCGAGCAATCATCTCGTCGCGTTCGTCGCCCGGCCTGCCGTTCGCAGCGAAGTACGACGGGCCAGCGAACGCCGGAAGCTCGGGTTCGTCCGCCTCAGCGGCGCGCAACCCTATCGCTTGCAGGAAACCCTTGAGCGGCATCACCCCAAACTCGTACCCAACAACGAGGCACAAGTTGTAACGCAGACCGGGCCGCGGCGTCCTGTTAATCCGCCGCAACCCGTCGAAGTTTACCAGCCGTTTTCGCCTGTCAGGGGAATCCGGGGGCGCGCGCTGCTATTTCTGTTTGACGAGTTCGACCCGGCGGTTCTTGGCCTTGCCTTCGTCCGTTCGATTATCGGCGATGGGCGTGGTTTGGCCGAGGCCCTTCGAATTCAGGCGGTTGCCGCTGATGCCGCCCTTCACAATGGCGTCCATGACCGCTTTGGCGCGCGACTCCGACAGCTTTTGGTTCGAGGCCGCTGTGCCGACGTTGTCGGTGTGGCCTTCGATGCTGATCTTGAGGTCGGGCGCGCCCTTTAGCATGGCGGCGATCTCCTTCACCGTCGCTTCGCCGTCGGCCTTCAGGTCCGACTTGCCGGTGTCGAAGTTGATGTAGAGCGCGATGAAGCCATCCTTGTTCAGCGCGTCCAGCATCGCATTGGCGCTCACGACTTGGGCCATCGCTTCGACTTCGACGAAGGACAAGCGATAGCTTTGCGTCGGTGCGCTCCAGATGTCTGGCTCGACCTTGATCCAGATGTCCTTACCGTTCGCGGTTGCCTTCAACGTGGTTTCGCCGGGGTCCATGTCCTTTGGCGCGCGCTCGAAGACGACGTCGCCTTTGATCGATTTGATCGCGTTTTGGTAGTTGCGGATCAGCTGCAGCGGCGAGGGTTGGGTTTCGGCGTTGTTGTAGAAGTACTTGATAATGGTCGTTTGTCCCTCGACGGCTTGTTCCACGACCTTGCCTTCGGCGTTCTTGATTTTGAATGTTACGCTGTTGAAGTTCTTTTCGTAGTCGCTGATGCGGCTGTCCGGATAGCGCGTCAGCAGCGGGTGGTCTTTCGATCCCTTGACGTCGTCGCCGGCGCTGGCAAAGCCGGTTGCCAAGGCAAATGCGACAACGGCGAGAATGCGCTTCATGTGAGAGCTCCCGAATCTGGCTGCGGGAGCATGGCGGCACCGGCCGCGCCAGGCAATTGATGCGCGTTACAACTCCCGCTATTCGGCGGCTTGATTTTCGCCGACATGCCAGGCGATCGGCGTGCCGTCGCGGTTCAGGAACTGCGTGCGCCCACCGTCGTCCGGCGGGTTTTCACCGGTGCGCTGTTTGTAGAGCACGAGCGCTTGTTCGAGGATGTGGCCCAAGTGCCAGAACTCGAGCTGTCCGCGTTCGGAGAAGAATTCGTTCTGCCGCGTGGCGCCGGGCGGATGGATCGAAATCATCAGGCCGTAGTCGGCATCGAAGGCGTGGCGGCTGCCGGCAAGGTCGCGCACATCGGAAGGCGCGGGGCCGCCGTCGGGCGAATGGATGCATTGGACGACGGCGCTGCCTTCTTTGCCGTTCGCGAAGATGTCGACGCCGTAGTCATGCGAGCGTTGGTTCAGCTTCACCATCCAGCCCCAGGCGACGAACAGTTTGCCGACTTCTTGCGCGAAGACGTCGCTCGGCTTCATGCCCTTGCTGGCCGCGATCTTGCGTACGTCGTTCTGCCAGAACGCGGTCGTCGTGCGGCGGCGCTGCTCATTCACCCACTGGCGTTCGGCCTCTTGGAACGCACGGTAGCGCTCGCCCACCGTCGCGTAGTGTTCGCGCGCGAGCTTGGCGCGTCTGTGGGTGCGCGATTGGAAGTGTGCGGCGACGGCTGCGAGGATGAGCGACACGCCCAGATACGCGGCCCATTCCCATGCGGGCAGTCGCGTCGGATCGACGACGGGGATTTTCGTGAAGTCGATGGGCGATTTGATGAACGAGATGTCGCCAACGAGTACGTAATAGGCGACGCCCACAGCGGACAAAGGTACGATGAACGACGAGAGGTAGCGCCACAGGAACTGCTTAAGTTCTTTGTGCGTTTTCTCGATCGCTTCCGCGCGTTTGTCGTCGTCGAGTTCGTCGGCGGTGATGCCATGTGCCGCAGCTGTCGGGCGCGGCGCCGTCCACGGGTTCGGTCCCATGGCGTCTGCCCCCGACAACAACAATCGCCCCTTAGCGTCACTTTCGGACGGAAATGCCCCCTCGGCCACCGTCGTTGCGCCCCCCAGCGCTGAAACAGTCCAAGCGTTCCCCTGACTTATTGATGGCATTTCGCGCGACGCGTGTGGAGTGTCTTCGCGACACTTCCAGCAGGAATCTTGGGCGTTTCGCCCACTAACTCGGTTAATGGTAGCTGCTCCCCCTGCAATTAGGGGTGTTTCAACGCGAAGACGCTAGCATTTGTGCTCCGCGATACTCTGGGGGAACGGTCCACATGGCTATCCTGACGAAGTGGCTGCCGCGCCTTGTTTTGGCGCTGATGGGCGCGATGCTGCTCTGCCTGTTTGTTTGGCAAAGGATGGCAGCTGGGACCGTGATTGGGCAGGTTGCGGACCAGTACGAACAGGCAGGCATCGATACGAGTGAATGCCGCTCCATGTCGCGCTCACCCTATCTAACCGGCGATGCGCGTTGCCTCGAACGGCCGATGGGCGAAATCGCGCGGAAGATCGAACTCGGCCGTGGCGGGCGAGACCGGGACGCCGATGATGAGCTACGCCAAGAAGAGCCGCCGCTCGACTGAGATTTTTCGCGCGTCTGGGTGGTCACATTGACTTGGGCACCCATGCCGCGCACACAGCGCCATGGACGCCGCGCGCCCCCCTTTTCGTGACGCTATGCCGAGCGCGAAGCCCGCGCCCTTTCTGCCCATGTCGCGGGCGGAGATGGAGCGGCTGGGTTGGGACGCGTGCGACGTCGTGATCGTGACGGGCGATGCCTATGTCGATCACCCGAGTTTCGGGATGGCGATTATTGGGCGGCTGCTCGAGGCCCAAGGGTTTCGCGTCGGGATCATCGCGCAGCCGGATTGGCAGAGCGCGGAGCCGT
>CAZYGK010000110.1:0-10897 GCA_964647355.1 uncultured Flavobacteriaceae bacterium | reverse complement strand
CGCCGGAAGTTCTCGCCCGCCTCAAGCCCGACATCGTCGTCGTCCTCTCGCGCAGCTTAGAAGACGAGATCCGCCAAGAAGCCGAAATCCACGTTCCCAACGCCGAAGTGATTGCCTACGCCGAACTTCTGCGACGCGCAACCGCCGCTTAGCGCGTCTGCTGCTGGAACGTCAGGACATCGTAGTAATCGTACCAGCGCGCGATCTTTCCGCCTCGAATTTCGAAGATCGAAACGCCGCGCACGTCCACCTCGCGTCGTCCGCAAGCAGATCGAGCAACGCGCGGACACCAGCGCTTGATACGCCCCGATGAACGCGTCGATCGCGCGCCCCTCGACCGATTGCGCGGCTGCACTTCCGATGCGCGCCGGCAAAGCAGTGCAAACAGAAGCAACACTCGCACTCGTGGCGCAAAGCACGGCTCTCCGATTCAACGCCAGCATGTCGCTCTCTCCCGCCGAGCTAACGCCGCGCGCTAGCGCGCGCTGCCTCCAACAATTCGCCCCGCGTCATCGGCGCGTGATGCGTGCCCAGAATGGTGTCAACCTGCGGCTCATTGCGCGAAAGCCAGCGCGCGAACACGTCGAACGTATTGTTCCAAAGCACAAGCCGCGAATAGAGGTCGCCGTTGATGACTGTGCGCGTCTCCGGATCGTAGAGCGCAAGCAACCGCTCCACGTGCGGCGTCTTAAAATCGACCACGCGCAGCTTATGCCCACCGGCGTCCGCAAGCTCCAAGCCGTCGGGGCCGACCGCCAAAAACTCGAACGGCGCATCGGACCGCACACCGCCAAGACCTTGCCAGAGCGAGCGCGCCTGCGAATAGGTCTTGAGCACACCCTCGTTCTCCGCCGCCGACACCACGGTGGCACCGATATCGGTGTACGCCCCGACCCCACCGGCGTGGTCGCTGTGAAAGTGACTGATGACGACGTAGCGAATGGGCTTGTCGCCCGCAACGCGCTTGATCTCGCCGATGATCTGGCGCGACACGGAAATCCCGAGCGGCGCTTCGAACGCAACGACGAAGTCGTCCATCACCGCGAACTGACTGCGGTAGTTTCCGCCGCCGAGTCCGCTCACCTCGTAGATGCGCGCGTTAATCTGCTTCGTCGTCACCTTGTCGTCCGCTACGAGCTGATAGTTCGCAGGCGGCTGAAACAACGCGTCGGCCAACGCCGGGTTCACGGCCGGCTTCTCGATCGCCATGTCGAACGTTCGAGCGCCACGCCGGAATGCGACAAGGCGAGACGGAAACGCGACGCCACCCACGATCTGCTTGCCCGCAAATTCCACGACGCTGACGTCGTCGCCCTTTACCGCGTCCGGCGCGATCGCCTCCATGCGAACGACGGAGCGCCCTTTCGTTGCGACGTAGAGCCGGAACCGCGTCGCCTCGTCGAACGAAAACTCGATCACATCCGCGGCCTCGCCCGCCACATCGCTCTCGCCAACCCATGCGACCGAGCGTGTATTCTGCAGCGCCCGTTGCAGCAACAGAGGCGGACACCAGCGCGCAACCAGCGCCACAAGACCGCCAGCCGCTGCAGGAGAAGGCGCGTTTGGCGTCTGCAAATACTCCCTTCCGTTGTTGCGCAACGCGTAGCTCGTGCCGTTGCGAAACAGCGAAGCCGTATCGATGACAAACCCGCCAGCCAGCTCTTGCACCGTCCGTTGCGAAAAACGCGCCCCGGCGAAGTCGAAATCGTTCACGACCGTGAGGCGGCCGTCGCGCTGCGGCGTGCCGATGTGGGAGGCATGGAAGCCCTGGACGTCGTTGTAGGTCTCGCCGCGCGCCGTGAAACTGATGGCGGTCATCCCGCGCAGCGCTTGCGCACCGCCCGCTGCATCGGACGCAGCGTTGAGCACCGCCGCACCCTTCGCGAACCGCTCCAACATCGTAGGGGCACGCTCGCCCGCAACGGCGGTTCCGGCGACCGCCAACGCCAACACGAAAGAAAGAACACGCACGAAAGCCTCCGCCAGCGAACCGACGGCAGAATGAGCACGGCACTCGAAGACGCCGCTATCAGATTTGCGAACTTCGCACCGCTGTGCGCCTCACACTTGCGTGCTCAACCGGAAGACGCTCGGCGGCCGGCCGACATGCCGCTTGAATTCGGCACTGAAGTGGCTGTGACTGGAGTAACCGAGCTCCAAGGCGAGCGCTGTCAAATCGTCGGCACCCGCCGCAAGCCGGTCGAGCGCTTGCGACAAGCGCAGCCGCGTCACCCGCGCGTGCAAAGTCCGGCCGGTGGCGGCGCGATACGCGCGCGTCAAATAGCTCGCGCTGACGCCAAGCCGGCGCGCCAAACGCGAAACGCTCAGCGCGCCGGCAAACTCGCACTCGAGCAACGCGTCGGCATCGCGCGCCAGGCGCAGCATACCCGGCCGAAGCTGTGTCGGTTGCCGGTCGCCCGAACGCGAAAGCAGAAGCGGCACCAGCGCAATGAGTTCCTCATGCGCCCACACAGCGTCGGCACTCTTTCGCGCCCGCGCGAAGAAGCGATGCAGAGCGCCCAGCGTCTCAAGCGGCGGCGCGACGAACGGATCGCCGAACGGGCGCCGCCAAACCGGCGTACCGGACACGGCATCCTCCAAGAAGGACTCCGAAAGCACGACCCATGTCGATCTGACGGCCCCGTCGATTTCCGAACGAATGCGATCGCCAGCTTCATGAAAGCGAACCATGTGCGGCCCGGTCGCCGCCACACCTTTGTGTTCGACGTCGGCGCGAAAACGGGTTTGGGTGATTCCGAACCGGTGTCGAAGTGCCGTTTCGACTTGTTCGCGCCGGTCGACGTGAAGACTGACGCTTGCGATCGCAAAGTCTTCGTTCGCAATCGCGACGGCGACATCGCGCGGTGGCGACGCCATCGGCAGCAACGCGCTGACGCTTTCCTGACCCACGCCCCGTTCATGCCCCGATCGCACCACGGCCAACCTCCGTCCCGTAGCGTATCCGCGCGAACACCCCCGCAACAAGCATCGCGAGTTCACGCCGGTGTGACCGCAGCAGCGCTCAAACGACTAACGTCCGGCACGACCACCTGACGCTCCGCACAGCCCTTGCGCGAATTTTCCGGCCCGGCATTGCCACAGACCCTCGCTTACCCTCTAACTATCTGTGCGTCTTGGGGGCTTCATGCACGACCACGAACCGCTGCCGCAGGCACGGGCGAACACCTATGTCATCATCCTGGCCGTTCTGATCGGGCTCAGCATGATGGACCGCCAGCTGCTGGCCGTCGTCGCCGAACCCGTCAAACACGATTTCAATCTCAGCGATACGGATCTAGGCTTGCTCACCGGCACGCTGTTCGCCGTGATCTTTTCGATCGCCTCGATCCCCGTGTCATGGGCTGCCGACCGCATCTCTCGCACCGGCATCCTCACCGTGTGCGCAACATTCTGGGCGATCTGCACCGGTGTCGTCGGCGCCAGCACAGCCTACGTGCACCTAGCCGCCGCGCGCGTGGGCTTGGCGATCGGCGAGGCAGGCTGCAATCCATGCGCCCAATCGCTGATCGCAGACTACGTGCCGCCCGAACGCCGCGGCAGAGCGCTCGCAATCTATGTCATGGGCGGCCCCGCGGGCCTCATAGCGGCGGGCACGCTCGGCGGCTTCCTGAACGATCAGTTCGGTTGGCGTGCGGCGTTCTACGTCCTCGGCGGCGTCAGCTTGCTGGCTGCGTTCATCGCAGCCGTTGCATTGCCCGAACCCAAGCGCAATCGCGAAGCCACACCCGTCACGATCCATGCGGCCGCGATCGCGGTGCAGCGCGGGGGCTACGCAAAGCTCGCAAGGAAATCGGCGTTCCGCTATTTCATCGCCGGCAACGCCTTCGTCGCGATCGCGATCTACGGCAGCCTCGTCTGGGGTACGACCTATGTCGTGCGTTTCTTCGGCTGGACGCCGGGCGAAGCCGGCGCCGTCGTCGGTACGCTGGGCGCCGTCGTCAGCCTCGGCGGCACGTGGCTTGGCGGGCGCATGTCCGACTACCTCTCGACCCGCGAAGCGCGCTGGCTGATGTGGCTTCCCGTGCTCGGCCTCGTTCTGGCGAGCCCCTGCACGGTGGCGGCGGCCTTTGCACCGACAATCCTCGTGCTGTTCAGCGCATCGTCCGGCGAAGCCTTCTTCCGCACGATCACGCTCGCACCCGCGGCCGCCGCGCTGCAACGCCTGGCACCGAACGACGCGCGGGCTCGCGCAGCGGCAACGGCCGGTGTCGTCGGAACCTTGGTGGGACTGGGCCTAGGCCCGGTGATCGTCGGCGCGATCAGCGACGGCCTCGCACCGCAAGTTGGCCAACACAGTCTGCAATACGGCCTAGCCGCGATGGTGATCCCGCAACTGCTCGCCGCCTATTGCTTTTGGCGCGCCAGCCAGACGCTGCGTGAAGACCTGGAAGAATAAAAACGGGGCCGGCAATTACGCTGCCGGCCCCGCCCCTCGACTACCCCCACCGTGCCGAAGACGGTCGTTGGCGCTTTTGTTTTTGTTATTCGCGCCCGACCGATCCGAACAACCGGCAGCTATGGTCCCGCTTGTTACGCCGCGTTTTCCACCGGCTGTTCGGAGTCGAAGAGTGTGTGGCACTTGATCAGCGCCTTATAGGTGTGCCCGACAAGCACGTCGCGCGAGATCGCAACGCACAGATTGAGCGTCTCGCCGTCGGTGATGTCGTGCATGAACGCCGACATCTCCTGCACGAACGCATCGTAGTAGCGCTCGGCGCCGTCCTGGCCCTGATAGAGCATCAGGATCGCGTAGTAGATGCGCTTCGCCGGCGTCGTCGCATCCGCCGCCTGCAGCATGTCGCGATCGCGCAGGACCGTCACTTGGTTTTCGACAATGAAGCTCGCCGGCTTGTCGCCGTTGATCAGCACAGCGCCGTTCACAACGAACTTTTCACCGGGCTTAAGAGAGAGTTTCAGCGTCATGACGCAAGCGTCCTTGTTCCGTCTTCAGAACCGACGATAAGCGCTCACGGTTAACACGGACCTTCCGCCGAAAATCTTTTTGGTCAACAAAACGTTGAAATCGCGCAGCCGCGCCGCGCGCAAGATTAGCGCCGTATTAAAGTGTCCCCGCATATTCTAGCGATCAACCGTGGGGCAAGAAGATGGCGCAAAGAACCGCACCGGCCGCGCAAGCACAAGCCGCCCAACCGCCGCTCGAAGCCGTCGAAGCATTGCGCACGGCGCTCGCCCACTACAAGCAAAGCGAATTCGCGGCAGCCGCCGTCGCTGCCGCAAAAGCGGCCGAACGCCACGAGCGCTATGCCGCCGCCTATCACCTGCTGGCGCTCGCGCTCGACAATCTCGGCCAGCGCACGAAGGCGTTCGAGATGTACGAGCGCGCGCTGAGCCTCGACCCCGCGAACGCGAATCTGACGCTCGATCTCGCCAACGCCGCCGCGAGGCTTCGAATGCTCGACGGCGCGGAAAACGCCTACCGTGCCTATCTCGCACTTCGCCCGGCTTGCCCGAAAGGCACCGCTGCTCTTGGTCTCTGTTTGCTTGGCGCCGGCAAAGCCGGTGAGGCACGCGGCCTCGTTCAAGGCGCCCTCGACAACGCACCTGAGTCGGCCGATCTATGGTCGGCCTTAGGCACGATCCTGACGGAGACCTGCGACTTCGAAGGCGCAGTTGCCGCCTACGCGCCTGCGCAGCGTCTGGCTCCGATGACCGCTCACGCGTTCCACAATATCGCGCACGCGCAATCCCACATCGGTGCCTACAGCCAGGCGATCGAGAATTTTTCGCACGCGCTTGAACTCGCGCGCGGCGATGGCGAGCGCGCTGCCATCCGGCACGCAAGAAGCTTGAGCTACGCCGCCGCCGGTCGCTTGCAAGAAGCTTGGGCCGATCACGAGGAACGGCTGAACCCCGCCTTCGCGCAAGCGACGCACTTCGCGATCCCGGCCCCGTTGTGGGACGGCGAAGACCTGACCGGACGCAGGCTGCTCGTCATCGGCGAACAGGGCCTCGGCGACGAGATCATGCTTGCAAGCATGATACCGGACCTGATCGAGCGCGCGGGCAAACTCTTGCTCGCGGTCGACCACCGCCTCGTGCCGCTGTTTCGGCGTTCGTTTCCAAGCGCGCATATCGGCGCCGAAATGCACACACGGCACGCTACCCGGGCCGTGCGTATCGCACCCTGGGCCATGGGCGACCGCGCGCCGGATTTCTTCGCGCCGATCGGCTCGCTCATGTGTCACCTACGGCCCACGATCGAGAGCTTCGTCCCGCGCGCGTATCTGAAGCCGGACCCCGCACGCGTGCATCATTGGGCACGCCGCCTCGAAGCGCTCGGACCGGGCCCCTATGTCGGCATCAGTTGGAAGTCGATGCTGGTCACGACCGCGCGCCGGAAGTTCTTCAGCGCCTTGGAAGATTGGACACCGGTGCTCGAATCCACCTCGGTCAAGTTCGTCAACCTGCAGTACGGCAATTGCCAAGCGGAACTCGACGCCGCTCGCGCGAAGCACGGCGTGTCGATCCACAACTTCGCCGACATCGACCTCACGAACGACATCGACGACAAGGCCGCACTCTGCGCTGCGCTCGACCTCGTCGTCGCCGCGCCCACCGCACCCGCGATGCTGGCGGCCGCAACAGCCGCCGAAACCTGGCTTTTGACCGCAGGCCCCCTCTGGCAACAGCTCGGCACCGATCGCTACCCCTGGTACGCGCACGCGCGCGTGCTCACGCCGGCGAAGTTCGCGGACTGGGCGCCGTTGATGTATCGCCTCGCTTGCGAAATCGAGGCGTTCGCGTCACGCTGACGCGATGAAGAAGGTCGAAATCGAAAAGTTCATGCTCACGCTCCCCGGCGCGACGCTCTCCATCCAATGGGGCAGCGACCGCGTCTTCAAAGTCGGTGGAAAAATGTTTGCCGTCACCGGCGAGTCGCCCGGCATGTCGTTCAAAGCGTCGAGCGAAAGCTTCCGGATCTTGACCGAACTACCCGGCATCAAACCCGCGCCCTACCTCGCCCGCGCCGAATGGGTCTATCTCGACAAGCCGACCCGCTTACCGGCAAAGGACCTCAAAGCCTACCTCACCCGCGCCCACGCCATCGTAGCGTCAGGCCTCCCGAAGAAGACGCAACGCGAACTTGGGCTACTGCAAAAATAGGTTGTCATCCCGGGCGTTAGCGCAGCCCCGATTGCGGAGGCAATCGGCGGCGAAGCTTACGACCCGGGACCCAGGAGAACTGCCACCACATTTCCAACGAATTTCGCGCGCACAGTGAACGGATGCGCGAAGAGAAATGGTACCACGTCTACATCCTAGCAAGCCGCCGCAACGGAACGCTCTACGTCGGCGTCACCAACCACCTCAATCGGCGCGCCTTGGAACACGATCAAGGAGCAGTCGAGGGTTTCACTCGGACGCACAACGTGACGCTGCTAGTCTACTACGAATCCTTCGGCGACATCACGGCCGCCATCACCCGCGAGAAACGCCTCAAGCGCTGGCACCGTGCATGGAAACTCGAACTGATCGAGAAAGCGAACCCTACATGGAAGAACCTGTTCGATCGCCAGACAGGACGCATCGCTCCATTGCCAGGTACTCTGCTTCAAGGTGCTGAATGATGTTGCCATCCCGGCCAAGCGGAGCGTAGCGAAGCGCGAGCCGGGACCCAGGAGTGACGCGCACGGCTTCACCGCTCAACCAGTCTCCCCTGGGTCCCGGGTCGTAAGCTACGCTACCGATTGCTGGCGCAATCGAGCTTCGCTAACGCCAGGGATGACAGCGGATTTTTCGTTCTTGCGGGACGCTGGTTGACCCCCTAGGTTCATCTCAACAGCCATTCATCACCTATTGAGAGACCCATGAAAAAGTTCGAAGGCACCAGCAGCTACGTCGCGACCGACGATCTGCGCATTGCGGTCAACGCGGCGATCACGCTCGAGCGGCCGCTGCTCATCAAGGGCGAACCCGGCACCGGCAAGACCGTACTCGCGTTCGAGGTCGCGAAGGCGATCGGCGTGCCGATCATCCAGTGGCACATCAAATCGACGACGAAAGCCCAACAAGGCCTCTACGAATACGACGCGGTCAGCCGCCTGCGCGACAGCCAGCTCGGCGACGCGCGCGTGAAGGACATCAAGAACTACATCTCGAAGGGCAAGCTCTGGGAAGCGTTCACGAACGACCAGCGCCCGGTCCTTCTGATCGACGAAATCGACAAGGCCGACATCGAGTTCCCGAACGACCTTCTGCTCGAACTCGACCGCATGGAATTCTTCGTCTACGAGACCGGCGAAACGATCAAGGCGAAACAACGCCCGATCGTGATGATCACCTCGAACAACGAAAAGGAACTGCCGGACGCCTTCCTGCGCCGCTGCTTCTTCCACTACATCAAGTTCCCCGACCGCGACACGATGACGAAGATCATCGACGTCCACTACCCGAAGATCATGGACAAGCTCGTCGGCGAAGCCCTGAACATCTTCTACCAAATCCGCGACGTGCCCGGCCTGAAGAAGAAGCCGTCGACCAGCGAACTGCTCGACTGGCTCAAGTTGCTCATGGCCGACGACATCACGGCCGAAACGCTGCGCGAACGCGACCCGTCAAAACTGATCCCACCCCTCCACGGCGCGCTCTTGAAGAACGAACAAGACGTCCATCTGTTTGAGCGCCTCGCGTTCCTCGCGCGGCGGGAGAGGAACTAGCCGGAATATGGCTGAGGAAGCTCCCACCACATACCCTTCAAGCGTATTTGGTCGAGCGCTCTTAGACCTTCATAGCCTAACGCTCAGTGCTCACGGCAAATTCCTATTGTCAAACGAGTACGCGGAGGGCCTAGCACTTGAACGACGGAGGCTCGGTCGAGAGGTCAACCTATTGTTCTTCTCAAACCTTGCAATTCTTCTCGCAATGGATGCGCTGGTCGACAAACAGATCGGTGTCAGCTTTGCGGGCGCATCGGCGCAGGGCATTGTCCTAGGTCGCGAGATATTTGTTGCAGCCGCTTCGGTGATATTTGGAATTTTTGTCGTTCGCTACGTTAGCTTGATGATGCTAACGCTCACCATCAACATGATTTTCAATCTCAGGCACATCGAGTCGCCGGAATTCCTACTCGCGCACAAGGACGCAACATTCCTCTTCGCGGAGGCCTTTCGTGCGAGAAATGTCGGCTACCAGTCAAACTATGCGCACAGGGTCTTTGTGGTTGCCATCGCGTTGATCACAATACTCATCTTCTCTTTCCAACTCGGTTTCCAGGTTTTCGCAATTCTCGAAAGCTCGCGCGCGCTTATGGAGAGTTCAGCCTTTTTCCCGCGCACCGTCGGCTGGTTTGGAACATCGGTTGTCGCGATGTGCCTCTTTGGAATCTCGGCAGCTATGCTGCTAAAGTTCCACTTTCGAGCTAATCCGCAAACTATGGCGGACGCTAGTTTAGCAGACACCAATCCGCCAACTTGATCATTCCTTGGTGACACGATGTTCCTGAACTTCTTCCACGATCTGCGCCAGGCCAAAATCCCGGTGACGCTGAAGGAATACCTTGCCCTCATGGAGGGCCTGGACAAGCAGGTCATCGACATGAAGGTCGACGAGTTCTACTACCTGTCGCGCGCGGCGCTGGTGAAGGACGAGCGCAATCTCGACAAATTCGACCGCGTCTTCGCGCACGCGTTCAAGGGGCTTGAAAATCTCGATCCGACCGACCTCGCGCAAATCCCGGAAGACTGGCTGAAGGCGCTCACCGAAAAATTCCTGACCGAGGAAGAGAAGAAGCAGATCGAAGCGCTCGGCGGCTGGGAAAAGCTGATGGAGGAGCTGAAGAAGCGCCTCGAAGAGCAGAAGAAGCGCCACGAAGGCGGCAACAAGATGATCGGCACCGGCGGCACCTCGCCGTTCGGCGCCTACGGTTACAATCCCGAAGGCATCCGCATGGGCCAAGACAAAGGCCGCCACGGCAAGGCGGTCAAAGTCTGGGACAAGCGCGAATACAAGAACCTCGACGACCAAGTCGAACTCGGCACGCGCAACATCAAGATCGCGCTACGCCGCCTGCGCAAATGGGCGCGCGAAGGTGCGCTCACGGAACTCGACCTGCCGGAAACGATCCGTCACACCGCGCACCAAGGCTATCTCGACCTCGTCATGCGGGCCGAACGCCACAACAAGGTCAAGGTGCTGATCTTCTTCGACATCGGCGGCTCGATGGATGCGCACATCAAACTCTGCGAGGAGCTGTTCTCCGCCGCGCGCACCGAATTCAAGCACATGGATTTCTTCTACTTCCACAATTGCCTGTACGAGAGCGTGTGGAAGGACAACCGCCGCCGCCACAACGAAAAGCACCCGACCTGGGACGTGCTGCACAAATACCCGCACGACTACAAAGTCGTGATCGTCGGCGACGCGACGATGAGCCCCTACGAAATCACCTACCCCGGCGGCAGCGTCGAACACTGGAACGAAGAACCCGGTGCGGTATGGCTCGAGCGGCTCACCCGCATCTACGAACACGTGATTTGGCTGAACCCCGTGCCCGAGCGCCACTGGGAATACACGCCCTCGATCCAAATCATGAAGCAAATCCTGAGCGACCGCATGTTCCCGCTCACGCTCGAAGGCCTCGACAAGGCCATGCGGGAGTTGAACCGCTAACGCAGCTCCCGCCGGTAAAACAGCACGCGCCCGCGCGGCAGCAATTGCTGCAGTACGTCGAAGTCGCCGACATCGCGGGTCAGGATCGTCAGCCCCAGCTTCTGAGCCTGCAGGAAAAGCACGCAGTCGAGCAATGCCCGCAAACGCCTATCGACTCCGTAGCCTTGCAGGCGACAGACGATGCCGGCCAGCAGCCCAGCACGCCCCAACACGTCGCCGTCGGGAGAGAATACGCGGTGAACAGGCA
>CAZYGK010000109.1:0-10914 GCA_964647355.1 uncultured Flavobacteriaceae bacterium | reverse complement strand
GGTGCATTCTACGAACTCAGCACGGGCAAGAACGTCGTGCGGATCGACACCTATCCCGAGATCGACGCCCTTCTGAACACGCCGCACGGCCTGGTTCTGCTCGTCATCGTGGGCATGATCGGCATTCTGTTCACGCTGCACCTGGCGCGGGTGATCGGCTTCATCCACGGCAAGATCGCCGAGGCGCTTCTGGTACGCGCCTAGACCCTGCTGCGAAAGAATGTAGGGGCCGCGGTCTGCGGCCCCTTTTTCTTTGCGCCGAAATCCGCTCAAGTTGTGGCGACACGAACGGGGTGGGACGGATGGCGAAAGCGAAGAAAGACGCTCAAGCGAACGACAAGGCTAAAGCGGGCTCGAAACTGTCCGACAAGGATTACGAGAAGCAGCTCGTCGAGCTGCAAATGGAACTCGTCAAGTTCCAGCGCGACGTGATCGAGAACAGCACCAAGGTCGCGATCGTCGTCGAGGGGCGCGACGGCGCGGGCAAGGACGGGACGATCAAGCGCATCGTCGAACACATGAGCCCTCGCGAAACGCGCGTGGTGGCGCTGTCGAAGCCGACCGATCGCGACCGGGCCTCGTGGTACTTCCAGCGCTACGTCCCGCATCTGCCGGCAGGCGGCGAGGTCGTGCTCTTCAACCGCTCTTGGTACAACCGCGCGGGCGTCGAGCCGGTGATGGGTTTCTGCTCGCCGGAGCAGACGAAAAATTTTCTCAGCGAGGCGCCGCATTTCGAAGCGATGCTGACGCGCGCCGGCGTGAAGTTGATCAAATACTATCTCGACATCTCGAAGGAGGAGCAGAAGGAGCGGCTCGCCGACCGGCGAAACAATCCGTTGAAGCAATGGAAGATCAGCCCAATCGACGCCGCCGCCATCAAGAAATGGGATGCCTACACGGAAGCACGCAACGCCATGTTCATGCACACGAGCCATGACGCGGCGCCGTGGTTCGTGGTCAAGGCGAACAAGAAGAAGCTCGCGCGGCTCAACATCATCCGGCATCTCCTTGGCCAGTTCGACTACAACGGAAAGGACGAGAAACACCTGAAGGCGGACCCCGCCGTGGTGTTCAAATTCTCGGAGAAGGCCCTGACGCAGGACCTGCTGGCCCATTGATGCGGCTGCGCGGCGCCTTTAAGCGCGGCGCAACGCGTTTGCGAGTTCGGTGCGGCTTTTGAGCGTGACGCGGTCGAGGCCAAGCCAGGTCGCCATCGTGCGCAGTTGTTCGTTGAGGGCGGGCGCGATCGCCTTCGGGTCGACACCCAGTTCGGCGTGACCGCCGAGCATGAGAAGACGGCTCTCCTTGCGGTCGGATTTCAGGTCGGCGCGCGCGACGAGGCGATCGCCCAACAGGAACGGCATCACATAGTAGCCTTGCGTGCGCTTGTGCTTGGGCGTGTAGAACGCGAGGCGGTAATGGAAGCCGAACAAGCGTTCCGTGCGCGGGCGCATCCAGATCAGCGAGTCGAACGGAGAGAGCAGCGCGCTCGCATCGATGCTACGCGGCACTTTGGTGTCGCGCGGGACATAGGCTTTGTGCTTCCAGGATTCGACGGCGACTTCGGTGAGTTCGCCGGCGTCGAGCAGTTCCTGCAAGCGCGCCTTCGTTTCGGCGACACCCAGGCGGAAGTAGTCGCGCAAGTCGAACTCCGTTGCGACGCCGTGGGCACGGGCCGCGATACGGAGCAGCTCGCGCTGGGCGTCTTGGGGTGACGGCGTGCGCGTATTGCGAACGGCTTCGGGAATGACGTGCTCGGGGAGTGCATAGAGGCGCTCGAAGCCGCGGCGGCCGGCAGAGGTCAGGTTGCCCGTCCAGAACAGCCACTCGAGCGCGCGCTTGCCGTCGCTCCAGCCCCACCAATTGCCGGTGGACTTGCCGCCTTCGGAGAGTTCGCTTGCGCCCAAGGGGCCGCGTTCGGCGATTTCGTTCATGACGGCTTTGATGAAGTCGGGGCGTTCGCGTGCCAGGCGAGCGGGGCCCTGCCAGGCTCCCCTGCCCGCTTTGGCCTCCTCCATGCGCCAACGGAAGAGCGGGTGGTAGTCCATCGGGATGAGAGAGGCCTCGTGTCCCCAGTATTCGAACAGCGCGCGCGGCGTCTTTTGCGAGAGGCGGTCGAGGGCGGCCATGTCGTAGGGGCCTGCCCGCGAGAACAGTGGCAAATAGTGCGAGCGGACCAGGACATTGACGCTGTCGAGCTGCAGGAGACCGATCTGCTTGATCGTGCCGAGAAGCGGCACTTTGCGGCCGAAGCCCTGGGCTGCGATCGCGATCCTTCGCGCCTCGCCAAGCGAGAGTGTGTTCGAGCTGGGAATGGCGGGTTTGGGGGCCAAGGGATGGGTGCAGGGATAGGATTTGAACCTATGACCTTCAGGTTATGAGCCTGACGAGCTACCGGGCTGCTCCACCCTGCGTCACATCCGTCGCAGCGTTGACCGGGCGAAAAAAGGCCCGTCAAACTGCGCGCGGGTTGTAGACGCAAAGTTCGGCCCTGTCTACGAGGAAAACGGCATGTTCATCGGGCACTACGGGCCTGCTTTTGCGGCGAAAGCGGTGGTCAAAACGGTGCCGCTTTGGGTGCTTTTTGTCGCGGCGCAGTGGGTCGACTTCGTGTGGGGCGCCTTTGTGATCGCGGGGATCGAAAAGGTGCGCATCGTGGAGAATTTCATCGGGCTGAACCCGCTTGATCTCACCTACATGCCCTTCACCCACGGCCTGCCCAGCGCGGTGTTGCTGTCGCTCTTCTTCGGCGGGGTCGTGGGGCTCGCGTTCAAGGGCGATCGGGTGGCGATCGTGGCTGCCGTGGCGGCGACGGCGTTCCTGCACTGGCTCTTCGACTGGGTCGTCCACGCGCCGGACCTGCCGCTCATCTTCAACCAAATGAAGGTGGGGCTCGGTTTGTGGGGATATCCTTACCTCAGCGTGCCGCTAGAGATTGGGCTCTTATTCCTAGGGGTGTGGCTTTACGACCGGGCGGTGCCGTCGCCGCGGCGGGCGGGCACGGTGGCGCTTTGGCTGCTCGGTTTCGCCATGGCGGCGCTGCAGATTCAGAACACGTTCTTTGCCGAACACCCGCCCAGTTCTGCGGGTTTTGCGACGCTTTCGCTGGCCGGGTACACCACCCTGACTCTGGCGGCCGCGGGGGTCGACCACCTGCGCCGGCCGCGATAACGGAACGTCACGTTAGGGTTGAGGATAAAGGGTTTTTGGCTGGCGCCGATCCGCCGCGCGCGAACTTATTCCCGCGCATTCGAAAAATATACCCTCTCCCGCAGTAGGCCGGAATGAGTTCCAATGACTTGCGAATCCGGCGTCCGGGTTGACCGCTTCGACGGCGGTCCGGCGCCGAAACTTGGAACTGATTTTTTTTGTGTCGGAGAGACTGATGAAACGGACAACGTTATTGGCGAGCGCTTCGGCACTTGCGATCGCGCTTACGCTCGCGGCCGGTGGAATCACCGTCGCGTATGCGGATAGCGACGATACGAGCGCGACGAGCGACGACGGCAGCGAAGGCAGCAGCTCGAACCGCGGCCCGAGCGCGAACAGCGGCCCGGGATCGGCCAACAGCGGTCGCAACGGCGGCGAAGGCGACGACGACGAAGACGGCGGCGAAGGCGGTGAAGGCGACGACGACGACTCGGACGATGACGAAGACGGCGGCGAGAGCGGCGGTGAAGGCGGCGAAGGCGACGACGACGACTCGGACGATGACGAAGACGGCGGCGAGAGCGGCGGTGAAGGCGGCGAAGGCGACGACGATGCGCCTGACACGGACGAGGACCACGACGACGGCGGCGAACACGGCGGCGAAGGTGACGATGACGCGCCCGACACCGACGAAGATCACGACGACGGCGGCGAGCACGGCGGCGAAGGCGACGACGACGGTCCGGACACTGACGAAGATGGCGGCGAAAGCGGCGGCGAAGGTGGCGAGGGCGGCGAAGGCGGTTAACCTAACGCACGATAGATGTTGAATGACCCCGCCGGGCAGGCCTAAAATCCTGCTCGGCGGCATTGTTATCCGGGGGACTAATGAAGTTTCGTGAGATTGGGCGCGTCGCGGCCGTGTGTTTGGCTGCCGGCGTCGTTGGTGCGGTTCCTGCGGCGGTCGCCGACGGGAAGGCAAAGGACTGGTCGCTCGATCTGAGCGCCGGCGTGAAGTTCGACGACCGGGTGACGGTCGACGAAAACGATCTGAGCGCCGCGAGCGACACCGCCGTCGTGCTGGAGCTGGACGGCGCCTACAAGCTCGTCAACGAGGACGATACGCGGGTCGAAGTCGGCTACGAGTTCTATCAGTCGATCTACTCGGATCTGAGCGCGTTCAACTGGCAAGAACACAACCCCTCGATCTCGGCATGGACGAAGGTCGGCGGCATGAAGCTCGGCATCGCGTACGACTATACTCACGCGCTCTTGGACGGCGATTTCTACTACGAGCAGCACGCGATTATGCCGTCGCTTGCAACCTATCTGTCGGACGACATGCAGCTCATCCTGTCGTACAAGTTCTTCGACAAGAACTACGCCACGATCGACGACGAGCGCGATGCGACGGGCAACCAGCCGAACGCGGATCTTTATCTCTATTTCAGCGAGAACAAGAAGGGCTACGTGTCGTTCGGTGCCGGCTACACGGACGAAGACACATCGAGCCCCGAGTTCGACTATTCGGGCTTCGTCGGCCGCGCGGCCATTCAAGTACCGATCGATCCGTTCGGCCTGCCCGGCCGGTTCCGGCTCAGCTACTCGTACCAGAAGCGCGACTACGACGATCCGACGAGCCTGTTCCCGCTCGTCCCGGGGCAGACGCGGCAAGACGACCGGCAGACGCTGCGCGCGTTCGGCGAAGTGGAAGTCGCGGAGAATTTGAATCTGTTCGCCGACTACCGGTTCCACGACCGCGGGTCGAACCTCGACACGGCCGACTACAACAAGAACGTGGTCAGCATGGGGCTCGAGTATTCGTTCTAAGACGCCCGATCCGGCTCGAAGATCCAAGCCCCGGCCGAAAGGCTGGGGCTTTTTCGTTCGGTCGAGCGGCGTTTGCGCCCGGCGCTCAGGGTCACCATACTCCGCCCAACACGGATGAGGGCGAACGAATGCTGATGTCACGGCGCCATGCGATGGCGGCACTTGGGTCCACGATGTTGATGCCGGTCGTGGCGGGGGCGGCCTTCGGGGCGCCGCAGAGTGCAGCCGACAAGACATTCGCTAAACTTGCGGCCAAGTGGCTCGATCAGTCGATGAAGTTCTCGCCGGTATCGGCGACGCAGATCGGCGACCACCGGTTCGATGGGATGCTCGACGACGTCAGCGCGGCGGGGCGCAATGCGGGGCTCCTCTTCAACAAGCAGACCTTGGCGGCGCTCGAACGCATCGACGCCAAGAAGCTGTCGCGGGCCAATCAGGTGGATGCGGCGCTGCTTGCCAATGCGCTGAAGTCGCAGATTTGGACGACGGAAAGCGTACAGGAGTGGGCGTGGAATCCCCTCGGCTACCAGAGCATCGCGGGCGGCGCGATCTATACGCTGATGGCGCGCGAGTTTGCGCCGATCGAGACGCGGCTTGCGGCTGCGACGCAGCGCTTGGAGGCGATCCCCGGATTCTTGAAACAGACGCGGGGCGAGCTTGTGCTTTCGCGCATTCCCGTGCCGCATGCGGCGACCTACTCGGCACAGCACAAGGGGCTGAAGAGCATCATCGGCGAGATGATCGATCCGCATAAGGGCAAGCTCCCGGGCGCGGCGCGTACGCGGCTCGATGCGGCGATCGCGGCCTATAACGCGGCGTGCGACGAGCATCAGGCGTGGATCGACGGCACGCTGGTGCCGGCGGCAAAGGCCGATTTCCGCGCCGGCGCGGAGCGGTTCGACAAGCAGCTTTCGTTCACGCTGCAGTCGACGTTGACGCGCGCCGAAATCCGAGCCAGGGCCGAGGCCGCGATGGCGAAATGCCGGGCGGACATGTATGCGGTGGCGCGCGAGGCGCTCAAAGGCCGCGCCGATGCGCCGGAGACGCCGGACAATCCTTCGCCCGAACAGCAGCAAAAGGCGATCAAGGCGGCGCTCGAGATTTCGGCGTCGCAGCGGCCGCCGCGCGAAAAGCTGGTCGAGTTTGCGACCGAGGCGGTGGAGCAGGCGCGGACGTTCGTGCGCGAGCACGACCTCATCACCCTGCCCGACGGCCCGGTGAAAGTGATCTTGATGCCGGAGTTTCAGCGCGGATTCTCGATCGCCTATTGCGACTCGCCGGGGCCGCTCGACAAGGCGCTGGACACATTCTACGCGGTCTCGCCGATCCCGGACGATTGGACGGAGGCGCAGACGACGTCGTTTCTGCGCGAGTACAACACGCGCGGTATCATCGACCTCGGCGTGCACGAGGCGATGCCGGGGCACTATGTGCAGATTTTCCACTCGAACTCCTATCCATCTGTGCTGCGTGCGGTGCTGTCGTCCGGTTCGTTCGTCGAAGGCTGGGCGGTGTATGCGCAGGAGATGATGGTCGCCGAAGGGTTTATGGCGGGCGATCCGCTGTACAAGCTGCAGCAACTGAAGATGCTGCTGCGCTCGATCACGAATGCGATCATCGATCAGGCGATCCATGTCGACGGGATGACGCAAGAGCAAATGATGAAGTTCCTGACCGAAGGCTCGTTCCAAGAAGAACGCGAGGCCGCGCTCAAATGGCGCCGTGCGCAGCTTTCGGTGACGCAACTGTCGACCTATTTCGTGGGGTACTCGGAGCATGTGGAGACGCGCGCTGCGGCGGAGAAGCGCGCCGGCTTCGCGCTGAAGAGCTACCACGACAAGGTTCTGAGCTACGGCTCGCCGCCGATGCGGTATGCAAGGGCGCTGATGTTTGGGGAGGCGATTGGGTAGAATCGCCCAACCTGTTACTCAATGTGGCCGCAACTCTGAGAGCTAACTCACGCGGGAGCGCGGCCCCGCAAGCCCGCCCTCCCGGGTTGATCTCGACTCATGCTCTGGTGGGTGCGAGAAGGGTTTGTGTGTTGGAGACACCCCATGAAAGCCTATCGGTTCGCGTCATCTCAGGGTCTTGAGGCGCTCACCCTGACCGAAGAAGCCGAGCAGCGGCCGCAGCGGGGGGAGGTGTTGGTGCGCGTTCGCGCGGTGGCGCTGAATTTTCGCGATGTGGCGATGCAGGCGGGGCGCTATCCGCGGCCGGTGAAGCCGGGATTGATCCCGACGAGCGACGGCGCCGGCGAGGTGATCGCCGTCGGCGAAGGGGTCGAGGCGTTCAAGGTGGGCGACCGCGTGATCGGCGCGTTTCATCCGCGTTGGTTTGCGGGGCCGTTGCACGCGACGATGGGGCGCGAGACCTATGGCGATCAACAGGACGGCTGGCTGGTCGAACGCAAAGTCGTGAGCCAAGAGGCAATCGTGCCGTTCGGCGGAACGCTCAGCTATGAAGAGGCGGCGACATTGCCGTGCGCGGGTTTGACGGCTTGGACGGCGCTTGGCGGGGCGCAGCCCGTGCGGGCCGGTATGAGCGTGCTTGCGCAGGGCACCGGCGGGGTTTCGATCTTTGCCGTTCAACTCGCCCGGATGCTTGGCGCGCGCGTGATCGCGACCACGTCGAGCGACGCGAAAGCGCTTCGGCTCAAGGAACTGGGCGCGAGCGATGTCGTGAACTACGCGACGACACGGGAGTGGGGCGCAGCAGTGCGTGCGCTTACCGGCGGGCTCGGCGTCGATCGGGTGGTTGAAGTGGGCGGGCCCGGCACGATCGCGCAGTCGCTGAAGGCCGTGGCTTTCGGCGGGGAGATCGCGTCGATCGGGTTCTTGTCGACGGAGAACCCCGGGATCGATTTCTTTGCGTTGAAGCTCAGCAGTGCGACGATCCGCAACATCACGGTTGGCGACCGCGTCGGGCTGCAGGAGCTGGTGCGGGCCGTGAACGGTGCCGGTATGCAGCCGGTCGTCGATCGTGTGTTTCCGTTCCCGGAGGCGCGCGCAGCGTTCGAGTACCTTGCGAAGGGTGCGCAGGTTGGGAAGGTTGTCATCGGCGTTTCCTAGCGTCGGCTCGCGGTATCGGAGAAAGAAAGTGCATGCGATGAGCGACCTCGTCATTTGGACGTACGATTGGGTGCCTGAAGCGCCGCGCGGGTTTGTGCGCGATCTTCGGCTTCGGTGGGCGTGCGAGGAGGCGAGGCTTGCGTACTGCGTCAAAACGGTGGCGTTCGACGGGCGGGCGACCAATCACCTGGCGCAGCAACCGTTCGGGCAGGTTCCGTTTTTGACCGACGGCAAGATCGAGATCTTCGAGAGCGGCGCCGGATTGCTACATTTGGCGAAGAAGAGCGACACGCTGATGCCGCGCGATCCGGCCGGCGAGGCCGGCGTCATGCAGTGGACGATTGCGGCGCTGAACTCGATCGAGATGGTGAGCGTGCCGTGGTGGTTTCTCGAAATCTCCGGCGCGAAGGAGAATCAGCTCACCGGTTGGCTGGCGAGTCGCCTTGGCCAGATCGAGACCGTTCTGCGGGAGCGCGACTGGCTTGCGGCAGGCCGCTTCACGGTCGCGGACCTGCTGATGGCGGACGTCTTGCGCGTGCCGAAAGTTCGCGCGTTCGGCAACCGGCCGGCGAGCGAGGCTTACGTGGCGCGAATCACAGGCCGCCCCGCTTTCAAAAAGGCGCACGCCGACCAGCTTGCACATTTCGCTGCGGCCGACCTGAAGAGAGCTGCTGCGGTCTAACGGTGTTTTCATGCCTTCAAGCCCGTCTACCGGCGCCTTCGCCATCGTGCCCAGCAACAACCTCGCAACGGCGATTCCGTTTTGGGAGCGGTTGGGATTCGTGCGATCCGGCGGCGAGGCGACCTACGTCATCATGCGCGGTTGGGGGTGCGAGGTGCATTTGACGCAGGCCGGCCACGGCGAATGGCGCGTGCCCGAGCACAATCCGTTCGGCGTCTTCATCCGCACACCCGACGTCGATGCGATCGCGGCGCGCGTCGACGACCTGATCATCCGACCGGGCGGCATTCTGCGCCATCGCGAATGGGGCCTCTATGAAGTCGGCATCGCCGGCCCCGACAACCTGCTGGTGCGCGTCGGCTGGCCGTCGGACCTGATCAAGAGTCGATGAAAACGAAAAACGCCCCGACTGTTGAGGTCGGGGCGTTTTCGATTCGATGTGTCAGAGGATTTCGCACTGGTGTCTGTCGTCGGCAGGTCTGGCAGCGGCCTACTTTCCCGAGGCTTGAGCCTGAGTATCATGGGCGCTGGAGCGTTTCACGGCCGAGTTCGGGATGGGATCGGGTGTATGCACTCCGCACTTGAGCCACCAAACCGGCGGACGACAGAGGGATCTAATTCACTGACTCACTGATGCCATCACTAGGCATGGATAAAAATTCGAACGTAAGGGCATTCAAGCCAATCGAACGATTAGTACGGCTCAGCTCAACGCATTGCTGCGCTTACACATGCCGCCTATCAACGTGGTGGTCTTCCACGGTTCTCAAGCGAGACCTGGTTTTGAGGTGGATTTCCCGCTTAGATGCTTTCAGCGGTTATTCCGTCCGTACAATAGCTACCCGGCTGCGCGGCTGGCGCCACGACCGGTCCACCAGAGGTACGTCCATCCCGGTCCTCTCGTACTAGGGACAGATCCTCTCAAGTCTCGTACACCCACGGCAGATAGGGACCGAACTGTCTCACGACGTTCTAAACCCAGCTCACGTACCACTTTAATCGGCGAACAGCCGAACCCTTGGGACCTGCTCCAGCCCCAGGATGTGATGAGCCGACATCGAGGTGCCAAACGACGCCGTCGATATGGACTCTTGGGCGTCATCAGCCTGTTATCCCCGGCGTACCTTTTATCCGTTGAGCGATGACCCTTCCACACGGGATCACCGGATCACTATGACCGACTTTCGTCTCTGCTCGAACCGTCGCTCTCGCAGTCAGGCAGGCTTATGCCATTGCACTCAACGGCTGATTTCCGACCAGCCTGAGCCTGCCATCGCGCGCCTCCGTTACTCTTTCGGAGGCGACCGCCCCAGTCAAACTGCCCACCATGCAGGGTCCCAAGCGTTGTAAGCGCCGTGGTTAGACATCAGAGAAGATAAGGGCGGTATTTCAAGGGTGGCTCCATCCGAGCTAGCGCCCGAACTTCAAAGCCTGCCGCCTATCCTACACATGCCGTCCCTAATGCCAATGCAAAGTTGCAGTAAAGGTGCACGGGGTCTTTCCGTCTGACCGCGGGTACCCCGCATCTTCACGGGGAGTTCAATTTCGCTGAGCATATGCTGGAGACAGTGGGGAAGTCGTTACGCCTTTCGTGCAGGTCGGAACTTACCCGACAAGGAATTTCGCTACCTTAGGACCGTTATAGTTACGGCCGCCGTTTACCGGGGCTTCGATTCAAGGCTTGCACCCCTCCTCTTAACCTTCCGGCACCGGGCAGGCGTCAGACCCTATACGTCGTCTTGCTGACTTCGCAGAGTCCTGTGTTTTTAATAAACAGTCGCCACCCCCTGGCCTGTGCCCCCGCCTCGTGCTTGCGCACGGACGGGCCCTCTTCTTCCGAAGTTACGAGGGCAATTTGCCTAGTTCCTTCAGCATACTTCTCTCAAGCGCCTTGGTATTCTCTACCAGTCCACCTGTGTCGGTTTGGGGTACGGTCTACGGGAGGGCTCTTTCCTGGAACGCTCTGCCTTGCCCGTGCAATCCAATAAGCACGAACAAAACGCGGCATCCGTCACACACTCCCTGGCCCACGAATGTTTACGTGGTTCCCATCGGTTACGCATTGTCTGCCTCACCTTAGGGGCCGGCTAACCCTGCGCAGATTAACTTGACGCAGGAACCCTTGGACTTACGGCGACAGAGTCTCTCACTCTGTTTGTCGCTACTCATGTCAGCATTCTCGCT
>CAZYGK010000108.1:0-10964 GCA_964647355.1 uncultured Flavobacteriaceae bacterium | reverse complement strand
TCGTCATCCGATTACCCCTGTTGACAGTTACACGTCCCATAACCACTTGCCTTCCGTCGACGAAGTTCAATGCCGTTCGACTCATAGCACAACAAACGACAATGTTGGCGGCTGGATGCCGCCGAATGATTAATCCTCAATCTCGACCGAGAAAAGCTCCCGCGTCTCAACCGTTGCGATATTGCTGGAGATAATAAGCCGTCCCCTGAATAGAGCGTGCCTGTTATCTCGAACAGGTCGCGCCGAACGGCTCGACTGCCCGAAGATCCCCCACCCGATAAGCCCAAATGCAATTTGCGCCAAGCAACCTTGGCGCAACCCCAGGCTGAGTTATCTCAAAGAATCAGAGCACAGGCAAACTGAAAAACTGACACACCGTCTGCAAAGTAAAGCTCGGTAAACAGCCGGTTTCCCCGAGAGATTGCAGGGCGTGCGCCGCGGTAAACGCGTGGAGGGTCATACGGATATCTGCATTCCGTCGAAGGCCGGCTCGACCCCCTTTGGGAGGGCGCCTCGCAGGACCCCATAGTCGAGGTCGATGTGCAAATTCGTGAGGACAGCGTGACGCGGGCGCACGCGTTCGATCCATGAGAGCGCTTTGTCGACATGGGCGTGGGTGGGATGCGGACGATAGCGCAATGCGTCCACAATCCAGCATTCGACGCCCGACAGGGCTTCAAACGCCGCGTCGTCGAGCGCAACGACGTCGGAGGAATACGCTATTGGGCCAAACCGGAAGCCTTGGCTGATCATCGTGCCATGATCTTGATCGAAGGCGCGTACCGGTATCGTGCCGCCGCCACCGGAAATTTCGAACGTGCGGTAAGGACGCGCTATGACATGATCGTCGACGATGGCCGGGTAGCCGCCGGCTTCTCCGTCTTTGAAGCAGTATCCGAAGCGCTGCTTTAGGATGCTCATCGTCTCAGGTGCGGCGTGCACGCGCACGCGCTGCATCATGTTCTGCGCGATCATGCGAAGATCGTCGAACCCATGCGATTGATCGGCGTGGTCGTGTGTAATCAAAACCGCATCGAGCTTGCTGACGCGTGCATCGAGCAATTGTTCGCGCATATCGGGCGACGTATCGACCAGGATACGAGTGCTGCCGCGTTCCACCAAGATCGAGCAGCGGCGGCGACGGTTCTTCGGCTCGTTCGGATCGCAAGCCCCCCACTCCCCTGCCCCATCGCGTCCGCCGAGCCGCGGCACGCCGCCCGAAGAGCCGCAACCGAGGATCGTGACTTTGAGTCCGGCGCTCATGCTGGGCGATGCGCTTTTGCGAACAGGCGGAAGAAGTTATCGGTGGTGACATCGGCCAGCCTAGCGGGCTCGACGTTCTTCAGCCGTGCAACGGTCTCGGCTGTGTTTTTGACGAATGCCGGCTCGTTGCGCTTCCCCCTGTGCGGCATTGGCGCGAGATAAGGCGCATCGGTTTCCACCAGCAAGCGGTCGAGCGGCACGTCAGCCACAATGGCACGCAGTTCGTCGGCCTTCTTGAAGGTCACGATCCCGGAAACAGAAATATAGAAGCCGATATCGAGCGCCGCCTTTGCGAGCTTCGCTGTCGACGAGAAGCAGTGGATCAATCCGGGAAAGCTTCCGCGCTTTGCTTCCTCTTCAAGGATTTCGCACAAGTCGTCGTCGGCATCGCGGGCATGAACGATGAGCGGCAAGCCCGTTTGGCGCGATGCCTGGATATGGGCTCGAAAGTTGCGCACCTGATCGTCGCGCGGGCTGTGCTCGTAGTAGTAGTCGAGCCCCGCCTCGCCGATGCCTACGACGCGGGGGTGAGAGGCGCGCTCAACTAGCGCGCTCGACTCGTCCAACGGTTCGACGGCCGCTTCATGGGGATGCACGCCGACGGAACACCAAATGTCGGTGTAGCGCTCTGCGATCGCGCGTACGCCATCGAAGGCTTTGAGGCGCGTGCCGATCGTCAGCATCGTGCCGACGCCGGCATTGCGTGCGCGGTCCACGACGGCGTCGAGTTCCGGCCCGAAGTCGGGAAAATCAAGGTGACAGTGACTGTCGACGAGCATCTGGTCCGCGTCTAACGTTGAGACGCCGCCTCAATAGCAAAAAACGTACTGAGAACCAGTTGTTTCTTGTCGAGGTTCAGGTCGTCTGCGCGCGTGGCATCGGCCTTCAGGGCTTCCCAGAGCGATGCCAACCGGTCCGGCAGCAGCATTGCGCGGAGGTGTCGCAGAAGAGCGTCTTCGCCTGGGATCGCCTCAACCGGTGCGTATGCCCCGCGGACGGTGCGCTCCTCGATCTGCGATAGTAGCGCAACGAAGAGGGCCAGGCCTCGCTCAACCGGTGCCCGGGCGATCTTTTCAGCGAACGCGAAGAGCTTTGCTCCGTTGAGTCGCGGGAGCGACAGCAGCAAGTCGGACAGTTCGCGATAGGTTGCCGGCGCGTCGGCTTCCGCGAGCTCCAGAGCGCGGCCCGGTGCGCCATCGGCCAAGGCCGACAGCAATTGTCGCGACTTCTGGTCTACCGATGGGGCCAAGTCCATGACCGCATTCTCCATCGTATCGTTGTCGAGCTTGCGCAGCGTCAACAAGCGGCAGCGGGATCTGGTCGTCGGGAGCAAGCCGCCCGGCGCGTGCGAAATGAGGAGCAGCACCGCGTTCGCCGGCGGTTCCTCCAAAATCTTCAACAGAGCGTTCTGGGCCGAACGGCTCATGTCGTCGGCCGCGTCGATGATGGCGATGCGGGCGCCGCCTTCCGAAGCGTGGCGCGCGAAGAAGCCGTGCAGGCGGCGAACTTCGTCGACGGGGAGTTCGGTCTTGAACCGCTTCTTCTCCGGGTCCCAGGGCCTTCGAATGACAATCAGGTCGGGGTGCGCGAGGGCGATCACCTGGCGAGCCACAGTGTTGCCTTCCGGAACTGCCAAATCGTCGGGGCAGTTCGCGGCGCCGTATGCCAGCAAGGCTCGCGCAAACCGCCACGCCATCGTTGCTTTACCGACACCCTTGGGTCCGGCGATGATCCAGGCATGGTGCAACTTTCCGGAACGTGCCGCCGCCGCCAGCGTCTGGGCTGCTGCGGCATGACCGAAAAGCTCGAAGCGTTCGCGAGGGTGCGCGAGATCGCCGATGCGATCGCTTTCGGGCAGAGGTTCCGCCTCTGCGGCGCGCGCGCGCGGTGCCACTAGCCCAACCCGAGGCGCGACGAGACCGCCGCTCGAACGGCCGCATGCACTTCATCAATTCCGCGCGCGGCGTCGATAACGGCGCAGCGTTTCGGCGCAAGGCGGGCGATTTCTAAGAAGCCCTTGCGGAGACGATCGTGAAACTCGCGGCCTTTGCGCTCAAAGCGGGTCTCGTCATCGTGACGCGCGGCCGCCCTTCTCAGGCCCTCGTCGACCGGCATGTCCAAGACGATGGTGAGATCGGGCTCGGTTTTGGGCATCGTCAGGCGGTGAATCTCCCCGACGAGATGTTTGTCCAGACCGCCTGCATAGCATTGGTACGCCATCGTGGAGTCTGCGAAACGGTCGCAGATCACGTGAGCGCCACGAACACGCGCGGGCTCTATCACTTGCCGCCAGTGCTCGACGCGCGCGGCGTAAAACAAGAGCGTTTCGGCAAGCGGCGACCAGCGGTCGGCGGCGCCGGTGACCAACAAAGCGCGGATTTCTTCGGCCGACGGGGAACCGCCCGGCTCGCGCGTCTGCACCACGTGGGCGCCATGTTTGATCAGATGTTGCGCCAGCAGGCGAACTTGCGTCGACTTTCCGGTGCCTTCACCGCCCTCGAACGTGATGAAGCGTCCGCGGTTCATTTGCTTGCTGGCGTGTCGGCGCCGGCCTCTTCGGGGAGCTTGAGCACTTCGGACGTAGCTTGCGGTTCGTCGCCTCCGGAAATGAGCTCCTTCACGCCGACCTTGATTTGGGTAAAGAGACCGCCGCTGTCGACAGCGGCGCCCGCGTAGACGGGAACGGTCATTGTTGGCACGCCGGGAGCAGTGATCGTGAGCTTACCGAGCTCGCGGCCGCGCTCCACCGGCGATAGCACCGGCTCGTTGTAGTTCAATACGACCTTCAGACCGTCACGAGACGCCCGACGCATGAGCACTTTTACCGGCGAGCGAACAGCGAGGGGGACTGTGCGAAGTTCTCCTGCCCACACTTCCGCCTCTCCGACAACCTCTCCGGCTTTCAACAAGGCGTAGGTACGGAACTCGCGAAAGCCAATGTCGAGGAGACGCTTGGACTCGGAGGCCCGCTCCGTTTCGTTGGCCAGGCCATTGACGACGAGGATGAGGCGGCGGCCATCCTGCACGGCCGACGAGACCAGGCCGTAGCCGGACTCTTGCGTATGGCCGGTCTTCAAGCCGTCGGCGCCGGGATACGACCCGAGCAAGAGATTGCGGTTCGCTTGCTTGATCCCGTTCCAAGTGAATTCGCGTTCGCCGAAGTAGTGATAGTGGTCCGGGAATTCGCGTATGATGTATTGCGCGAGTTTTGCCAAATCGTGCGCGGTCACCCGCATTTCCGGATGCGGCAAGCCGCTTGCGTTTTTGAAGACCGACCCGGTCAGTCCTATCTTCTTCGCCTCGGCGTTCATCAGTTCCGAGAACGCTTCCTCCGAGCCGGAGAAGTGCTCCGCCACCACGGTGCAGGCGTCGTTGCCGGACTGAATGATGATGCCGCGTAGCAGGTCCTCGACCTTGATCTGCGAGCCGATGCTCACGAACATCTTCGAGGACTCGTTCTTGCCTGCGACCGACAGGCGCCAGGCTCGCTCGCTGACCGTGAACGTGTCTTCCAGTTTGAGCTCGCCGTGCTTCAATTTCTCGAAAAGGATCGCGACGGTCATCAACTTTGCCATCGAGGCCGGCGCCATCGGCTGGTCGCCACCTTTCGAGAACAGAACCGCGCCCGTCTCGTGGTCCATTAGCAGCGCGAAGCGGGCGTTGGTTTGGAGTTCGGTGCTCGGATCGGGCGTGGCGGGCTGGGCCTGAGCGACTGCGACCGCGAATGCGAGGGCAACTAAGACTGACAGAAGACGCATGCTATTTCCTTATTCGACGACGACTTGCGCGCCGTTGTGACCCTTGTCGATTACGACGTTCAGCATGGAATCGGCTTGTTCCACCGTCGTATACGGTCCGAACCTAACGCGGTAAATCGGCTTCCCGTTCGCGGTCGATGCGGTCACGCGGGCAGAGCCCACATATGCCAAACGTTCGGCGAGCCGGTCTGCGTTGCCCCGCGCCAGGAAAGCGCCGACTTGAACCCAAAGTTGGGTGCGTGACGGTACCGGCATCATCGTGACGACGCCATCGACGCCGTTGGTTTGCGGTGTTGCAAGCGGTGCTGCCGATGCGACGCGCACCTCGCCCGCCACGGGGCGAGGTTCGGCGGTCGCCGCTCCGGGAGGCGGTGCGAGTTCGCTGCTTGCGACGGATGTTACGGGGGCCGCTTTGACGCGCGAGGACGTCTCGATTTCGTCCTCATCGCGCGGCGGGGATGCGCCAACCTCGGCGCGGCCTTCATATTGAACGCGCACACGGGCGGTACCGTTGGCGTGGAAGCCGAGAAGCGTTGCCGCGCGGCGCGACACATCGATGATGCGCCCGCGCGCGTAAGGACCGCGATCGTTGACGCGCAGGCGTACAGATCGGCCGTTCTCAAGGTTGGTGACGCGCACGACAACGGGCATAGGCAACGTGCGGTGTGCTGCCGTGAGCGCGTCCATGTCGTAGCGCTCGCCGTTCGCTGTCGATTTGCCATGAAAGTCCTGGCCGTACCACGAAGCGATCCCGGTCTCGTCGTAGAACGGGTCGTCCTTCGGGTAGTACCAGACGCCGTTGATTTGATACGGATTGCCGACCTTAAACGCTCCGCCGCCTCCCGTAGGTTTGTCGGTCGCACATCCGGCGATGCCGACAAGGAGCAAACCAACCAGCGTTGAGCGCACCAAGCGCGCGAACCACATGGTACCGTTCCGTAGCGTTGAAGGCGTGTCCCAAGCCCGTCCATCGCGACTCCCGCGGCGCGACCAGGCACGCTAACCTGCGCGAGCGCGCGTGGCAGCGCAAGATGGATTGGGACCACCTGAGCGATAGAGCGGCTGTCCGTTCGCCTCAGCGGTGTGGGCGCATTGGAGAGGAAGAACAATGACTTACAAACCTTTTGATTTGACCGGGAAAGTGGCCCTTGTGACCGGCGGAAACGGGGGCATCGGCCTTGGGATGGCGCAGGCCCTGGCGCAATCCGGTGCGGATGTCGCGATCTGGGGTACGAACGCCGAGAAGAATAAGGCCGCTGAAGCAACTTTGCGCGCGAACGGCCGCCGTGTTCTGGCACAGCAGATCGACGTCGCCAGTGAAGCGCAAGTCGTCGACGGCATGGGCGAGCTGGTTGCCCAGTTGGGTCGGGTCGATGCGGTGTTCGCCAACGCGGGTATCGGCTCGCCTTCGCGCTCGTTCCTCGATATCTCGCTTGAGCAGTATCGCAAGGTCGTGTCGGTAAACCAGGAAGGCGCGTTCTTCACGTTGCGCGAAGGCGCTCGGCACATGCGCGATCGTGCGGCGAAGGGCGATGCGGGCGGATCCCTCGTGGTCGTCGCCAGCTTAGCTGCCATCGAAGGCGCGGCACGCAACCAACACTATGCTGCCACGAAAGGCGCCGTGATTTCGATGATGCGCGCTATCGCGGTCGAGTTTGCCCGGGACGGCGTGCGCGCCAACGCGATTTTGCCTGGCTGGATCGCCACCGATATGACGTCGATGGCCCAGGCCTCGCCCGCGTTCAGCGAGAAGGTTATCCCGCGCGTGCCGATGCGCCGCTGGGGGCAGCCCGCGGACTTCGGCGGTATCGCCGTCTATCTAGCGAGCGACGCGTCGGCCTATCACTCGGGCGACACGTTGGTTGTGGACGGCGGCTACGCGGTCTTCTAGCCGAGTTTCGCGCCTTCGATGATGCTCAAGAAGTCGGATGCTTTGAGGCTGGCGCCGCCAACGAGTACGCCGTCCACGCCCTTAGCGTGAAGAATCTCCTTTGCGTTCGAAGGTTTCACAGAGCCGCCATAGAGCAAACGAATGGCGGCGCCCGCGGGTCCGAGTTTCGATTCGATGCGTTTTCGGATGAAGGCATGCGAGGCTTCGATGTCGGCAAGTGACGCCGTTTTGCCGGTGCCGATCGCCCAGATCGGCTCGTAAGCCACGGCCGTGTTTCCAGTCTTTGCCTCGGCTGGAATGCTGGCATCGATTTGAGCTCCGAGCACGGCTTCGGTGCGGCCAGCAGCCCTCTCCGCGTCACTCTCGCCGATGCAGATTATGACTGCCAGACCGGCACGCCATGCGGCAGCGGCTTGAGCGGCGACTTCCTCGCTCGTTTCCCTGTGGTCGGTCCGGCGTTCGGAATGGCCTACGATGACGTAGCTTGCACCGGCGTCCTTGAGCATCTCGGCGCTGATATCGCCGGTGTGGGCACCGCTGGCTTTCGGGTGGCATGTTTGCCCACCAAGCCGGACGGGGGTGTGTTCGGCTGCGTCGATCAGCGAGCGAAGCAACGTCGCCGGCGGACACACCAAGACCTCGGGCAGCGCCGCCTTGCCCTTCAAGCCTAGCACCAGCGCCGCTACTTCGGCCTTTGCGGCCAAGAGCCCATTCATCTTCCAGTTTCCGGCAATGAGTTGCTTTTGCGCGCTCATGGTGCGTTCCGACCCTTGTTTTCCGGGCGCCACGAAAGCCAGGCGCGCTGCTTTGGTCAAGCGTCTCGCGCGGCTTGCCGCCGCTAAGGGGGACCCCTAATATCCCGCCCGCTTCGGTTCTAGGGTGCCGAATGGCGCCCCCTCAGCGGGAGCCGCTGCTCGCCCCCAACCATCAGCGCCTTGATCAACTCTTCAGCCGGTAGCGACGTCTTATGCTTGAATCTCTGCGCAAAGCCTCCAAAGGGTGGCTCGCGGTCCTCCTTATCCTCATCCTCATCAGCAGCTTCGGATTTCTGTGGGGCGTCCAGGACTGGATGAATTTCACGCCGGCGGCGAGGATCGCAACGGTGGGCGGCGAGCCAGTCGCGCCGGAAACCTTCCAGGCGGAGTTTTCCCGCTATCTGCAGCGGCTGGCACGCGAGACGAAAGTCGAGATGTCGACCGCCGAAGCGAAGGCGAAGGACCTCGACCGGATCGCGCTCGACGAAATGCTGACGCGCCTGGCGACGCTCGAGAAGGCCAAGTCTCTTGGGCTGGCCGTTACCAACTCGCAGATCGTCGACATTTTGAAAGCCAACATTCCGGACGGTTCGGGAGGCGTGAACCGCAACGCACTTGGAAGCTTGTTGCAGCAGAACCAAGTGAGCGAGCCAGAGTTCTATGAGTTGGTGCGTTCGGACATTTTGCGTAGCCAACTGCTTCGGACCGTGACTGGCGGGCTTACGATGCCGCCCGGCCTCGAGAGGGCTTTGCATCGCTTCCGGCAGCAGCGCCTCACCGCCGAATACGTCTTGATCGACCCTGCGCGAGCCGGCGAGATTAAAGATCCGGACGAGGCTGCGCTTAAGACCTACTACGATACTCACGCCGACAAGAAGTACTCCTCGCCCGAATATAGAGCAGTCACCTTCGTCACGGTGCGGATGGAGGACGTCGCATCGCGGGTCACGGTGACCGACGACGAGATCAAGCGGGCCTATGAACGCGCAAAGAGTTTCTTCGAAACGCCGGAGAAGCGAAAGATCGAGCAGATCCGCTTCAAATCGGAAGCTGCGGCGAAAGCGGCCAAAGCCAAGCTCGATGCCGGACAGACGTTCGAGGCGGTCGCGAAGGCTGAAGGTTACAAGCCCGAGGACATCAGACTGGGCGATGTGTCGAAGACGGATACGACCATTCCCGCGGCTGCGTTCCAGCTTGAGGTCAACAAGACCAGCGAGCCAGTGAAAGGCGCATTCGGCTGGGTGATTCTGCGCGTGCTTTCGGTGACGCCGGGCACGGTCAAAACGCTCGACGAGGCACGCACGGAGATTCGCGAGCAGTTTGTGAAGGAGCGGTCGAAGGACTTGCTCGTTCAGCTCACCATCGACTTCGAAGACTTGCTTGGCGGAGGCGCCACGCTTGAGGAGGCTGCGAAGAAGAGCAACCTCGCCGTGAAGACGGTGGCCGCCGTCGACGTGCGGGGGAACGACGCGGCGGGCGCGGCGGTCGACGGCCTTCCGGGCGGTGATTTTCTGGCGCAGGTTTTCGCGACGGATGCCGGTGTCGATTCCGAATTCGGCGAGACGCCGGAGGGGGTGCGCTTTGTGTTCCGCGTCGACAAGGTCACGGCGGCCGCGCGTAAGCCGCTCGCGCAAGTGCGGGACGAGGTTCTCGCGAACTGGCGCAACGACGAGCTGACGACGCGCCTGAGCAAGATTGCAGACGATCTTGTGAAGCGCGGCAACGGAGGAGCGTCGATGGCCGCGATCGCGTCGTCTTTGGGCGTAGCGCCTTTGCGTACCGATCCGATGCCGCGCTACGGCAAGCAGGCAGTGCTCGGATCCGACACGCTTGAGCGGGCGGGTGAGGCCAAAGTCGGCGAGTTCTTTACGGGCTCGGTGGCCGACGGCAAAAGCCGGGTGGTCGCGAAGGTGGTAGAGGTTTCGTACGAGGACGAGGCCCCGACCGATCCGCTGCGTGCGGCTTATGGGCAGCAATTGCGTCAGATCTTCGGCGAGGATCTTGCCGATCAGTTCAACAAGGCGGTTCGCGCCGAAGTCGGCGTGGCCGTCGATGAGGCTGCGTTCACAAAATTCCACACCGGCGAATGACGGAACCCTTCCCCTCGTTCGAAGCCTTCAAGTCGCTCTACGAGGCTGGCAAGCCTCAAATTGTAGCGCGCTCGGTCGTTGCGGATTTGGACACGCCGGTCTCGGCGTGGATGAAGCTCGGCGCGGGCGATCCCTACTCGTTCCTGCTTGAGAGCGTTCAGGGCGGTGAGATCCGGGGCCGGTATTCCATCATTGGTCTCAAACCCGACATCGTCTGGCGGTGCCGTGGAACGAAGGCGGAATTGAACGTGCGGGCGCTTCAGGCTCCCGACGCATTCGAACCGGAAGCCAAGGCGCCGCTGGGGTCGTTGCGTGATCTCCTGGCGCGCACGCGGTTGGAGGTGCCCCCTTCCCTGCCGCCAATGGCGTCGGGCGTGTTCGGCTATCTTGGGCACGACATGGTGCGGCTGATGGAACGGCTACCGGCGCAGAAGCCCGATCCGCTTGGGTTGCCGGATGCGATCATGGTGCGGCCGACCATCGTTGCGATCTTCGATGCGGTGAAGGCGGACGTGACCATTGCAACGCCGATATTTCCGGCATCGGGGGTCGCCGCGCGGGCGGCCTACGATCTTGCGGAAGAGCGCCTGTCTGCCGTTGCGGTCGACTTTGCGCGAAACCGATTGCCTGAAGACGCGTACGCAGGCGATCCGTTAGAGCTCGCCGAGCCCCAGTCGAATACGACGCGGGCGGAGTATCACGACATCGTCTTGCGGGCGAAGGAGTACATCGCGGCCGGCGACATCTTTCAGGTCGTCCCGAGCCAGCGGTTCCGGCGGCCGTTCTCGTTGCCGCCGCTGCAGCTTTACCGTTCGCTTAGGCGGCTCAACCCATCGCCCTACCTCTTCTTCCTCAACTACCCTGGGTTCTCGGTCGTTGGGTCGAGCCCGGAGATTTTGGTACGCGTGCGTGACGGCGTGGTGACGATTCGGCCAATAGCCGGCACCATCCGGCGCGGTGCGAGCCCGGCGGAGGACAAGGCGCTGGCCGAGAAGCTGCTTGCCGATCCGAAAGAGCGGGCCGAGCATTTGATGCTGCTCGATCTTGGGCGGAACGATGTCGGGCGAGTTGCGGTGACCGGCACCGTCAACGTGACCGAACAGTTCATCATCGAAAAGTACAGCCACGTTCAGCACATCGTATCGAACGTCGAAGGCAAGTTGCGTCCCGACAAAGACGCAGTAGATGCACTCATCGCCGGGTTCCC
>CAZYGK010000107.1:0-11015 GCA_964647355.1 uncultured Flavobacteriaceae bacterium | reverse complement strand
ACAACGCCTTCGCCCCTTTGAGCCAAACCTCACCGTTCTCCACGCGCGTCACTCCCTATTTCTGGGCGCCACCTTAAACACCCCTCGCCCTCCTGCAAGGAGGGAGAGGGGCCGGGGGTGAGGGAGGTAGCGCCACCAACACAGAGAGTCAGGACAGCAACCAGGGCCAAGTGAAGTGTTTTTCTTCTTTCGCTGTTTGCGTAAACGTTCTTTCTCGCCCTTGCGCGCGTGGAGCGACCTCCCTCACCCCCAGCCCCTCTCCCTCCTTGCAGGAGGGCGAGGGGAGTCTATCTCAACCCCGTCATCCCGCCGTCAACGGCAAGAACCTGTCCTGTGATGTAGGCAGCCTCGTCCGACAAAAGAAACAGCGCCGCATAAGCCGTTTCCCAACCCGTGCCTTGCCGGCCGAGCGGCACCGGAGTCTTCGCGCGGCCTGGCCGCCCCGCGGTCGCCGCGCGTCCGATGGAAGTGTCCATCAGCCCGGGCGCCACGATGTTCACGCGGATGCCCCGCCGTTCGCCCTCGATCCCAGCATGCCGCATCAGTCCGGCGAGCGCTGCCTTCGACGCATCGTAAGCGGGCAGGCGCGACCCCGGCTTCATCGACGCGATCGACGAGATCAGCACGATCGACCCGCCATCCGCCATGACCGGCAGCGCAGCTTTCAGCGTCAGCATCGCTCCGCGAACATTCACCGCAAACACGCGATCCCATTGATCCATCTTCGCGCCCGCAAGCCACGGATCGCCCACGCCGATGCCGACATTGTAGACGAGCCCGTCTACCCCGCCGACCTTCTCGACCGTATCGCGCACCATCACATCGATATCGGAGGGGATGGCGACATTCGCCTCCAGCGCGATGGCGCCGGGGCCGCTAATCATTGCGACCGTGTCCTCGGCGCTGACATAGTTCCAATCGGCGACCGCCACCTTAGCGCCTTCGCGCGCGAACAGGATCGACATGGCGCGCCCGTTCCCGACGGGCGCGTCTTCAAGTCCGCGCGCATCCTGACCGCCGCCGACCACGAGAATGCGCCGCCCTTTGAGCCGATCGCGCCCAGGCGCCTCGCCCCGCGACTCCGCCGGCATCGGCCGCTCGACAGCGTCGCTCATGACGGACGCTTCTGGCTGTCGGGAAACTTCACGCCCGCCGTCCCCGGCGCCTCGATCTGAATGTCATAGGTCTCGAGGAACCGGCTCACCATCATGTAAAAGCCGATCGTGATCATCAGCTCGTGCATCTCTTGCAGCGACAGCCGCTCCATCAGCGGCTTGAACGTCGCATCGCTCGCCCGGACGTTCAGCACCACGTCGTCGGTGTAGCGCATGACGAGCCGCTGCATCTCGTTCAGCGCTGGATGATCCGGCCCCTTATGCATCGCCTCGATGAGCGCCTCACTCATGCCAAGGTCGCGCCCGATCCGCTCGTGCTGGTGCACCTCGTACTTCGCCTTCGACAACACCCCAACGCGTATGATCGCGATCTCGCGCAGGATCGGGTCCAATTTTGACTTGAACAGGATGTAGTTCCCGAGCTTCAGGAACGCGGGCATCAACCCCTCACCCCCGGCCAGCATCCGGAAGATGTTCAAGGGCGCGATCTTGGACAAAGCCTCCTGCGTTTCGGGCAAAAGCTTGGCGGGATCGGGGTAGGGCACGCGGGCCATCGGTCATGTCTCCAGTTGCGGCTCCCGCACTCTATTGCCACAGCCGAAGCGGGCGCTAGATTGAGCGCAACGAAAAGACGCCTTGGGAGGATAAAGAATGTACGATTTCGACGGCCTGACGACGCTTGCCGACATCTCGCGCCAGCAAGCCCGCAAGAGGGGCAACTCGACCGCCTTCTTCTTCGAGGGCCGGGAAACCACTTATTCGGCCTTCGACAAGTACACGAGCCAAGTCGCCAATGGCCTGATCGCCTTGGGGCAAAAGCCGAACGCCCGCATCGGCTACATGGGCATGAACTCCGATCGCTATTTCGAAGTCCTGCTCGGCGCCTGCAAGGCGAACACGGTGCTCGTCGGCGTGAACTGGCGCCTCGCCGGCCCTGAGGTCGTCTACGTCCTGAACGACGCCGGCTGCGAAACGATGTTCGTCGGCGCCGAGTTTGTGCCGCTGATCGAGGCGATCAAGGCGAACTGCCCGAAGCTCAAGCACATCATCGCCATCGACGGCGGCCACAAATCCTGGCCCGCTTACGACGCGTGGCGCGATAGCCAAAGCGACAAGGACCCGCACCTGAAAATCACGGCGGACGACGACGCGATCCAGCTCTACACCTCCGGCACCACCGCCCACCCAAAGGGCGTTCAGCTGACGAACGGCAATTATATGGCGTTCTTCAAGTCGAGCACGGATGCGCAGTGGGCCGACTTCGAGGCCGGCGACCCGAACCTGGTCGCGATGCCGAACTTCCATGTCGCAGGCGCCAACATGGGGCTGACGACGCTCGCCCAAGGTAGCTTCGGCGTCATCCTCAAAACCGTGACGCCGGACGCGGCCTTCGATGCGATCGAAAAGTTCCGTATCAAGAACATGTTTCTGGTTCCGGCCGTCATCCTGATGCTGGTCCAGCACCCGCGCATCAAGACGACCGACATCTCCTGCGTGAAGCGCATGTTCTACGGCGCCTCGCCGATAACGGAGGAATTGCTCAAGACCGCGCAATCGATTTTCAAAGGCTGCGGCTTCTTCCAGCTCTACGGCCTTACCGAAACCGTCGGCGCCGGTACGGCGCTCCAGCCCGCCGATCACAAAGGCGCGCTGCTCCGCTCGTGCGGTAAAGCCTATCCCGGCCTCGACATCAAAGTCGTGGATGGCGACGACCGCGAAGTGAAGCAAGGCGAAGTCGGCGAGATCCTGATCCGCGGCGGCACGACCATGAAGGGCTACTGGAACAAGGCGGACGCGACCGCGAAGTCGATCAAGAACGGCTGGTTCTACACCGGCGACGCCGGCTACTTCGACAAGGACGGCTTCCTCTTCATCCACGACCGCGTGAAAGACATGATCGTCTCCGGCGGCGAGAACATCTACCCCGCGGAAGTCGAAAACGCCGTCTTCGGCCACGCGGCCGTCGCCGACGTCGCCGTGATCGGCGTCCCCGACGACAAATGGGGCGAAGCCGTAAAAGCAATCGTGGTCTTGAAGCCCGGCCAACAAGCCACCGCCGAAGACATCATCGCGTTCACCCGCACGCGCATCGCCGGCTACAAACTTCCGAAGACGGTCGACTTCATCGAAGCTCTCCCCCGCAACCCCTCGGGCAAAATCCTCCGCCGCGAACTGCGCGAACCGTATTGGGCCGGCAAGGAGCGCCGCGTGAACTAACTGCCCTGGGACCGCGGACGTCCTCGTCCGCTCTTGCTGCATCGACAAGAAAGAGCGGGCGAGGACGCCCGCGGTCCCAGGACGTAATACATGAAACTCTACAACGAAGCCGACCCCGCCCCGAACCCGCGCCGCGTACGCATCTTCTTGAAGGAGAAGGGCGTCGACATCGAACTGGTGCCGACGCCGTTGATGAGCCGCGCGCACAAGTCGCCGGAGCACCTCGCGCGCAATCCGCTCGGCCAAGTGCCTGTTCTTGAGCTCGACGACGGCACACACATCTCCGAGAGCGTCTCGATCTGCCGCTATCTGGAAGAGCTGCATCCGGAACCGAACCTCTTCGGCCGCGACGCGAAGGAACGCGCCATGATCGACATGTGGCTCCGCCGCGTCGAGTTCCGCCTGATGCAGCCGCTCGGCCAAGTTTGGGTGCACAGCCACCCGTTCACCGCAGCGGTCGCGACCCAAGCATTCGGCCAACAGTTCAAAGACTTCGGCGCCGCCAACCGCAAAGTCTTCGCAAGCGGCTGCAAGCTCTTCGACCGCGAAATCGAAGGCCGCGACTTCATCGCAGGCACTCGCTACAGCATGGCCGATATCGTCGCGCAGACGACGTTCGACTTCGCCCGCTTCATCGGCGTCGACATCCCCGCCGATTGCCCTGCGTTGGCCGCCTGGTACGCGCGTGTCAGCGCCCGTCCGTCGGCCCCCTTCGAAGTCCCCGAACAACGCCTCGCTCAAGCGCGCGCGCTGGGTGGCGCGTAGCCCCGCTACTTTCCGCTTTGCTGCTGCGCACGCTGCTGGCGGCAATAATCCTCGACGACTTTGCGCTGTTCCGCGGTCAGCTTCGACACGTCCATCGCGCAATTGTAGGTGACGGTCACGCTCACCCCGAACGTGGCGCGTGTCTGCGCAGCATCAGCCGCAGCGGTCAACGCAGCAACGGACGCAAGCGCGCCCAAAAGACGAATGACGGTCATGGCGGCTCCCCCAAGCCTGCCCGACCTTACCGCCCTCACCGCGACCCCGATAGACGCACCGCCGCGACAGCTGAAGGAATTGCGCGCTCGAAGTTAACGGCCCGCGCTAACCCTGCAACAGCCGCCGCGCCGCGGCATCGTAGAGCGCAGCCACCTCTTCGGCGCGCCGCCGCATGCCGCCTTCCATCCACCAGCGCATCAAGCTCATAAACACGCCGGCCAACACGACCGCCGCTTCTTGCCGCTGCAGCAAACTCAACCCCGGCCGGAGCCGTTTGAGGTTCTGTCCCGCGAGCGCCTGTAGCACATCCTCGCGCGCCGCGATCGTGCGCGCGAATTCACCCGACGCGGCCATCGACAACGCAAACGCGCGCGCTTCCTCGACATGGCGAAACACTTCCGTCGCGGGCAGCATCGTGTCGTAGTCGCGCCGATTGCGCTGCGCATGCGCATCCATCGCGCCGACCATCCCGGCAAACGACTTGATCAAGAAGTCGTCCTTGTCGGCGTAATGCTTGTAGAAGGTCGAGCGGCCGACGCCCGCCGCCGCCGCGAGTCTGCGCACATCGAGCCTATCGATTCCGTGGCGCGGAACGAGATCGATCAACGCCATCGCCAACGCGCCGCGCGTACGCAGCGACCGCTTGTCGACGCTGGTCCGCTTCGCACGCCGCTGTACCGATTTGCTGGACACGTGTCCGCCCCCAGTCTCCGAACCGCCCTAACCCACGCGCACGTGACTAGCCGCGCGGGGTGCAGGACCCTATCACGCGGCAGGAACGGCTTCCAACGGGGGGATTTCGATGACGCTCGAACGCACCGGCGCCGCAGCGCTGATAGGTGGGACGCTCGCCATGTTAGGTGTAATGGCGCTTCATCCCTCGGGTGTGCCGCACAATGCGGACGCAGACAGAGTGATCCTGCTCGGCATCGTCGTTCACGGCGTCGCGATCGCCGTGGCGCCGCTCCTCACGTTCGGCATGTTCGCGCTCTCGCGCAGCATCGGCTTCGCCAAGCCCGCCTCCGCTCTCGCGTTCTTCTTCTACTTCTTCGGTGCGATCACCGTGATGCTCGCCGCCACGATGAGCGGCCTGGTCGCGCCGCGGCTCATCCAATCCATGATGTCGGCATCGGGGGCAGAGAAGGATCTTCTGCACGGCCTCTTGCGCCTCGAGTGGTACCTGAACCAATCGTTTGCGACGCTGCACGTCGGCTTCTTCTCCGCCGCGATCGTGCTCTACGCGCTCGCTTGGCCGGAGAAGGGAATCCTCGCCGCCGCCATCCAGATCGCGGGCTTCATCGTCGGCATCGGCGTCTTCGCCTGGCTCGTCTCCGGCACGCTGACGCTGAACGTGCACGGCATGGGCGCGGTCGTGGTCGCGCAAGGCGCATGGTTCGTCTTAGCCGCCGTTGGGTTGTTTGTCCGCAAGCCGCCGGCCGACAAAATTTGACAAAGTTCTCACCACAAAGTGCGTTTGCATGGACATGAACCGGGGTGACGCCGCGGATGGCACAGAACAAAATGACCAGACAACGTGGGGGATCGATATGAAGTCGTTTGGAAGCTTTGCACGGGCCGCGCTGATCGCAACGGCCGCGCTAGCAAAGGTCGCCGTTGCCGGCGGCATCATCCCGTTGGACACGACCGGTCCGCGCCCAACAGCTCAGCTGACGATCGCAGACGCCCCATCGGTGACCGTGATCTTCGACAGCGGTGCCGGAGGCGCGGTGTTAGGCAGCGACATCGGCCAGCGCCATAGCCTTCCAAACGAGGGTATCGTGCAAATCGGAAGTCCGGGATCGAGCAGGACAATCCAAGCGCAACTCTCGCGCCTTCCGACGGCGCGCCTGGGCGATGCCGATGTCTCGGGCGCCCGTGTCGTCGTCGGCGACCTCGGTATTCCGTTGCCGGGAATCTCGGGCGTTATGAGCCCCAATCTCTTTGCGGGTTCGCTGGTTCGCTTCGAATTGCCGAAGTCTCGCGTGGTGGTCGCCGCGAAGTCGCCCGCAACGATCCCGGCCGCGCCCGCCAATCCCTATTCCGGCGCACATCCCCTCCCGTCGATCGAGGTCGATGTTGCCGGGGTCAAATTCAGCGCGCATATGGATACCGGCTCCGGTCGAGGATTCAGCCTGCCGCTCGAAGTCGCCGACCGCGTTTCCCTCAGCGTGCCGCTGACGCCGACAAAGCCCGCGAAGATGGCCGGCGGAGAGCGCAAAGCGTTCCTGTCGCGCATCAACGGCATCGTGCGCGCCGGCCCGATCACACTCGCGAACCCTGAAGTGACGTTCATCGAGCGCCTCGAATACGCAAATGTCGGCTTCTCGATCTTGAAGGACTACGTCCTCGTCTTGGACCCGGCGGAAAAGCGCAGCTGGCTCATCAAGGAGTAGCTACCGCCGCTTCTCGATCGTCATCAGGATCGCGCCTTCGTCGCTCATCCCGTCGCGCTCGCCCGCGGCGATGATCTCCTCGAACGCGCGCGCAAGCGCTGGGTCGTTGTCGACCTTCGCGAGCTTCGTGCGTCCGTGCTCCAGCGTCTCCGCCATATCGAGAGAGGAAGCGATGCGCCGGCACGCGTAGTCGAACGTGATGTCCGGCCGCGCAATCACGGGCTGAAGCAGCGCGCCTGGCGTGAGGCAGTCGTTGTGCACCAGCCCTAAGTGCCGGTCGATCGTCTTGTACCAACGGTCGAGCGCAAGCGTCGTGCGCTGATCGGCGATGCTCTCGTCGTACCAAACGTCCAGGATCTCGATCCCATTTCGCGCGACGCGCATCGCTTCGTTGAGCGCCGCATCCCAGTCGCTCGTGTGATGCGGCGTGAACGAAAACACGACGATGTCGAACTCACCGTCCGCAAACGGCAGCCGTTCCGCAACGCCTTCGACAGCCTCGAAGCCTTCCATCTTGAGATTGGCGACGGTCATCGCATCGGGATCGAGCCCGGCGAGCCGATCGACTTGGCCCGCAACCGTCCGCAGGAACGCGCCGTCGCCCGCCCCGACCTCCAAGATCGTGCGCGGCCGCCCGGCAAGCACGCGCTTGCGGAATTCGTCGCGATAGTCGTCATAGACATCCGTCATGGAGCTTAGGCCTCGAAGTTCACAGCCGTCGTGTTTGCGCCGCTGACGACCACCGCCACCCGCTCACCCGGACGTGGCTTGTAGCGGCCCGCATGCACCGCAGCAAACGCTGCTGCGCCACCGGGCTCGGCGACGATACGGAACTGGACCCACAGCGCCTGCTGCGCCGCCCGAATATCGTCGTCGCTGACGAGCACGACCTGCGCGACATGGCGCTGGGCAATCGGAAACATCAACGCGCCGACCCGCTTCGCGCCGAGCGAGTCGGCGGCAATCCCACCAACCGGCGCATCGACCGGCCGACCTGCGGCCAGTGCGTGGGTTAGGGTAGGGCAGCCCTCCGGCTCGACGCCGATCACGCGCGTGGTCTGCCCAAGAGCGGCAGCAATGCCGCCCAAAAGACCGCCACCGCCGACGGCCGCGATCACCGTCTCGACACCGTCGACCTGTTCCTCGATTTCCAGCCCGACCGTGCCTGCGCCGAGCAGCGTCTCGCGCTGATCGTAAGCGTGGACGCGCATCGCGCCGGACGTTTGTGCCCACGCTTCGCTCGCAGCTAGAGCCTCAGCATAGGCAGCACCGCCAACGACGAGGTCAGCGCCGTAGCTCCGGATGCGCTCGACTTTCGCCGGCGAGGAGATTTGCGGCACAAAAATCTTCGCAGGCTTGTGCAGCTTCTGCGCCGCAAACGCGACTGCAGCGCCGTGATTGCCGCCCGACGCCGCAACGACGCCAGCTTTTGGCACGTCGCGCAGCAGCAAATTGGCGAACGCGCCGCGCGCCTTGAACGAGCCCGCGTGCTGCATGAATTCGAGCTTGAGGGTGAGCCCGTCGCCCGCCTCAAGCACGGGGGTGCGCCGCACATGCGGGCGGATGGTTGAAAGGCAGCGGACGATGTCGTCGCGTATGAGAGCGGCTTGCATCCCCGATACCTAGCTTAGCCCCGCCCAAACGCGCAAACGCGGCAGCCCGTCCGGGCTGGACGAGCTACCGCGCGACCCAAGCGCTACTGTTGTTGTTCTTAGCTCGGAGTTTCGTCCCGGACGGAATGCATGAATGCCTTCACGTCCGCGGCGAACGCGGGATCGACAGTCATCAACTCTTCGACGAGCTGGCAACCGTGCAAAATTGTACTGTGATCCCGCGGCCCGAATTTGCGCGCGATCTGGGGGAATGACTGCTTCGTGAGTTGGCGCGCGACATAGGTCGCGATCTGGCGCGGCCGCACGACATCGCGCTTGCGGCTGCGCGACTCCAGATCCCCGGGCTGCAGCTTGTACCATTCGGTAGCGCGCCGCTTGACCTGATCGACCGTAATCCGCCGCTCGGCCGCCGGCGCTGCGGGCAGTTCGGTGCCGTCGAATAGCGGTTGCGGATCGCGACCAACCGGCGCTGCAATGATCGGCTCGAACATCACAACGCGTTTTTGGCCGGAAAAGAAGGCAATCAGCGCTGCGATCCGCTCGCCGTACTTCTCACGGACGTTGTCGCAAAGAAACTGCGTAGGGCCCGACAGCACGACGCGGCCGTCGTCGGCAGATTTGAGGCGCAACGGCGCGATCCACATGCCATAGCGGTGATCGCCGAGTTCCGCGCGCAGCGTGGCTTGCGCGCGCGGCCAGAAGTCGTTGGCTCGCGAGGACGGTGCGTAGGTAGCTTTCGAAGTGAGCATTGACGCATCCCTCTTTTCTTATCGTTGCAACGAAGGCAGGTGATCCCAGTACCGCGGACGGCGGGTGCCCCGCGGCAAAACGATATCGATGCCGCAGGTAGCTGCGGAAAGTCAGGTCGTCATTTTCTGTGAACTGCGTCTTAGGTAGTGGACGCCCAGGTGGGGCTCAGTGAACTCGGTCGAGTACGAACGCGCGTCTTTTGAATCGTCATTTATAGCATCCGTCGCCGGTTTCCCGGCCCTCTGTGAAGACACTGCATCGAAGAATGCCGCGCAGCGTTGGGGGTTCACTGAAGTGTCATAAACTTAAGCCAACGACCGTTGGGCCGTCAACAACCGATTCGCATCGCGAGCGCTTGCTGCAGATTATCCGTACACGGACGATCAAGAGATTCCGGAAAAGCGGAAGAGAAATTTCCGAGAAATACGCCGTCGAAAAAAATGTGCCGCGTGCGGGATCGAGATCGGGTTGTCATCTTGTTCTGTGTCTGCGTGTCGCACGCGTGAAACGTTGCGCGAGAAAACAGAAGCGTTTTCCAAGGGCCGACGCTCGCACGCACGCGACGGTCCGAGATCATGCGCGTCGTGCCGTCAAGCTCTTTGACCGTGAGAGTGTAATCGACAGTTGTGGATTTTCGCTTCGGCTTCGTCGCGTGAGTTAATTCGACGTAACGAACCGAGCGTTCATCCGCGCGTACGCGCCTCACTCGCGCGACGGACGAAATGTCTCACACAAGCAATCCGGTTGCAGCACGGTGCCGCCGGACAGCAACACAAGAAGAGCACGTATCGGTCGCTCGCCGAAGTCTACCTCGCTTGTCAGGATAGCGTCGTGCACGAATGCAACGCGAATTGTCGCCTCAGGCGCATCATGCGCACGTCGTCAGCGACTGCCGCAAAGCGGCCTCGTGGCGACAACGCTTCGGATGTCATCCGAAACAGCGGCGCCAACGCGCCATACATCTTGCGTGTCAGCCATGCTTCGTCGCGCGATCTCTTGATCACCCCAACCTGTCGTGATCTCTAGCCGCCATGGTACATCGGAACGCCGCTGATCTCCGCTTACGCCCGGCACGGCGGGCCGAGTGCGCAGCGTTGTCCGCCTTGTGCCTACGCTCGAAGGCAATCTGGGGCTATGACGCGGCCTTCATGGAGTCTTGCCGCGCCGAACTTGCGCTGACGCCGGAAGATCTCGAGCGCAGCCAGGTTCAAGTTGCTGAGCGCGGCGGCGCTATCGTCGGCGTCGCGCAAGTTTCTGTCGCGGACGCGCAAGCAACTGTCGACAAGCTGTTCGTCGAGCCGGATACCGTGAGGGCGGGTGTCGGCCGCTTGCTGTTCGCGTGGTGCGTGGAGACAGCGCGCAAGCGGGGCGCTCGAGCGCTCGTCATAGAAGCCGACCCGGACGCCGCCCCATTCTATCGGCGCATGGGTGCTTGCGATGCGGGCTTCGCGCCGTCAGGCTCGATCCCCGGCCGAATGCTGCCCCGTCTCGAATTTGCGCTTAGCTGACGCCACCCATCGCAAACCAGCGCGGCAGCAATCCCGCCTCGCGCGCTTGACGCTCAAGCCCTTCGCGAAAATCCGGATGAGCGAGCCCGATGAGCGCCTTCGCCCGTTCGGACACCGACTTCCCCTTCAAATTGACCATTCCGTACTCGGTCACGACGTACATGACGTCCGACCGCGGCGTCGTCACGATATTGCCGGGCGTGAGGTCCAGCACGATCCGGCTCTTGCGTTGCCCTTTGCGCTCGTAGGTCGACGCGAGCAGCATGAACGACTTGCCCCCCTTCGACGCATAGGCGCCGCGCACGAACTGCAGCTGCCCGCCCGTACCGGAGATATGCCGGTGCCCGTCCGACTCCGACGCGCATTGGCCCTGCAGGTCGATTTGCGTCGTGTTGTTGATCGAAACCGCCTTGTCGTTCTGCATGATGATATGCGGCA
>CAZYGK010000106.1:0-11077 GCA_964647355.1 uncultured Flavobacteriaceae bacterium | reverse complement strand
GTTCTCAATGATTTATCGTACCTGAGGCCACGGTTCCCCGGACACTACTGGGACAGTATACGTATTCACGCCCCTCAGGGAATAGGCAAACTGTCCCCGCCCCTTTGCAGGAACACTACCTTGTGCTTAGATTCCTGTGCGGCGAATGATTTCGCGAGCCACCTGAGTAAATTCGTCCGCTGCCTCGTCGACCTGTCCATAATGACCTGGATTAACATGCCCGCGAAGCTTGCCGATGGCGACGCCCTCCATTTGCGCCGATGCAGCCAAGCTGTGAAAGTTCTTGATCCCGCCAATCTTGTTGCCGCCTTGTGGAACCAACCGCGGGTCAATTGCTGAAAGGTCTCTGGCGATACGGTCGCGGACCCGCGGTGCTATCTTTGCTTCCCACTGTGCGTGCGGATCGGCAGCATTCCGTCCGGAGTTTACCTTGAAGGCCGACGTAATGTAGCCAAGATATGCCGGACGACCGACGAACAACTCACGCACATCGGTGGCGTTGGCCATAGTTCGAATGGTATTCCAATCGTTGATCCACTTCGCTATCGACCTTCCGACTGTCGACAATGCGCGCAACGAGAAAAGATCTGCGGCAACTGGTGTTATGAAATAGTCGCAGTCGAGAATCACTGCTCGGTTCAACGCACCAACGTTAGGCCCCACATCGTATAGACAGACGTCTGCGTCAACGCGTGTTGCAGCGCGACTAACCACTTTGGAAAGCGCCGTCGTTATGTCATAGCCACGCGCCATCCGCGCGAAGCATTCGGTCCACGCAAGCGGCAGAACCTCCTCATACTCTGACAACAGCACGTCGCCAACAATCAGACTCATCCCGTTCGACACCTCAATCTCAGGGATGTCCGCGATACCACCTCGGCCCTGCGCCACGGGTTTAACTGCAGACCAGATGGTTTCACCGCTGCCATCTTCGTCGGAGTCCCTCAGCAGGCCCTCAAGCTGCGCCTCACTCAAATAAAAGGATGTCAGGTTGCACTGCGGATCCGCGTCAACAAGCAGGACACTCTTGCCTGCGTCCGCCAGTGCGTCCGCGATGTTAACAGTCAACGTGGTCTTGAGGCATTGATTTATATAAGTACAATCTCCGACCTACGGATGCTCCGCAGGTCGGAGGCCCCAACACCTCACGCGTCCACCGCCGTCACCAACCCCGCGCCGACGGTTTTGCCGCCTTCGCGGATGGCGAAGCGGACGCCTTGTTCCAGGCCGACCGGTTTGCCGCGTTCGAAGGCGATCTCGGCTTGGTCGCCCGGCATGACGAGCGCGTTGCCGTCGACTTGGATCACGCCGCTGACGTCGGTTGCGCCTCAGGCGACCTTTGCGCGTAACCGGTCGTGAACCGCACGGGGCGGCCGCCTTCGTCCTTCGTCAGGACGAAGATTTGCGCCCTGCCCTTCGCGTGCGCCTTGCGGCATCCCTGCCATCGAGCCAATCCACAGTCGTCATGGCCGGGCTTGACCCGGCCACCCAGGAGCGCTCCGCCAGCGTTCGCGGGCAGGCTGCTCAGTTGCAGGTTTGCGAATGCCGCGAAGACGCTGCGGCATTGGCCCTGGGTGGCCGGGTCAAGCCCGGCCATGACGAGTGTTTTTGGTCGCCGGTGTTGAAGTGCGGGCGAGGACGCCCGCGGTCCCAGGAAGGTCAGGTTTGACTCCTGCGGGCAATTGTTGGTCACTTCGCCGATCGACATTCACACGAGGAGCATACAAATGGGCGAAGCATACATTATCGACGCGTGCCGCACGCCGCGCGGTATCGGCAAGATCGGCAAGGGCGCGTTGTCGGAGATTCATCCGCAGCAGCTGGCCGCGACCGTCTTGAAGGCGGTGGCGAAGCGCAACGACCTCAACACCGCGGAAGTGGACGACATCATCTGGGGCACCTCGACCCAGCGCGGCAAGCAGGCGATGGACATGGGCCGGATGGCGGCGCTCGACGCCGGGTACGACACGAAGGCCTCGGGGGTGACGCTCGACCGGTTCTGCGGCTCGGGGATCACGTCGGTGAACATGGCCGCGGCGTCGATTGCGGCGGGGTATGAGGACCTCATCATCGCGGGCGGGACCGAGATGATGTCCTACACGTCGAGCCTGCGCGACACATCCGGCGGGCCGACGCTGATGGATGCGGGCAACCTGCGCCTGCGCGCGCGGCATCCGCAATCGCACCAGGGCATTTGCGGGGACGCGATCGCGACGCTTGAAGGGATTTCGCGCGAGGCGCTCGACGACCTCGCCTATGTCAGCCAGCAGCGCGCGGATGCCGCGATCAAGGGCGGGCATTTCAAGAAGAGCCTCGTGCCGGTCTACAAGGAAGACGGGACGCTCGCGCTCGATCACGAAGAGTTTCCGCGGCCGCAGACGACGCGCGAAGGTTTGGCTGCGCTGAAGCCTTCGTTCGAACCGATGGCGGAAGTGCCGCTCGACGACAAGGGCACGACGCTTGCCGGGTTGATCCGCCAGGTCTATCCGGAGCTGAAGCTGAAGCACTTCCATCACGCCGGCAACTCGTCGGGCGTCGTGGATGGCGCGGGCTGTGTGCTGCTCGCCTCGCCGGGTTATGCGAAGAAGAAGGGTTTGAAGCCGCGGGCGCGCGTCGTTGCGGTCGCGAATGTCGGCGACAGCCCGACGTTGATGCTGAACGCGCCGGTGCCGGCGGCGAAGAAGGTGCTCGCGAAAGCGGGGCTCAGCGTCAACGACATCGACCTTTGGGAGATCAACGAGGCGTTTGCGGTGGTCGCCGAGAAGTTCATCCGCGACCTCGGCCTCGATCGCGCGAAGGTGAACGTCAACGGCGGGGCGATGGCGCTCGGCCATCCGATCGGCGCGACGGGCTCGATCCTGATCGGCACGATTCTGGACGAGCTGGAGCGGCGCAACCTGAAGCGCGGGCTGGTGACGATGTGCGCCGCCGGCGGCATGGCGCCTGCGATCATCATCGAGCGGGTCTGAGACGAGACAAATGAAAACGGCCTGGGCAGCGATGCCCAGGCCGTTTCGCGTTCTTGAGGTGCGCGAAGGTTACGCCGCCTGGAAGCCCAACACGGCTTTGACTTCGAGGAATTCCTTGAAGCCGTGCTCGCCCCATTCGCGGCCGGTGCCCGACATCTTGTAGCCGCCGAACGGTGCGTTGAAGTCGGGGCCGGCGCCGTTCAGGTGGACGTTGCCGGTGCGCAGCTTCGACGCGACCTTGCGGGCGTGTTCGACGGAGCCCGATTGGACATAGCCGGACAGGCCGTAAGGCGTGTCGTTCGCCATGGCGATCGCCTGCTCTTCCGTGTCGTAGGGCAGGATCGAAAGGACCGGTCCGAAGATTTCCTCGCGTGCGATCGTCATTTCGTTCGTCACGTTCGCAAAAACCGTCGGGCGCACGAAGTAGCCGCGGTTCAGGCCGTCCGGACGGCCGAGACCGCCGGTGACGAGCGTCGCACCTTCGTCGATGCCCTTCTTGATGAGGCCCTGGATCTTGTTGAACTGAGCCTCGCTGACGACGGGGCCCATGACCATGCCTTCGGAGAACGGATCGGCGACCTTCACCGATTCCGCCGTGGCTTTCGCGATGGCGATGGCCTCATCCTGCTTCTTGCGCGGCACGAACATGCGCGTCGGCGCGTTGCAGGACTGGCCGGAGTTGCCGAAGCAGCCCATGACGCCACCCGTGACGGCCTTCTTCAGGTCCGCGTCTTCGAGGATGATGTTCGCGGACTTGCCGCCCAGTTCCTGCGTCACGCGCTTGACCGTGTCGGCCGAGGCTTTGGCGACCGCGACGCCTGCGCGCGTCGAGCCCGTGAACGACATCATGTCGATGCCGGGATGCGCCGACATCGCTTCGCCCACCGTCGGGCCTTCGCCGTTGACGAGGTTGAAGACGCCTGGGGGCACGCCTGCTTCGTGAAAGACGTCGGCGATCAGCATCGCGTTCAGCGGTGCGATTTCGGACGGCTTCAGGACCATCGTGCAGCCGGCCGCGATCGCGGGGGCGGCTTTGCACATAATCTGGTTCACCGGCCAGTTCCACGGCGTGATCATGCCGACGACGCCAACCGGCTCGTACATGATGCCGGTCGTGCCTTGGGTTTTCGTGAACTCGAAGTCTTTCAGGATCTTCATCGTCTGCATCAGATGCGCGACGCCGGTTGCAGCTTGGGCGGCCTTCGACAGCCACATCGGCGCGCCCATCTCGAGCGAGATCGTCTCGGCGAACTCGCCGAAGCGGCGTTGATAGACCTCGGTGATCTTTTGGAGCAGCGCGAGGCGCTCTTCCTTCGTCGTCTGCGAGAACGTCTCAAACGCCTTGCGGGCGGCGGCGACCGCCTTATCGACGTCGGCCTTCGAGCCGAGGCTGATGACGCCGATCGGTTCCTCGGTCGCCGGGTTGATCACTTCGAGCGTCTTGTGCGTCGAGGGGTCGACCCATTTGCCGTCGATGTAGAACTGCAAGCGCTTCTGCATGGGGGTGCTCCTTGGCATGCGGTAAGGTTGAGATGACTATAGGCCTTCATATAGGCCGAAGCAGGGCGTCTGGCGAGCCGATTTGCGGCTGAAATTCGGCTGTCCAAGCCCCTGCCGGTTGTGTTTATCTGGCTCATGAGTCCGACAACTAGAGACCGCCCGCGTCGATGATCCTTTTGATCGACAACTACGACAGTTTTACCTGGAACCTGGTCCATTATCTGGGGCAGCTGGGCGCCACGGTTGAAGTCTATCGCAACGATCAACTGACGGTCGATGAGGCGATGACCAAGAGACCGAAGGCGATCGTGTTGTCACCCGGTCCTTGCGACCCGGACAAGGCCGGGATTTGCCTGAAGCTGATCGAGCGGGCTCGGGAGACGACGCCAATCCTCGGGGTGTGTCTGGGGCATCAGGCTATCGGCCAGATCTACGGCGGTAAGGTCGTGCGGGCGCCTTCACCGATGCACGGGAAGGTTTCGGCGATCCGGCATACGGGCGAGAGCGTCTTCAAGGGGCTCCCCTCCCCTTTCAACGCGACGCGCTACCACTCGCTTACCGTGGACCCCGCGACCTTGCCGAACTCGCTTACGGTCACTGCTCAAACCGACGATGGCGTGATCATGGGTTTGTCGCATCGCGAGCACCCGGTACATGGCGTTCAGTTCCACCCGGAGAGCATCGCGACTGAGCACGGGCACGCCCTGCTGAAGAATTTCCTCACCCTTGCGCGGGCTGCATGAGCGTCGATCACTTCAAAGCGCTGGTCGCCAAGGCTGCATCTGGTGCGGTGCTCAGTAAAGCCGAGGCGGCCGACGCGTTCGATACGATCATGGACGGCAAGGCGACCGAGCCGCAGATCGCCGCGTTCTTGACCGCGCTGCACATGCGCGGCGAAACGGTGGACGAGATCGCGGCCGCCGTGCAGGCATTGCGCGCGCGGGTGCTCAGTGTCGATGCACCGGCGGATGCGATCGACACCTGCGGCACGGGCGGCGACGGGCTCGGCACACTCAACATTTCGACGGCCGCGGCGTTTGTCGCGGCAGCCTGCGGCGTTCATATCGCTAAGCACGGCAATCGCGCGCAGTCGTCGAAAAGCGGTTCTGCCGATGTTCTGGCAGCTCTTGGGGTCAAGATCGACCTCGCCCCGGCGCAGGTGGCGCGATGCATTTCGGAAGCGCATTTAGGGTTCTTGTTCGCGCCGGCCCATCACAGCGCGATGAAGCACGTGGGGCCTGTGCGCCAGCAGCTCGGGTTCCGTACGATCTTCAACTTGCTCGGACCATTGAGCAATCCGGCGCGCGTGAGGCGGCAGTTGATCGGCGTGTTCTCCGACAAATGGCTCGAGCCGCTCGCGCAGGTGTTGAAGGCGCTCGGGACGGAGCGGGCTTGGCTGGTGCATGGGACGGACGGGCTCGACGAGCTTTCGATCAGCGGGCCGACTCATGGGGTGGAGCTAAACCACGGCGAAATCCGCAAGTTCACGGTGGCCCCCGGGGATGTTGGGCTTGCCACATATCCAATCGAGAAGATCCACGGTGGCGATGCTGCAGCGAACGCCCGCGCGATCCGATGCCTGCTCGACGGCGAGGCCGGCGCCTATCGCGACATCGTGTGCCTCAATGCGGCGGCGGCTTTGGTTGTTGCGGGCAAGGTGACGACGCTTGGCGACGGCGTTACTGCTGCTGCCCGAGCGATCGATGACGGGCGTGCGCGCGCGACGCTGGCGCAGCTGGTGGCGGCGTCGAATGCGGCTTCGGCGGGTGTTCTCGACAAGATTGCCGACTACAAGCGGGCGGAGATCGCGACGGCGAAAGCGGCAGCGCCGCTCGCGCAAGTCGAAGCGGCGGCAAAGCGCGCGCCCGCTGTGCGTCCATTTGCCGATGCGTTGCGCAAGACCATCGACGCCGGTCGTTTTGCTCTGATTGCGGAGGTCAAGAAGGCTAGCCCGTCGAAAGGGCTCATACGGCCGGACTTCGATCCGCCTGCGCTCGCGCGCGCCTATGAGGCGGGCGGCGCCGCTTGCCTTTCGGTATTGACGGACACTCCGTCGTTTCAAGGCGCGAAAGAATATTTGGTTCAGGCTCGCGGCGCGACCAAGCTGCCCGCGTTACGCAAGGACTTCATGTTCGACCCGTATCAGGTGGTTGAGGCCCGCGCGCTCGGTGCGGATTGCGTTTTGATCATCATGGCGGCGGTGACAGATCAAGATGCTCATGTCTTGAACGCGATGGCTCTGCAGTTGGGCATGGACGTTCTCGTCGAGGTGCACAACCGCGAGGAGATGGAAAGAGCACTGAAGCTCGGGCCCAAACTGGTTGGGATCAACAACCGGAACCTGAAGACTTTCGAGACGTCGCTGTCTGTGACGGAAGAGTTGGCGCCACTGGTGCCAAAGTCCGCGCTCGTGGTGGCCGAGAGCGGGATAAACACGCATGAGGATTTGGTGCGGCTCTCGCGCGCCGGCGTGCGGGCATTCCTGGTCGGGGAGAGTCTGATGCGCCAGCATGACGTGGCTGCCGCGACGGCGACGTTGCTCAAGGGGGCTGCATGAGCAAGCTCACGCACCTCGACGAGCACGGTAAGGCCAAGATGGTCGATGTCTCGGGCAAGGACACGACTACGCGCACAGCGATGGCCGAGGCCATTGTGCGGATGAAGCCTGAAACGCTGGCGTTGGTGCTTGAGGGCACGGCGCCAAAGGGCGACGTTCTGGCGGTCGCGCGCATCGCGGGAATTATGGCCGCGAAGAAGACGTCTGAGATCATTCCGCTTTGTCACCCGCTGCCGATCTCCGGCGTGACGGTCGCTTGTGAGCCGGACGAGGAGGCGTCTCTCATTCGCGTTCTCGCAAGCGTCAAAGTATCGGGCCAAACCGGGGTCGAGATGGAGGCGTTGACCGCGGCGACCGTCGCGGCCCTGACGATCTACGACATGCTGAAAGCTGCCGAGCGCGGCATTGTGATCGAAGCGGTACGGCTGATGTCTAAGGAAGGCGGCAAGTCGGGCGCGTATCGCGCAGAACCGGACAAGAAGAGCCCGGCGCGGGGACGTCTTGTTCGCCGGCCGACAACCGCTGCCGCGGCGCGGCTGGTTCGGCATCGCTCGACGCCTGCGGAAGGCGAGCAGCCCCGGAAGGCTACGGCCGATCACGCGGCGCGGCGCGACGCGCTTCGCCGCTTCATGGCAAGCCACGGGCTTACCGCCCACGCTTGGGCCAAGGATGCTGGGGTTGCTGTAGGCGTGATCTTCAGCTTCCTGCACGGCCGCACGCACACCTTGACGAAAGGCGAAGAAGATAAGCTCGCGGCGGCGATCGGGGTCGCGCCGGAAGACCTGTACCGCGCCTAGGCCATGCTGTCCGTCGCCGAAGCTCAAACGAAGGTGCTCGAAGGGCTTAAGCGCCTCGGGCAAGAGAGCGTGTCGTTGGGAGCCGCTGCGGGCCGCGCGCTTGCCGTAGATGTCGCCGCCAATCGCACGCAGCCGCCGTTCGACGTGAGTGCGATGGATGGGTATGCGGTTCGGGCGCAGGACGTTGCGTCCCTTCCGGCGAATTTGAGAGTTATCGGGTCCGTGGCGGCGGGCGCGATGTTCGACCGTTCGGTCGGCAAGGGCGAGGCCGTCCGCATCTTTACAGGCGCGCCCGTCCCCAAAGGGGCGAACACGATCGTCATCCAAGAAAACACGAAGGCGGCCGGTGATGAGGTTCATGTCGTCGACGGTGCTGCGCCGGCCGGGCGGCACATTCGCCGTGCGGGGTTGGATTTCAAGAAGGGCGACAAGCTGCTGAAGGCCGGTCAGCGGCTTTCCCCGCGCGATATCGCACTTGCGGCGTCGATGAATCACGCGGTGCTACCGTGCGTGCGCCAGCCGCGGATCGCGATCCTTGCTACCGGCGATGAGCTTGTGCCGCCCGGCGGTGAACCCGGGCCGGCACAGATCATCGCATCAACGTCGGCGGGGCTTGCGGCCAGCGTCTTGGAGTGGGGCGCGACCGTCCGCGAACTTGGGATCGCGCGCGACAAGATCGACGATATCCGATTCAAGGCTGCGGCGAGCGATGGCGCCGACGTATTCGTGACACTTGGCGGCGCTTCGGTGGGCGACCACGATCTCGTGCAGAAGGCACTCGCGCCCGAACTGAAAGTTGCGTTCTGGAAGATCGCGATGCGACCGGGCAAGCCGCTGATCAGCGGCAAGTATCGGTCAATCCCGTTCTTAGGGCTTCCCGGCAATCCGGTGTCGGCGATGGTGTGCGCGCAGCTCTATCTAAAGCCGATGATCTACAAGCTGCTTGGGCGAGCCGACGGGGCGATAGCGCCGGTGTCGGCCAAGCTCGCGAGCCCTGTTGGACCCAACGACCAACGCCAGGACTATGTGCGGTGCGGCTTAAGGATTGATGGCGATGGTCTTTTGGTCGCCGAGCCGTTTCCGGTGCAGGACTCAAGCATGTTGCGGCCCTTTGCGCATGCCGATGGCTTGATCGTACGGCCTGCGAACGATCCGGCGCGCGCGAAGGGCGAGAGCGTGGCTGTCCTGCGTCTCGATTGATCCGGCCTGTAGTGGCGCACCAAAAATCCCTGTTGACGGAACCCGGGAACAACACTAGAACAAACGGTGATTGTTCCGACTCTGTTCCCAGATATAGGGCTTACCCCCATGCTGACCCGCAAACAGTACGATCTCCTGATGTTCATTCACGAGCGTCTTCGTGAAACGGGCGTCGCGCCTTCGTTCGACGAGATGAAGGAAGCACTCGACCTGCGTTCGAAGTCGGGCATCCACCGGCTCATTACGGCTTTAGAAGAACGCGGCTTCCTTCGCCGGCTAGCGCATCGCGCACGGGCGTTGGAGGTGATCAAGCTGCCGGATAATTCGAATATGCCCAAACCGCGGGCGCGGACGGTTTCCTCGACCGGGCACAAGCCGAGTTTGGGCGTCATCGACGGGGGTATCAAACCACCGCACGCCAAGACTATCGGCACGGGTGCCAAGCGGATCGTGGAAGTGCCGATCATGGGGCGGATCGCGGCCGGTACGCCGATCGAAGCACTGCAGAATGCGACCGACAATGTACCGGTCGCCGAGGCGATGCTCGGATCCGGCGAACATTTCGCGCTCGAGGTCACGGGCGACTCGATGATCAACGCCGGCATATTGAACGGCGATACCGTTCTCATTCAGCGCACCGAAGACGCGCAATCGGGCGACATCGTCGTGGCGTTGGTCGATTCGGCCGAAGCTACGTTGAAGCGGCTCCGCAAGCGCGGTTCGCAGATTGCGCTTGAGGCGGCAAACCCCGCTTATGAGACGCGCATCTTCGGACCGGATCGGGTCAGGGTGCAGGGCCGGTTGGTTGGGTTGGTGCGGCGTTATTAGGTTGTTTCCGGGGCGTCGCTACCCATGGACGATTGCCCCGGACCCTGGCGACCGAAGTCCACTCTAACGTGTTGCCCGCGAAAGTGGCGGCGATGGCGCCCTCGCGTTGAAGCAGACGCCGGGTCACGTTGAGTTTCGAGGTCGAGCATGGCGGATGCCAGCCGCGCGTGAGATCGACCAGGATTGCGGACGCCGCGCAGTCTTCCGTTAACGCTTCAGCGGTCCAAGAGACCGCGAGCGTGCGTGCCGGATCGCCGTCGACGCGTGTGACGCAGCCGGCAGCGTCGCAAACGAAGCCGTCCGCCTCGCTCGATTCGACACCTGGAAACTCTCGAGAATCGCCGTCGCGGCGGAGCCAGATTTCCGCGTCGAATCGGCCGCGGCGCGACGACACGAGGTGGAGCTTTCCGTCGCGGCCGCGGGCAGCAACATTGTCGCCATCGCCGGCGATGAGAATGTCGGCTTGTTTACTGAGCACCCCGACCAGGCCGCCCGCCACAACAAGCACGATGCCAAGCCAGCGCCATGACGCCTGCCACACGGCGACCCAAACGCCTCCTGCAGTGACGAGCGCGAGGCTTTCAATCGGCATTGCGCCTACTGCCTGCGTGGCGCCAGGCCAGGAAGCAACCCAATGGGCGATGCCGAGCATTACCTCGATCCCCTCCCCCATCGCGGCAAGCGGCGCGGCTTCTAGGCCAAAGGGCATCAGCAAGAGGGCGAGAACGCCGGCGGGCATGATGACAAAGCTCACGAGCGGCATCACCAGGACGTTGGCTGCGACGCCGTAGTCGGCGAACCGATTGAAATGATAGGCCGCGAATGGTGCGGTCGCTATGCCGGCGATCAGGCTCGTGATTGCCGCAGCGGCCACCATGCGGGCGGCACGGCGAACGATGCCGGGAGGCTCGGCGTCCGGAATGCGACGGGCAGACCACCATTCGTAGGCGGCAATCAACGCGGCGACGGCTGCAAACGACATCTGAAAACTAGGATCCATCCACGCTTCAGGCGTCCATACCAGAACCACGGCTGCGGCTATGGCGATGGTTCGCATGCTCAGCGCGCTGCGATCGAATATGATCGCAATGAGTGCGACAGCAATCATGACGAAGGACCGTTGCGTGGGCACCGACGCGCCACTCAGGAGCAGGTAGAATGCGGACGCGATGAGCGCGGCCGCCGCCGCCCATTTCTTGACCGGGTAGTTCAGCGCGAGCGCGGGT
>CAZYGK010000105.1:1464-11265 GCA_964647355.1 uncultured Flavobacteriaceae bacterium | reverse complement strand
TCAACCAACTCCGGGGACTCAAATGAAACGGCTCTTCTCTCTCGCCCTCGTCGCGGGCGCCTTGTCGGCTTGCGCCACGATGACGGCCACCAACGACGACGCCGCCTCGGCGCAATCCGCCGCGAAGTTCAACGTCTTCCCTGCAGCGAAGGGCCTCAACCGCGCGGAGGACGGCGTCGCGCTCGCCGATGGGCGGATCATCGTCGCCGATCAGAAACACGGCCTCAGCCTCATCGCCGCCGATGGGTCCGTTCGCCCGTTCGGCAACTTCGCCAAGGCCGGCTTCCGGCACGATCCCAAGACCTGGCCGGCCGCGCCCAACGGCGTCGCGCTGGAGCCCGACGGCAAGCACATCCTCGTCGCCGACATTCACACCGGCGCGATCTACCGCACCGACATCGAGGCCGAGAGCACGACGCTGGTTCATCAGCACCCCTACGCCGTCAACACGGCCGTGCGCGACAGCACGGGCGCGATTTGGTTCACGCAGTCGAGCCGCAATCGCGGCGGGGCGAAATCCGAAGAAGACCTCACGAAGTCGTTCAACACGTTCGTGGCGGACGGCGCGCTCTTCCGGATCGCCGCCCCGACGGCCCGCCGGCCGCACCCGAAAGCGCGCCGCGTCCTCAGTGGGCTCTGCTTCGCGAACGGGATCGTCCTCGACGAGAAGCGGGGCGCACTTTACCTCAACGAGTCGTGCGGCAACCGCGTGAACGCGTTCCGCGTGTCCTTCAAAACCGGCAAGCTGTCGCATCGCAAGACCCTCGCGAACGTCCTGCTGCCCGACAACATCGAGATCGACGCGCGCGGACACCTTTGGGTCGCCTCGCTGGTGCGCAATGAGATCCTGACGATCGACCCGGATAGCGGCAAGGTGACGTCCGCCTTCCGTGCGCAAACCGCCGACAACGACCGCATCGCGGCGGAATGGCAACGCCGCAGCAGCGCGCGCCAACCCTTGCTCGACTTGTTCACGCCGAAGCTCTGGGCGCCGCTGCCGGGACCGGTGACGGGGATCATCTTGTCGCCCGGAAACGGACCGGCCTACGTGTCCGGCCTGGGCGACGGCCTGATCAAACTCGACCCACGGCCCTAAGCCGCGCTCCGCTGGCCCACGCGCATCAGGCGTTCGGCCGGGAACTCGATCCAGATCTTCGAGCCGACGCCGCGCGAGCTTTCGATGCGAAGCGTGCCTTGGTGCGCTTCGATCAGGCCTTTGACGATCGGCAGGCCAAGCCCCGTGCCGTGGCCTTCCACGGTATCGCTTTCGCCCACTTGCTCGAACGGCTCCAGCGCCTTTTGCTGTTCTTCCACCGTCATGCCGGTGCCGGTATCGCGCACGCCGAACGCGACGCGGTTGGTCGCCGATACCTCGACGAACACGACGGCGATGCCGCCGGCTTGCGAGAACTTCACGGCGTTCGAGAGCAGGTTGATCAGCATCTGCTTGACCGCCCGCTCGTCCGCGCGCACGACCGCATCGGCCTTGCCGTCGAACATCACGCTGACATGCGCGCGCGCGGCAATCGGTTCGATCAGGCGCATCGCGTCCGCCGCAACTTCGGAGAGCCGGACCGGCGCGACGGTCATTTCGCGCTTGCCCGCCTCGATCTTGGCGAGGTCCAGAATGTCGTTGATCATGCGCAAGAGATGCGCGCCGCTCGCGCCGATGTCGTCGACATAACCGGCATAGCGTGCCGGCGCCACCGGCCCGAACACCTGCTGCTGCATCATTTCGGCATAGCCGATAATCGCGTTCAAGGGCGTGCGCAACTCGTGGCTCATCGACGCCAGGAAGTCGCTCTTGGCCTTGTTCGCGCGGATCACCGCCTGCGCCAGCATCTCGTTCTCGAACCGCAGCTTCAGCGCTTCTTGATAGCGCGCCGCCGCCGTGCGCCCATAGTTCACGAGCAGGGCCGCGAACAGCGGGAACAGCACGGCGAAGATCTGGCCCACCGGCTCGCCGTGATAGACGAACGCGCTCCACTGCATCGCCGTATTCATCGCAAGTGCGGCGAGCAGCAGGCGGTAATGCATCGACAGCGCAAAGAACGTCGTCACCACGATGGCGAGCGTCACCGTGCACACGATCGCCTGATTGACCGCGTTGCCGGGCTCCCAAAACACCCACGCGAACGCACCCCACACCAGCGCGTTCGACAACCGCACCGCATAGGTCAGCCGCTGCCAATAGGCGAGCGGGTGCTTCGCCTCGTCGCGCTGATAATGAAAGAAGGCGGAAAGTCCGAATGCCGCCCAGGCGACTGTTGCGCCCACCCACGCGGCTGCGAGCAACGCCGGCGTATGGCCGATCGCGGGCCACATGCCGCTCATCAGCACGCTCAGACCCAGCGCAAAGGGAACGCCGTCGACGTAATGCGTCCAGTTGCCGAAGCCGAGACGGATCTTCTCCCTCTCGACTTTCGTGGCGGTTTCGGCCGCTTGGCTGGCAATGAGAACGTCGGCGGTCATGAGCGATTGCGGTGCGTAGCGGCGTTCAGAATACGCAAACAATTCTAAGAAAATCGTTAGACAGCGCCGTTTTCCGCCCTTTACGCTTCGTTTGCGTTACCATCGGCGAATCTGCCGGCAAACGAGGCCTCGCGCATGCGCATCATCCTTAGCCTTCTCCTAACGCTGCTGTTCGCAGCACCCGCACTTGCCATTTTTGCCATGGTGCCGGCCGACCGCGTCGACGAAGTTCCGCTCGAGCGGCTGCTGAAGAATCTGGAAGAGAACGCGCAAAAGTTGGAGCCCGCCGCACAAGCGCGCGCGATCGGGCGCATGCACCTCATCGCCTATGTGCGCCGCGTCGGCGCGCTGCCCGTCTACCGCGAGCGGGCAAACACGATCGCCGAAGGCACGATCGACGACTGCGCGACGCTCGACGCGCAATCGGTGGGCAAGGGCACCCGCGAGAATTTCCCCGAAGCCAAGCCCGGCGAACGCTGCGAAGCGCGCCAATATTCGCTGGGCCCCAAGCGCGAGATCCCCGCCGAAGCGTTCAAGGGCCGCAGAGGCCTCGCGCCGGAACTGCGTGCGGCGAGGGCCGCCTACGAACGCGCTCGCGCGCTCGATCCGGCCGACCTGCGCACCCGTGTGGCGCTTGCCTTCGTCTACGACCGCGCCGGCCGCTGGAAGTCCGCGCGCAGAGAGCTGCGCCACGTCATGTATGAAGGCCTGAAGCGCATCCCCGCACCGCCCGCGGGCGGCGGTCAGACGGAACAGTCCGACTGGGAAACCCACACCGTGGTCAGCGAGGCGGTGGAACACTTCGCCGCCGTCGCCAAGCGCCGGTCCGACCGCCGGCTGGTTGCGCGCGTGAAGAAGCGCCTGACGGACTCGCCCCCCGCGATGTACGTAACGCCGATCCTCATTCCATTGTCGGCGGAGGCCTCGTTCGACGACCTCGTCGACCGCGCGTCGCAGGTCGCGTTCGACTTTTCCGGCCAAGGCGTCCCCGCAAAAGCAGGCTGGCTGACGAACGACGCGGCTTGGCTCGTCTGGGACCCGAAAGACAAACGCAAGATCGCCGGCGGCTTCCAGCTGTTCGGGTCCGTCACCTGGACCGCAAGCTGGGCGAACGGCTACAACGCGCTCGGCGCGCTCGACGACAACGGCGACGGCGTCGTCGCGGGCACTGAACTCGACGGCCTCGCGCTCTGGCAGGACAAGAACGAAAACGGCATCAGCGACGACGGCGAAGTGAAACCCGTCAAGGCGCACAAAATCGCCGCCCTGAAGTACAGCCACACGAGAGTCGGCGACGACCTCTGGGTCGCCAGCGAAGGCGTCCTCATCGAAGGCGAAGGCTGGCGCGCGACGTACGATTGGCTGCTGAAAGAGAGCGCGATCGAAGCAAGCCACTGATCACCCCTCGCCCTCCCACTTCGGGAGGGAGAGGGGCCGGGGCCGGGGGTGAGGGTGGGCGCGACGCGCTTCAAGAGTCGAGGCGAACCTTCACCTCATGCGCGATCAAAGCGACGAGCGTTCCAACGTCGGCAGTCTCGTTCTCGATATCGAACCGGACGATCTCGTACCCGCGCGAACGAAGGTAGGCGTCCCGCGCCGCATCGGCGCCTTTCTTGTGCGCATGCCAATACCCGTCTATCTCGATGAGGAGCTGCGCCTCCAAGCAGGCGAAGTCGGCCACATAAGGCCCGACCGGATGTTGCCGCCGAAATTTCAAACCGAACACGCGCCGTCCGCGGAGCGCTTGCCAGAGTCTGTATTCGAGGTCGGTCTCGCGTTGCCGGAGAATGCGTGCGACGGCGACCTTAGGTTTGCAGCTCAACACCAACCTCCAGCTTGCGTCAGGGCACTGCAGCGCACGAATGCGGCGACACGAAGGCTGAGCTCTGGCCTCACTCTCGGAATGTTAAGAGTGCAGTTCATCGCCAACGCCCAGCACCGGCACGCCCACCCTCACCCCCAACCCCTCTCCCGCCCGAATTGGGCGGGCGAGGGGAGGTGGAGCTACTCCGCCGGCGTACTCATCATGAACTCGATGCCCCACGCGACCAGCACGGCGATGAGCAGCACCACCGCGAGCCCCGTTACCGCCTTCTGCCAGAACGCCTTCGGCGGCTTCAGCCAACTCGTGATTAGCACCGCCGCGGCGAGAACGAACAACAGCCCCAGCATCACTCGTCCCAATCCGGCCGCGTCACCAGATACTCGCAGCCGTAGATTTCGTCCTCCGTGTCGGCAGGCCGCACGCTGTCGCAGGCTTCCTTCGACGCGTAAGGCCCTGCCTCCACCCAGCCGCCCGCCATGTCCTCGCCCACGACATACCATCCCGCCCCGTTCCACTTCGGCACGGCGTGCGCCACGCTCGCGAATGCTGCGAACGCGCAGAGCGCGAAGATAGTGCGTAAGCTCATGGTCGTTCCTCCAAAGCCCATCTAGTCGTCGAAGCTCGGCTGTTCGTTCAAATACTCGCACACATAGTCGGCGTCTTCTTCGTTCGCGGGCCTGACCGCATCGCACGCCTCTTTCGAGTCGTAGGGCCCCATCCACACGAACGGCCCGACGATCGTGTCGGCGACGACGTACCAGGCCGGTCTCGTCCAAAGCGGCGCGGCCAGCGCGGCGCCGGCGAACGCGATCGCACACGCGGCTATGATCGCGACACGGATGGTCATGGAGCTTCCTCTCTGTTATGGCGTCACTATAGCTTGAAACCCGCCGCACCGCACGTCGAGAGAGAAAGCCGATGACAACCACGCCCGACGCAGCCGGCCGCGCCGAATGGCGCAGCAGCTGGCGAATCGTGTTGGGCGCAGGCGTCGGTATCGGCACGGGCGTGGCGCTTTACCTGTTGCTGGCGAGCCTTTTCATCCGGCGCGTAACGGAAGAGTTCGGCTGGTCGCGCGGCGACCTCGCGCTCGCCGCCGCGGGCTCATTCCTGGTCGCAGCCCTCGCGCTCGGCTTGATCGGGCGGTTCGTCGATCGCTTCGGCTTCCGCGCGGTCGCACTCGTCTGCGTGCCCGCGCTCTGCTGCGTCTATTTCGGCATCACGCTCGTGAACGGTTCGTTCCCGCTCTACGTCGCGCTGCTTCTGATCGGCGGCGTCTTCGGCGGCGGCACCGGCGGGCTCGTCTACACGAGGCCCGTCATCGCAGCGTTCGACCGTCAGCGCGGCCTGGCGCTGGGCGTGGCGGCATCCGGCACCTCGATCGCCTCGATGATCGTGGCCCCGCTCTTGGCCGCGATCATCGCCGCCTACGGTTGGCGCGCCGGCTCCTACGCCTTGATCGTGGTGACGTTGTTCATCGGCCTGCCGCTCGCGCTCTGGCTGATCGGCAGCGCCAAGGAGCGCCACGCCGACGCCGCCGACGAAGTCGCGGGCGATAGCGCGATCCCCGCAAACCTCGCCGTGACGCTGGGGGAGGCGCTGCGCGGCCGCGCGTTCTGGCTGATCGCGGGCGCGCTCGTCGCCGTGAACATCCCGGGCTCGGGCGTCGTCGGCCAACTCGCGCCGATGATCACCGACAAAGGTTTGAGCGAGACGCAAGCGGGCTTCATCATGTCGCTCTATTTCGCGGGTCTGCTGATCGCCCGCATCGCGACCGGTTTTGCGCTCGACCGCTTCCACCCGCCGACGGTGGCCGCGATCACCACCGGCGTACCGGCGCTTGGCGCCGCGCTCCTGCTGTTGCCCGAAGCGAACTTCGCCATCGCCGCCTTCGCGATCCTCCTGATCGGCATGCAGCAAGGCGCCGAGATCGATCTTCTCGCCTATTTCGTCAGCCGCACGTTCGGCACGAAGCACTACGGCTCGATCTACGGCGCCATCGCCATGGCCGGCGCAACCTCAAGCGCCTGCGGCCTCGTCCTCTTCGGCATCGTCCACGACGCGACGAAAAGCTACGACATCGCGCTCACCACGGGCACGGTCGCCTTCCTGGTCGGCGCGGCAAGCTTCTACGCGTTGAAATTCTCAAAGCCGGCCGGGGCAGGCAGCTAGCCGTCCAGGTGCGTGCGCTTTCAGCAAGAAGACGCACGACGAAGTAACGAAGAACACGAAGAAGTAAGACGCTCAGACTATGAAACGATGAAACAATGGCGCTGCGCCCAACTTGGCGCGAAGCGCCATTCAAGCATCCGGTTGCGCGCTGACGCGCGCGGATGCCCACTCATTGTTCCATTGTTTCATTGTGTGAGACTCTTACGTCTTCGTGCCCTTCGTGGCTTCGTGGTGAATCCTTCTTGCCCGCCCCGATTCACCACGTCCAAATCCCATCCCCCACGCCCGCACACCCCCGCGCTATAGTCCCCCTCCCGCTGGGAGACCCGCATGCGCCGTGCGTTCCTTCTAGCGCTCCTCATCGCCGCAAGTCTCCCCGCTGCCGCGGGCGAGCGCTGCGCGAACGCGCCCGTGGTGCGCGTCGCCTTCAAGCACGACGAAGCCGGCCACATGCTGGTCGCGGGCGCGATCGCGGGCCGCCGCGCGTGGCTCGTCGTCGACACCGGCGGCATGCTGAGCCTGATCGCCGAACCGCTCGTGCGCGAATTGCGCTTGGCACCGAAGCGCGCAACCGTCGCCGCCGTGGACGCCGCGGGCGTCGACTTCGACCGCACCGTCACTGTCCCCGCAATCGCGCTGGGCTCGCGCACGATCGCAAGCGCCCACGACGCGCTGATCATGCAGGCCTTGGGCGAGAACGCGGCCGCCGGCGGGACGCTGGGCCTGAACGTTCTCGAGCCCTACGACCTCGAGATCGACAACGCCGCCCGCACGCTCGCGCTGCACGGCCCAGGCGCGTGCAAACCGCGCGGCGCGGCAGTGCTCGCGATGGCGGGCGGCGCAAAGGAAAGGGCAGGGTTGCCCGTGGTCGAAGGCACGCTCGACGGCGCCCCGGCCCGCGTGCTGATCGACACCGGCTCGACCGCAACTTACGTCGACCGCCGTTGGGCCAAACACTATTTCAATCTGACGCGAAGGTCCGAAGGCGTCGCGCGCGCGGGTGCCATCACCACACCCGGCGGCAGCACGATCGAAGCCTGGAGCTACATCTTCGAAGAGCTCACGATCGGCGGCGTCACGTTCAAGAACCTCCCCACCCTGATCACCGACCTCCCCGGCCCCGACGTGACGCTCGGCCAAGCCCAGCTGCAACACCTGAACCTCCACTTCGCCTTCGCGGAGGGGCGGATCTACGTGAGCGAGGCGAAGCGCTGAACCCTGGGACCGCGGGCGGCCTCGCCCGCTCTTCGTAACTCGCCGCAGTCGGTGCGGTGGAGAATCTGCCAAGAGCGGGCGAGGCCGCCCGCGGTCCCAGGACAAGCGCGGTCTTTCACACGCGCATGCGATTGAAAACGTGGCTCGCCCGGGAGCGCGGGCTTCCAGCCCGCTCTTGTTCTGACTCAACCCGCGCGCGGTGCGTTGAGAGAGGCAGCAAAGGGCGGGCAGGATGCCCGCGCTCCCGGGTGAGCCTTCTGCGGAAGCCGCGGCGCCTTAGGTTCCCAGCAACTCCCGCAACGTCAGCACCCGGTGCACCGCCTTCACCTTGGCGAGCGCCACCGTGAATTCCTTCTCCGGGTTATACTGCCCGAGCTTGAGTTGCGTCGGGGTGCGCGCGACGAGCTGCTTGACCATCGCCACACCCGGTTCGCCGTCGGCTTGGTCGTTCATCTGCACGACGACATAGTCGCCCGGTGCCGCGGGGCGGGCAGGGGAGACGTAGATGAGGTCGCCGTCCTTGTTCCACGGCGCCATGCTGTCGCCCACGACCCACAGCGCATAGATGTTGCGCATGTGCATGATGCCGGGCGGCCGGCGCACGTAGTCAACGATGTCTCCGTTGAAGCGGAAATCGCCCGAGGCGCCGCCGACCGCGGTGCCGTGCACGGGCACGTCGGTGGGCATGATGCCGGCGGGCGTGACGCCGCCTTTCTTGCCCGCTTTCAGATCCGGATCGCCCATCAGCGTGCCGACCGGCACGTGCCAAAGCTTCGCCAGCTCGACGAGGCTTTCGCGCCCCGGAGGCGCGATGCCCGATTCCCACTGCGAGATCGCCGGCTGCGAAACGCCGATCGCCTGCGCGACCTCCACCATCGTCATGCCGCGCGCCTTGCGGTGTTCGCGAATGCGGATGCCGAGCCGCCGCACATCGTGCGACAGCGATTTCGCGGGCTTCGGCTGGGTCTTTTTCATGGGGCGCGCTCCTTATATTTCCAATTATCGGCCTACATAGCACAGCTAATCTGTCAAGCGCAAATTGTTCTTGAAATGTTCTCATCGGCCTGGCTAATATCAGCCTTATAGACAGACAGAAAGACGGAAACGGAAGACAGGGATCGCAAAAAGCGCCGAATCAGCCGCTGCGACTCTGATCCCCGTCTTCCGTCTTCCGTCTTCCGTCTTCCGATCGGAGATCGCGCCCATGCTCAAACGCCTGCGCTTCCTGAAAGACCGCTTGATCGCCTCGGCCCGCGCTGGCGTCTGGCTCGGCTTTCGCGCCAAGGTCCGCTTCAAGGCCAAGGCCGTCGATCAAGACGGCATCCTGCTGCTCGTCCCCAAAGAGCCGAGCCTTGCCTTTATCTACGTGCCGCTCGCGTTGCTGTTCGTCGTCGGCGGCGCGGTCGCGGGCTTCGTGACCTGAAGACGGAATACGAAAACAGGGATCGCAAGCGCAGCCCCACCGCCTGAGCCCGTTCCGATCCCCGCATTCCGTCCTCCGAAACTACCGCCCCCGCCCTCGACGCTAATGAGCCGGCTCGTGGGGGCCGGTAGAGAGCGGCGGAGCGTTCGGGACGCTGTTTGCTCCCCAGCAGCTCCCGTGGCGCCCGCCGCTCGCCTTCTTTCAAGCCGAGCCTTCCGTGATCACAGCGCGAGTCGCCCGCATCAGTGTCCCCGTCGCCCGAAAATATAAGTGTTGTGGATAAAATGGCGCCGCCGCGGCCGGTGGCCGAGCTCGCGCGCCGGCCCTGGGACGCCCGCATGCTGCGTTTTCTTAAGGTTCAGCGCCGCCGCGGCCAGCCGATCCGCTGGATCGCCGAGCGCCTGGGGCTGGACCTGCTGCGCGTCGTCGCGATGGCGGTGAACCTGCGCCTGACGCTGCCGACGGCGTTTCGCGGCCGGGCGTGCAAGCAGCCGGCGCTGCCCGGCCTCGAACCGTTGGGGCCGGCGAACGACATCGCGGACGAGGGCCTCTGCCGCTGGATCGAAGCCGACCCAACCGGCCCCTGGGCGATGTGCGCCAGACCCGCACTCGAAGCCTACGCCTACTGCGCCCACCACAGGCAAAAAGCCTACGCGCCGAACAAATCCCTGATCGCCACCAACATCGCCTTCGC
>CAZYGK010000105.1:0-1364 GCA_964647355.1 uncultured Flavobacteriaceae bacterium | reverse complement strand
GATCTCCCCCGCCCGCACGACATCGACAGCGAGCAGCAATTGCTCGGCGAGTTGCTGCTGAACAACGCCGCCGCCGAGCGCCTCATCGGCGTGCTCGAGCCTGCGCATTTCGCCGAGCCTTTGCACGCCCGCCTCTACGACGCGCTCGCCCGTGCGCTCAGGGCGGGGCTTCCCGCGACGCCGTTCACGCTGAAGACCGAGTTCGACGGCGACGCAAGCCTGCGCGATCTCGGCGGCGCGGGTTACTTCGTGACGCTGGCCGCGCGCGCCGGCGAGTGCCTCGATCCGGCGGCATGGGCGGAGGCGCTGAAGAACCTCGCGTTCCGCCGCGCCCTGATCGCACGCGCGCGCGACATCCAGGATGCGGCGTTCCGCGCGCCGATCGAAACCGAACCGCAAGCGATCGCCGAGCGTGCGGAAACCCTGCTCGCCGAAGCGTTTGCCGGCACGCACAACGCCCCCGAACGCTTCCGGCCTATAGGCGAACTTGTGCACGGCGTGCTGACGCCGCAGGACGAAGCGCCCAGCGTAAAGTTCGCCCTCGAACCCCTCGACGACCTCACCGGCGGCCTTCGCGCGAAGGAGCTCGTGATCGTCGGCGCGCGCCCCGGCATGGGCAAGACCGCGTTCGCCGGCCACCTCGCGCTCGCCGCGGCAAAGCAGGGACATGGTGTTGCGTTCTTCTCCATGGAGATGGCCGCCAACGCGATCGCGCTGCGCCTGATCGCGGCGCACGCCTTCGCGCTGGGGCGAAGCATCGCCTACGACGACGCCCGCCGCGGCCGGCTCGACGAGCGCCAGCGTCAAACGCTCAGCGAGGCCGAACTGAGCCTGCACGCACTCCCGCTCTTCATTCACGAAGGCCGCCAGCTCACGCCCTCAGGCCTCTTCATCGCCGCCAAACGCGCGCAGAAGAAGCTCCGCGACACGGGCCATCCGCTCGGCCTCGTTATCGTCGACCACATCCAAAAGATCCGCCCCGACCGCGACTGCCGCGGCAACAAGGTGGCCGAGATGACGGAGATCTCCGACGCGTTGCAAAAGATGGCGGGCGCGCTGGGAGTACCCGTGGTGGCGTTGAGCCAGCTGAACCGCGCGGTCGAGAACCGGGAAAGCCGCCGCCCCGAACTCGCCGACCTGCGCGAGTCGGGCGCGATCGAACAGGACGCCGATCTGGTGCTCTTGCTCTACCGCGAAGCCTACTACGTGCAAAAGCGCGAGCCCCACCGCGAACACCCCGATTGGCCCGAATGGTTCGCCGAGTTCTGCGACTGCAAGCACACGCTCGACATCCACGTCGCCAAGCACAGGAACGGCCGCGAAGGCCACATCCGCGCCCACTTCGACGCGCCGAGTTCGGGGGT
>CAZYGK010000104.1:0-11289 GCA_964647355.1 uncultured Flavobacteriaceae bacterium | reverse complement strand
TGCTGCAGGGCGAGAAGTTCGATCCGGACGGGGCGTATGTGCGGCGCTGGATCCCGCAGCTTGAAGCCTGCGACACGCGCTTCGTGCACCGGCCGTGGGACGCGCCGAACTTTCGCGCGCTGAAATATCCCGCGCCGATCGTCGCGCACGACCGGGCGCGCAAACGAGCGCTCGACGCGTTTCAGGCGTTGGGCGGGACTTAGGATTGCCCCTCGCCTGCCCACTTCGGGCGGGAGAGGGGTTAGGGGTGAGGGTGGGCGTGCCTCATGCTCCGCGCGTTGAAGATCTTCTCGATGTGGGCACGCACCGGAGCGACTCTGCCGGCGTTGCCCCCACCCTCACCCCCTGCCCCTCTCCCGCCCGAAGTGGGCGGGCGAGGGGTGACGCCTTGCGTTTGCTGAGCGGTGTCTGCTTCATCTCTGCACGACAAGTCGGGAGGCGTAATGCGGCGGGCTTTGGTTTGGGGCGGCGGGGTTTTGGCGACGCTAGCCGTGCTGTTCGTGGTGTTCTTGAGGCCCGTTTTCGTGCCTGCGTTCGACGGGACTTCCTATCTCCAGAACGGCGCGCGTTACGACGTGCGGGTTATGCGCGACTCGTTCGGCGTGCCGCATGTCTACGGCAAGCGCGATGAAGACGTGGCGTTCGGCCTCGCTTATGCGCATGCGGAGGACGACTTCGCCACGATCCAGCAGTCGCTGATGACAAGCCGCGGACGGCTTGCGCTCGTCGACAATCAGAGCCCGCGGCTTTTCAATGCGCTGACGCAAGCGGTCGGGCTGGGGCGGTGGTTCGCGGTCGAGGGCGGCGATCCTGCGATCACCGATTATCTCGTGCAGCTGTTGCGGGTGCGTGCGCGCATCGACGGGCAGATGAAGGCGAACCTCGCGAAAGGGCTGATCTCGCACAAGACGCGCGACGTGCTTGCGGCCTACGCGGACGGCATCAATCTCTACGCGGCCGAGCATCCCGATCGCGTCGTGCCGGGCTTCAAGGGCGTGAGTGCGGACGACATCGCGGCGGGGTTCGTGTTTTTCACGCCGCTGTTCTTCGGGCTGGAGCGGCACATCGGCGAGATGTTCGGGCCGGAGCGCGCGCGGGAGCTTTCCATTCCGCAAGGCGCGGGTTCGAACGCGATGGCGGTCGCCCCTGCCCGCTCAGCCGACGGCGCGACGCGCCTCCTCATCAATTCGCATCAGCCGTACAAAGGGCCGCTTGCCTGGTACGAGGTGCGGGTGAAGTCCGAGGAAGGCTGGGACCTTGCCGGCGGCACGTTTCCGGGGACACCGTTCGTGCTGCACGGCTTCGGGCCGAAATTCGGCTGGGCGAACACGGTCAACAATCCGGATCTCGCCGACGTCTATGTGCTGACCGTCAATCCGGACAATGCGAACCAGTACAAATTCGACGGCGCGTGGCGGGATTTCGAGCGCTCGGAGGCGGAGATCGAGCTGCGCATCTTGGGACCGCTTGCGATCCGGGTGAAGCGCGACGTGTTGTGGTCGGTGCACGGGCCGGTCATCCAGCGGCCGCACGGCACCTATGCGCTGCGCTACGCGACGATGGATAAGATCAACCAGGTCGAGGCCTATTACCGCATCAACAAGGCCGACGGCTACGACGCGTTCGTCAAGGCGCTGGCGCTGCAGGCGATCCCGAGCTTGAACTACACGTTCGCGGATCGCACCGGGCGCATCGCCTATATCTACAATGCCGTGTTTCCGAAGCGCGATCCGGCGTACGACTGGCAGAAGTACCTGCCGGGCGACACGTCGCGCGCGCTGTGGCAGGGCTATCTGCCGTTCGAAAGTTCGGTGCCGCGCGTGGTCAGTCCGAAGTCGGGCTTCGTCTACAACGCGAACAACACGCCGTTCTCGGCGACTGCGCTTGCCGACAATTTGAAGCCTGCCGATTTCTCGCCCACGCAAGGTATCGAGACGCGCGAGACGAACCGGTGCTTGCGCCTCTTCGAGCAGCTCGACGCCGACACCTCGATCACGCGCGAAGAGTTCGCCCAGATCAAGTACGACAAGCGGTACTCGACGCGCTCGGAACTTGCGAAGCTGATCGGGCGGATCAAGGCGATGGACTTCTCGAAGGAAAAGGACGCCTCTGAGCTGCAAAAGGCGCAGGCGCTGCTTGCGGCCTACGATCTCTCGACGGAGGCCTCGAACCGCGGGGCGGCGCTTGCGATCATGGTGGGGCTGCCCGTCGTCGTGCCGACGTTTCAGGGCAAGCCCGAGGGCGACATTCTAGCCTCGATGCGGGCGGCGATCGCCACGCTCAACGAACACTATGGGCGGCTCGATCCGGCATGGGGCGAGGTCAATCGCTTCCGGCGGGGCAAGATCGATGCACCGGCGAGCGGCGGGCCGGATGTGCTGCGCGACTTCGAGTCCGACATCGTGCCGCAAGCGGACGGCAAGTTCGAAGCGCGCAAGGGCGACACGCTCTACTACTTCGTCGAATGGGACAAGGCGGGCCGTGTGCGCGGCGAAGGCATTCACCAGTTCGGCTCGGCGACGCTGGACCAGACGTCACCGCATTATGCGGATCAGGCTGAGATCTTCTTGAAGGAACAAGTCAAGCCGATTTGGCTCGACGAGGCGGAGCTCAAGAAAAACTTGAAGCGCGAGTACCGGCCGGGACGGTGACTTGCTTCACTACCACCAAACTGCCGTTAGACGCAGTGTCGAATGCACATTGGAGTCTGCGGTGCCTCCCGTCAAAACCCACTCGACGACGATTTGGTTAGGCCCTCCACCCGCGCGCCCCTCATAGCGAACGTCAAATCTCTTAAGTCCGTGCAGGTATTCGGTGTTACCGTGCCAACACCACGAAAGGGCCACGCTCCTCTGATCGGTAGGTCGAAATGAACCATCCTGATCGATGACAATTCTGGCTGGCCCTTCCGGACCGCCGCCTGCAGGACTCATCGGAATTTCTAAGTCCCACACCGTGACTGTCGCAGCTAATGGCCTAGAAAGTGAGGGTTCGTATTTCGGCATGACTTGTATCCTGACGTCGAGTTCGCCGTTACCGAGCTGTCCCGACGCAAGCACGTAGCATCGACGGGGTCAATGCCCGTCGTGGCCCTCGTGGGTGCCTTCGACGTAGAGGTCGAATTCCATCGACTTGCCGTTCGCGAATTCGATCTTGAAGGGGACCATGTCTTCTTCGACGAGCGGCTTCTTCAGGCCGATCAGCATGACGTGTCGGTCTTTGACGAGCTTCAGCGTTTCGCCGGGCGCGATCGTAAGCGGCAGTTCGAGGGGGCGCATGCGCATGATGTCGCGGTCCATCGTCATCGTGTGCACCTCGACCGTTTCGGCTACGGAGGTGGTCAGCGCTTTGATGACGAGCGGTTCCTTGCCGTTGTTTACGATTTCCATATAGGCCGCACCGGTCTTGGCGCCTTTCGGCGTCGGGCTTGCGCGCGGATGCTCGATCTTGATCGTGCCTTCGCTGACTTGATGGGCGGAGGCCGCCGTCGTCGCTGCAAAGATCGCCGTTGCCGCGACCATCGCCGCGCGAAGAGTGGAACGCATGTCTGACCTGCCGTAACGCAAACGCGGCCCCGGTGCGGGCCGCGTGGGTATATAGGCGGTCAATGGGCTTCGCGCCAGGCGGCGTTTAGACCAGGTCTTTCAGCAAGATGTTGATTGTCAGGCGCTCAGATCCGCGCTGGACCTCGAGAAGCAGGTTCGTGGACGGGGGCGCCTTCTTCAACAAGCGCAAATCGGGGAGCGAGACGCCGCCGAGCGCGCGCTTACCGTTCACGACGAGGATGCGGTCGCCGGCTTTGAGGCCCGCTTGAGCGGCGGGGCCGCCCGGCGTCACGTCGATAACGAGGAACGCGTCGCGGTCCGCATTCGCCCAGAAGCCGGCACGATCGTGCACGTCGCGCTCGCCGTGGTTCTTGTTCTTCTCGAAGAAGAGCTGGTGGCGCGAATAGTCCCAGACGATGTTGAACTTCTTCAAGATGCCCGCGCCGACGTTGCCGGCGACATAGGTATCGGCGTGCGCGCCGCCCTTTTGCTGGCTGAGTTCGACGACAGGCGCCTCGACGGCGGTGCCGCCCAGCGTGAACGTCTTCGCGCGCACGAGCCAGCCGCGGGACGGACCGCCGACGCCCCATCCGGTTACGGCGGAGACTTGCGGGCGGTAGCGGGCGATGAGGTTGTTCCGCTCGACGAACGGCGTCGAAAGCGTGAGCGTGTTGCGCGCGCCAGTGTCGAGCGTGAACCGGCCGGGCACGCCGTCGATCGTACCTTCGACTTCCGGCATGCGCTCGTTAAGTTTCATCTCCACGCGCGTGCCGGTACCGCTGTAGGCAAAGCCCTCGGGTTCGATCAACGTGACGCGCGAGTTCTCATAGTCGGTCACGACGACGAAGCGCTTGAAGATCTCGTAGCCGACGATGCCGGTGATGGGCACGCCTTCGACGTCGCTGAACGATTCCAGCGGGATGACGACGAATCGCTGCTTGGTCAGGAACGCGCCGCCCACATCCATGCGCTCGATCGTGGTGAGCCCCGCGTCGACCGACTTCTCGCCGACGCCGCGGGCCTGCAAATTGCCCTCGACCGGCAGACCCAATTCGCGCGCCACCGTCGGGGTAATGACGTTCATGCCACCGGTGTCGAACAGCAGCTCCAGCGGGCGGCCGTTGACGCGCACTTGCAGATAGATGTGGTTGTTCACAAGGCGGAACGGGATCGTCGTGCTCTTGCCGCTCGCGATGCCGTAGTCGCGCTCAGGCGGCGCCGGCGGCGCAAAGGCGGTTTGCGGGCCTTCGTCTTCGAACGCAACGCTTTCTACCTTGACGATTGTGTCGTATTTCGGGTCGCCGTTCGTGGTGCGCGAGGCGAACGGCATCAGGCGGCCGGCGACGTTGCGATACTCGGTCGCGATCGTGGTGCGCAGCTCGCGCGCGTTGCGTTCGGCGAAGCGCTCGATCATGAACGTCTTCGCGTCGATCCAAAGGTCGAACGGGCGTCCGCCTTCGGGCGAAATCTTGACGACATGAAACTTGCGGCCCGCGTCGGCCGCTTCGCCGCCGTAGGCGATGCCGGCCTTCGCGCGCTCCGGATACCAATAGGCACGGGCACGGCGGTAGGCTTCGTTGACGGCGCCCTGGCGCTGATCTTCGGAACCTTGGATGGCGACTTGGCCAGAGGAATCCTGCTCCCACACGGTCTTGCCGTCATAACCGGAGGCGCCGTTGTAGGGGCCAAGCTTGAAGCGGTCGGCGTAAGCGCCGGTGCGCGCATCTTCGAGAGCTTCGGCGGTGCCCTTGAGGCCTGACGTCTCGACCTGCATCTTCGTGCGGATGAAGCGCACGCTATCCCAGGCGGAGCCGCCTGCGGCCTGCTTTGCGCGGGCAAGGATTTCGGCCGCGCGGGGATCGGGGCCCGCGCCGGGTGCTGCCATCACGGCGACGAAGCCGGTCAGGACGACGAACACGAAAGCCAAGAACGTGCGCATGCGGGTGTCTTTGCTCCTTGCAAATCTCTTACTAGTAGCTAATACTACTACTATGAAGAATCAAGCGGCCGCCGCGCTCACTTTTTTGGGATTCTCGGAAATCGAGGCCCTGGTCTACACGTTTCTGCTGCAGGAAAGCCCGGCGACGGGCTACCGGGTGAGCCACGCGATCGGCAAGCCGACGGCGAACACGTACAAGGCGATCGCAGCGCTGGCGCTGCGCGGGGCGGTGATCATCGACGACAGCGAGAACCGGCTGTGCCGCGCGGTGCCGCCCGGCGAACTGATCGAGCGGCTGGGGCGCGAATTCGATACGCACAAGAAGACGGCGGCCGACGAGCTTGCGAAGATCAAGCAGGCGGCGGGCGACGACCGCGTCTACTACCTCTCATCCGTCGAGCAGGTGATCGAACGCGCGCGCGCCATGCTCGGCCAAGCAAAGCAGGCCGCGTTGCTCGACCTCTTTCCGAAGTGCGTGCCGCTCTTGAGCGGCGATCTAGAGGCCGCTGCGCGGCGCGGCGTGAAGGTCGCGGCGCGGTGCTATGAGCGCACCACGTTGAAAGGGGTCTCCGTCGTTGTGGCAGAGGGCGACCGCGTCCTCGGCACGTGGCCCGGGCAGCAACTCAGCATCACCGTCGACGGCGATCAATTCATGCACGCCCTGCTCTCGCAGGACGTCTCCAGCGTGCACCAGGCGCTGTGGAGCAGCAGCACATTCATGTCCTGTCTGCAGTACAACGCGCTCTACAACGAAATCCTCTTGGTGGAAGCGCAGAACGCTGGCCGCAGCCCGGCAAGCGCGCTGGGACCGCTCAGCCTAACGCAACTTAAACCGCTCGGCTTCCGCAAGCTGAACGAGCGGTACGGCGAGGCGGCGCCGAAGCGCAAGCGCAGCTAGGACAGGCTTGTGTCCGCGTGGGCAATCGGGTCATCTGCCTCGACGTAGAGGGAGAAAACGATGCGGCGCGATCAAGCGACACCGGCGGGCATGGTTCACCGGCTTTGGATCGAGAGCGAGGTCTTGAAGTCGAACATGCTCGGCGATCCGACGCGGCGGATGATCGACGTCTATGTGCCGGCCGGGCATGATGGGCGCGGGTTGCCGCTGTTGGTCGACGTCGTGGGGTTCACGGCCGGGGGCCCGGCGCACACGAACTGGAAGAACTTCGGCGAGAACCTGCCGGAGCGCTTGGATCGGTTGATTGCATCGGGGGCGATGCCGCCAGTGATCTGCGCCCTGCCCGATTGCTTCACGAAGCTCGGCGGCAATCAGTACATCAACTCGGTCGCGATGGGACGGTGGGACGATTTTCTGCTGCAGGAAGCGGTACCGCTGATCGAGAAAACGTACGGCTGCGGCGGCTTCGGCAAGCGCGGGCTCTTCGGCAAGAGTTCGGGCGGATACGGTGCGATGGTGCACGCGCTGATGCATCCCGGCTTCTGGAGCGCCGCGGCGTCGCATTCCGGGGACATGGGACACGAGCTGCTGTTCGGGCCCGACTGGCCGAACGTGCTGCGCTCGCTGGCGCCGTTCAACTTCGACGTCAAAGCGTGGCTCGACAGCTTCTTCGCGCAGAAGAAGACGAAGGACAAAGACATTCACATTCTGATGATGTTTGCCATGTGCGCGTCGTACGATCCCGACCCGAACGCGTATTGTGGCGTCCGGCTGCCGGTCACGACGGACACGTGCGAGATCATCCCGGAGCGCTGGGCAAACTTCCTGAAGTGGGATCCGCTCGTCATGGCCGAGACGATGGGACCTGGCCTGAAGAAGCTGAAGGCGCTCTACATCGATTGCGGCGACGTCGATCAGTACAACCTGGTGTACGGGGCGCGGCGGATGCACCGGCTCTTGGAGAAACAGGGCGTGGCGCACGTGTACGAGGAGTTCCCGGACGACCACTCGTCCGTGGACTACCGGATGGACGTCAGTCTGCCCATTCTCGCGAAGGCGCTTGCCGGTTAACCCATCGGCGCTTGCGGGGCCGCCCAATTCCCCTTCATTGTCATGGTCGGCGAAGACCGACCACCCACGACTTTGGGCCCGGGAGGCTGTAGAAAAGTCGTTGGTGGTCCGCGTTCGCGGACCATGACAAGACGAAGAGAAAAGCGGGCAGGATGCGAATAAAGGCGGCGATACTGGGCGGCGGGTCTTGGGGGACGACGGTGGCGTCGCTCGTCGCCAAGAACGTGCCTGCAACGATTTGGGCGCGGTCGGCCGAGACGGTCGACGAGATCAACGCCAAGCACACGAACGAGCGCTATCTGCCCGGGTCGCGGCTGACCTCGGCACTGCGCGCGACGACATCCATCGAAGAAGCGGTGCGCGATGCCGACGTCGTGGTCATGGGCGTGCCGTCGCAGGCGATGCGGGATACGGTCAAAGAGGTCGGCAAGCACATTCGCGCCTGGGTGCCTGTGATCAGCCTTTCCAAGGGGCTCGAACTCGGCACGAAGCTACGCATGACGCAGGTGATCGAGCAGGAACTGCCGGGCCATCCGGCGGGTGTTCTCTCGGGCCCCAATCTCGCGCGCGAGGTCATGGCGGGCTACGCCGCCGCGAGCGTGATCGCGATGGAGGACGAGGTGATCGTGCAGGAGCTGCAGGCGATCTTCAAGACCGGGCTCTTTCGCGTCTACACGAACACCGACGTCGCCGGGTGCGAGCTCGGCGGGGCGCTGAAGAACGTGATGGCAATCGCGACCGGCATGGGCGACGGTGCGGGCGCGGGCGAGAACACGCGTTCGGCCGTAATCTCCCGCGCGTTGAACGAGATCACGCGGCTTGGTGTGCGGATGGGCGGCAAGCCGGAGACGTTTGCGGGGCTAGCCGGCATCGGCGATCTGATCGCGACGTGCACGAGCCCGCAGAGCCGCAATCGCACGGTTGGCTTCGAACTCGGCAAGGGGCGCAAGATTGCGGACATCCTTGCGGGGATGCGCCAAGTCGCCGAAGGCGTGAAGTCGGCGAAAACGGTCCTGACGCTTGGCGAAGAGTACGAGTGCGAAATGCCGATCGCGACCGAAGTGAACGGGGTGATCAACGACGGACGAACGGCGCAGGACGCGTTTCGCGGGTTGCTGAAGCGCATGGCGGGTTCGGAAGCGGATCCAGGATGAACGAGACGGTTTCAGCGCAGGTATCGGGTGAACCGCTGCCGCAGTGGCCGGCGCCGGCGGGACGGCGCGTCGTCCTGATCTTGGACTGTGCGACGGCGACCGAACGCGGCGTCGTCGAGCGTTGGGCGGCACAATCGCGGCCGCAGGGAACAACGGCGGAGCAGGTCACCTTCCTCGCGATCCCGGCGAAGTTCGACGACATGCGGGTCTACACCACGCAGATCGAGGCACTGGTCAAAGAGAGCAGCGACGCGCTTTTGGCGCCGGTGCGCGTGGCGTGGCTACCGCGGGAACACAAGGGCGAGCGTTCGGCGCGCCTGTCCGACCTCATCATGATGCGCGATCCGCGCAAACCGTCCGAGAAAGAACAGAAGCGCATCGTTCAGGTTGAGCCCGACCGCTGCCGCGTCGTTGCGGCGCTGCCGGCGAGCATCAGCGAACTGGATACGCGCGCACGGGCGACGGGCGACGCGGATTCGAGCGATGCGCAGGCCTTTGCCGAGTTCGTGACGCGTCAGGCGCGGCTTGCGCTCGAACGTGCCGAGTACCGCTTGATCGGACGGCGCTACAAGCTGCCGAAGCTGGTCGCCGAGCAGATTGCGGCGTCGCGCCGGTTCCGCGAGGGGGTCAACGAGGTCTCCGCGAAGCTGCACCGGTCGAGCGATTCCGTGATGAAGGAAGCCGTGAAATATCTGCACGAGCTTCGTACCGCGCACAGTCCGTTCTGGATCGACGTGATGATGCAGATCGCGCGCGGGCTTTTCTCGCGCGGCTACGGCGCGCAGGTGGACTACGACCCGGCGCAGATCGAGCGCACGCGGGAGGCGCTGGAGCGCGCGCCCGGGATCATTCTGCCGAGCCACAAGTCGAACCTCGATTCCGCCGTGACCTCGGTTGCGTTCGCGGACAACAGGCTTGCGACACCGACGACGTTCGGCGGCATCAACATGGCGTTCTGGCCGATGGGCACGATCGCGCGCAAAGCGGGGCGCGTGTTCATCCGGCGCGACGTCAAGAACAATCCCGTCTACAAGTTCGTGCTGCGCGAGTATCTGGGCTATCTCGTCGAGAAGCGGTTTTCGCTCGAATGGTACATCGAGGGCGGGCGCTCGCGCACGGGCAAGCTGTTACCGCCAAAGCTTGGGCTGCTCACCTATCTGGTTTCGGCCTATCGCGAAGGACGGGTCGACGATCTGGCGCTGATGCCGATCTCGATCGCCTACGATCAGCTGCATGAAGTGAGCGAGTACGCCGCGGAAGCTCAGGGCGGCAAGAAGAAGGCCGAGAACCTCGCTTGGTTCGTGCGCTTCTTCCGGGCGCAACGGAAGCCGTTCGGGCACATCTATTTCCGCGTCGGCGAGCCCGTTTCGTTGCGCGAGATGCTGGGGCCACCGGACGGCACGAAGACCGAGGGCGATGAGGAGACGCTCGCAACCCAGAAGGTCGCGTTCGAAGTATCGTGGCGGATCAACGACGTCACGCCGATCACCGGCACGTCGCTGATCTCGCTCGTTCTGCTGTCGCATCGCGGGCGGGCGCTGACGCTCGAGCAGGTGAACGAAGAACTCGCGGAGTATGTCGCGTCGGCGACGCGGCGGCGGCTGCCGCTCGCGCCGAGCGCCAAGATCGGCGACATCGAGGCGGCAAGCCGCGCGCTTGAGGCGCTGGTCGCGCACAACACGGTGCGGGAACACAAAGGCGGACTTGCGACGGTCTACAGCATCGGGCCGGATCAGCATTTGGCGGCTGCGTTCTATCGCAACACGATCCTGCACTTCTTCATCAACGACGCGATTTCGGAGCTCGCGCTCTTGAAAGCGTGCGACATCAACGGGGATCGCGAAGCGGCGTTCTGGGACGAGACGTTCCGGCTGCGCGACATTTTGAAGTTCGAATTCTTCTTCAAGGAGAAGGGCGAGTTCCGGCGCAGCTTTGCGGCGGAGTTGGACGTGCTGGCGCCGGGGTGGCGCGAGGCGCTCTCGAACGGGCGAGCGACGACGGTGGACCTGCTCAAAGCCGCACGGCCGTTGACCGCGCACGGCGTGCTGCGTTCGTTCGTCGAGGCCTACACGGTGGTCGCCGATACGCTGGCGGCGCACGACCCGAGCTTCGTGGACGAGAAGAAGCTGCTCGTCGAGTGCGGCGCTGTCGGGCGGCAGTATCTGCTGCAGAAGCGGATTCAGAGCGAGGAGTCGGTGTCGAAGCACCTGTTCCAGACCGGGCTGCAACTTGCGAAAAATCAGAAGCTTATGGAGACGACCGACAACGTCGCCCTGCGGCGGCGTGCGTTCGCGGCAGAGCTGCGCGATATCATGCGTCGGATCGATACGGTCGAAGCGCTCGGCGAAGAGCGGATGCGGGAGCAGTTGCGCACGTAGGCGCACTTCGAAGAGCAGGCGCCCTTCCTGGGGCCGCCGGCTTCCAGCCGGCTCTTCTTGTGCGCATGAGTTTCAGCAAGGGCCGGCTGGAAGCCGGCGGTCCCAGGAAGAGTGTCCTAGCACTTACGCTTCGGCTTGATGCCCAACAGCTTCAGTCCGCCGTTGGGCCAGTCGTCGAGCGTCGCGACGTAGAGGTCGCGGACGGCTTCGATGCGCTCGTCCAGATCTTCGCGGGTCCAGTCGGCGACGGAGATCGGCGGCAGGACCATCACGTCGACCGTGCCGGGGCGCATGAAGATCGCGT
>CAZYGK010000103.1:0-11300 GCA_964647355.1 uncultured Flavobacteriaceae bacterium | reverse complement strand
GCTTTGAAGTGAGCGACGGCCTTGTCGCGCTCCCACACCGTGCGCTTCGTCGCCAGGTCGGCGGCAACGAGTTCGCGCATCTTCGCTTCGATCGCGGGAAGGTCTTCCGGCCTGAACGGTTCGTTGCGGGCGAAGTCGTAGAAGAAGCCGTCTTCGATGTTCGGGCCGATCGTCACCTGGGTGCCGGGATAGAGCGCCTGCACGGCTTGCGCCAAAAGGTGCGCGGTGTCGTGGCGGATGAGGTCGAGCGCCTCCTCGCTTTTGCGGGTGACGATTTCGACCTTGGCGTCTTTCTGGATCGGCCAGTCGAGGTCTTTCAGTTCGCCGTCGACCTTGACCGCGAGTGCCGCCTTCGCGAGGCCAGCGCCGATCGAGGCTGCTATGTCCGCGCCGGTGGACCCACGCGTCGTCGTCCGCACCGAGCCGTCAGGCAGGGTGATGCGGATTTCGTTGGCGGGCGACGACACGGGCGAATCTCCATTGGTTAAGACGTTTCGAAGGGGCGGCAGATTGGTGGCGGGGGTGAGCCAAGTCAAGGAAACCGGCTTGAGTGTGGCGGGGCGTTGTGTCACTGCCAACACCCCATGCACGGACGCGTTTCGCCCGCCCACACAGCCGAGATTTCTTACCGGCCCGACATCGATGGGTTGCGCACCATCGCGGTCGGGACCGTGATTTTGTTCCACGGAAAGCTGGGGCTCTTGCCCGGCGGCTTCGTGGGCGTGGACGTGTTCTTCGTCATCTCCGGCTTTCTGATTTCATCGATCCTACTTGGCGAAATCGGGCATGGGCGGTTCTCGCTCGCCGGCTTCTACGAGCGGCGCATCCGGCGCATCTTGCCGGCGCTGATGGTGGTGCTCTTGGCGGTGATGCTGGCGGGAGCGCTCGTCTATCCGCCGCAGGACTATCTGTTGCTCGCGAAATCGGCGAAGGCTGCGGCGCTGTTCTACGCCAACTTCTTCTTCCACGGACAGGCAGGGTATTTCGCGCCCGATGCCGAGACGCAGCCACTGCTGCATACGTGGTCTCTCGCCGTCGAGGAACAGTTCTACCTCGTCGCGCCGTTGTTCCTGTGGGGGATCGCGCGCTTGGCGCGGCAATGGCAAGTGGCTCTGGTTGGGCTCGCGTTCGCCGTATCGCTTGGCTTCTCGGTCGCCGGCGCCATGAACGAGGACGGCAGCGGCGCGTTCTACCTGCCGCATTCGCGCGCATTCGAGCTGATCATAGGCATGATGTTGGCGATGGGGCTTGCGCCGCGTCTGCCCAGCCAAACGGCCGCCGAGATCACAGGCCTTACCGGCCTCGCTCTGATTGCCTATTCGGTGTTGTTCTTCTCCGAGGCGACGCCGTTTCCGGGGTATGCCGCGCTCGCCCCCTGCCTTGGCGCAGCGCTTATCATCGCAAGCGGTGCCGGGCACACGACGTTCGTTTCGCGCATCCTCGCGACGGCGCCGATGGTGTTCACCGGCAAGATCTCTTACTCGCTCTATCTCTGGCACTGGCCGATCTTCGTGTTTGCCGCCTATCAGTGGGGCGAACTCAGCGTCTTCGACCGCGTGGGGCTGATCGTTGCGGCCTATCTGCTGTCCGTTCTGACCTATTGGTTCGTCGAACAACCGGCGCGGCAACGGACGCCCTTCCTCACGCGCCGGCGCATCTTCATCGGCGGGGCCGTTGCGCTTGCGCTTGCCTACGGGGTTACGCAACTCGTCATCGGCGCGCGCGGACTTCCGCAGCGGCTTGGCCCCGAAATCGCAGCCTTCGATGAGGCGGTGCGCAAGAACCGCGGCTTCACACCGTGCCCGGAGAACGAAGCGTGGCTTGCGAGCACGTCGGATTGCGAGATCGGCAACAATGCCGCGCGCGAGCCTGCGTTCTTGCTGTGGGGCGACAGTCACGCGCGCGTGGTGGCATCGACCGTCGCGGAACTCGCGGGAGAGCAAGGGTCGAAGGGCTTGATCGTGTTCCGCGGCGGGTGCCCACCGTTCTTGACGCGGCCGGACAGCCCGTTCGACACACGAACTTGCGCGAAGACGGCAAGCCTGGCTGAGACCTTGCTGAAGGGCACGGGCTACAAGAACGTCGTGCTCGTCGCGCGCTGGGCCAACTACGCGCAAGGCGGCGGCTATCGCAACGGCCGCTGGTATAAGACCCCATTCGATCAGGGCGACGCGGCGAAGAACTTGGCCGCCTTCGAGGCAGCGCTGACGGCGACGGTCGAGTCCATCATCGCTTCCAGCCGCACCGTGACGATCGTCGGACCTGTGCCCGACCTGAAGCTGAACCCGCCCGACACGATCATGCGCGCGATGATGCACGGCGCGACAGCGGATGTGCGTTCGACATTTGCCGACTTCGAAGCGCGCCAGTCGGACGTGCTTGCCCTGCTGAAGCGCCTGGAACAGCGCCCCGGCGTGCGCGTCGTCTATCCGCACAAGAGTTTGTGCGATGCGCAGGTTTGCCGGACGATGGAGGGCACGATGCCGCTCTACTCCGACGACAACCATCTGGGTGTGAACGGGGTTGCGCTGATCCGGCGCGAACTTGGTGCGGCGATCGCACCGTTCGATGCGGCTGCTCCGCGATAGGCTCTATTCGCGCACCAAGAACCAGGACGCGTAGCGGTTCTGTTCGTCTTCCGGATCGTCCGTGCCGCCGACGGTGTGGATCTTCAGCTTGCGCTCAGCGGCGAAGTCGTCGACCGCTTTGACGGTCATGGGCCACTTGTCCGCGTAGTCGTGGCCGGCAAAGACGCCGCCGTCTTTGATCTTCGGGTACCAATCGTGCAGCGCCGAGCCGCCGTCCTGTCCCTTGGCGGCAAAGCCGTCGATGTAGATGAAGTCGAAGTACTTGTCGGGGAAGAGCGAGAGCGCTTCGTCGAACTTCATCTTCAGGATGCAGTTGCGCTTGCGGTGGGCGACGAGCTGGGCGAGCGCCACCTTGTATTGATCGACCGTGTGCTTGCGGTCGCCGTACATGTCGATCGAATAGAGGTAGTCGAGGTTCGACTTCTTCAGGATCAGATCCGAGAACACGCCGTTCGCGACGCCAAGTTCGGCGGCGATGCCGTTCGGCCGTACCAGCTTGGTGAGTTCCCAGCGCGTCTTCAGCGTCGCGAACTTGTCTTTGTGATCGAGGACGTTCCAGGCAGGGGCTTGTTCTGAGGGAAATATCGCTTGCGTCTTTCCCTCGGCCTCACGCTCCTTGCGGCGGCGCTTGCCCTCGCGCTCCATGAACGCGTAGCGGATGTCTTGCAGGAAGCGAATGCGCACCTTGATGTTCCTCGATCGTCGCGGCGAGTGGCGGAACTTCTGGCACGACGCTCAGCGCGGAAGCAAGCCGCAGGTTGCCGCTAACGATAAGTCCAAGAGCGATGCGCCAAGAACGTGCACGGCGTCACCACCAATACGACGCACGCGATGCCGACCAAATAGTGCCCGCCCAGCAGATCAACCGTTTGGGCGATGGCCACCGTCATGACGAACCCCAGCGCCGACACCGCGCAGAAGCGAAGCAAAGCGCGGGCAGTTAGCGGCGCCGAGAAACTCCAGAGCGTGTTAAGCGCGAACGAAAGTGCCGTGCAGATCACGTAGGCGACCGCATTCGCCAGCGCAGGCCATGGCGCCACGAAGTTCACGAAGCCGGCCGCGAGTGCAGTGTAAAGCAGGGTGTTTCCGGCGCCGACGACACCGAAGCGTATGAAGCGTTCGATCGAACTTGCCATGCGCGCTACTTCGCGCCCTCGACGAAGATCAGCTGGCGCGAGCCACCAAAGCGATGCTCCGACAGGCGATCGAGCGGCACGCCGGCACGCCGAAGCGCCTCGCGTGCGCGCTGCTGCCAGATCCTTTCCTTGCGCGGCAGCATGAGCGCGATCGCTTTGATCTTGCAGGACGCGAGCGCGCCGACGGACGCGGCACCCTCCTCTTCCGCGTTGACGAGCTTCGGCGGGGGCTTGCCTGCCGCGACGACGTCTTTCAGGAAGCGGGCCGCGATCCAGGTCTGCATCTCATGCTCGCGCGGGCCGCCCCGGTAGTAGGCGACGATCGGGGCATCGCTGCAGTCACCGCCAGCCGAGCGGACGAACGCCTTGGCTTCGTCGAGACGCTCGACGTCTTTGAAGTATTCCGGGATGAACGCGAAGGGCGACAGCACCGCTATCACCGGCGCGGCTTTGACGAACCTGGTGCTCCAAAGCCCGCCCTCGTTCAGCGAGAGTATCGCGCGGGTTGCGAGGAAGAGGATCGCGGGGATGATGACGATGAAGGCTCGCTCTTTGATGATCGGCGTCCATGTGGCTTGGACGATGAATGTCATGAGGATCAAAAGCAGGACCGCGAAGGCGAGCGCGTAGTCGATCGGTTCGCGCTTGCGCCAGAACGCGGCGGCACCGACGATCGCGGCAGCCGCGATCGCGATGTTCGAACCTGCGGTTTTCACGACGAGGCCGCGCAGCAATTGCTGGAGCCCGGCCCAGACGCCCGCTCCGTCGGATGTGTCGGGCGCGCTCACACGGGCGAGCGCATCCATGTCGTAGCTTTTGAGCAGCCAATAGGCGACGGGAGCAAGCGCCAGCGTCGAGGCAACGCCCCAGGCGAAGAAGCCTGCCACGTCGCCGCGCCTGAGCAGCGTCAATCCGACGGCAAGCCCTAGGCACGCGCCCCAGAGCGCCGCGAAATAGTGCGAGAGGTCGAGGAAGATGCAGAGCGCGAACCAAACGAGCGCCCACAGCAGTGTGTTTGCGTTCCGCTCCAATGCGCGCGCGGCCACGAAGACCGACAGCGTGCACAGCACGAACATGAGCACGTAGGGCCTTGTCTGCGCGGCGAAGTAGATGACCCAGTACGAGCCTGCGCAAATCAGCAGGAAGAGCTTCAACTCGGGCCGGCCGCGCCATAGCGCAACGACGCCTGCCGCACCTGCGGCAAGCAGCGGCAACGATAAAAGGCGCGCCCAAAGATCACTGGCTTCAAGCGTGCGCCAGCCGCGCAGTATCGTGTTGTAGAACGGCGGATGGCTGGTATCGAAATGCATCGCTGCCAGCGAGAACGACCGCGCGGGATCGGTTAAGAACAGGCTCCAGAATTCGTCGCGCCAATAGGGACGCAGGAAGATACCGGCCAGCATCATCCCGACCGGGACAATCGCCGCCCAAAGCATATGCTCTTCAAGCCGTGCGCGCATTTGGTTCGATCACTTGCCGTCCGTAATGGTGAATGCTCCCGCGACCGGAAAAGACCACCTTGCGCCGCGAAAGCCAAGTCCTGTAGTTGTTCGCGGCTTACCGATACGGAGTTCGTCCTTTGCCGCCGACTATGCCCGACCACGACGTTCCACCCGGCGCCTTGTCGCGGTGTCAGATCAGCGGCGCGACCGACCTCGAATTGGTCATGGATTTGGACTGTCAGCCGCTTTGCGACTCTCTGCTGACGAAGGACATGTTGAGCAAGCCGGAGACGTACTATCCGCTTCGGCTCTTCATGTCGCCGACGTCGGGGCTGACGCAACTCGACTATGTGGTCGACGGGTCGACGGTCTATCACCCGGAGTATCCGTATCGCAGCGGCATCACCAAGGAGTTGCGGGACTATCAGGCGGCGTTTGCATCGGGGGTCGTGGGTAAGCTTGGCATTCCCGCAGGATCGCTGTGCGTCGACATCGGCTCGAACGACGGGACGCTGCTGACCGGCTTCAAGGCCGAGGGGATGAAGGCGCTGGGCGTCGAGCCGACGAACATCGCCAAGATCGCCGAACGCGAGAACAAGATCGAGACAATCCAGAGCTTCTTTACCGAGGCGCTGGCCGGCCAGATCGTGACCGACTACGGCCACGCGAAGGTGATCACGACGACGAACGTGTTTGCCCACATGGCGCCGCTCGGCGAAGTGATGCGCGGCATTTGCCGGTTGTTGGATCGCGACGGCGTCTTCATCACGGAGAGCCACTATCTGCTCGACGTCGTCGAGAAGACGCAGTTCGATACGATCTATCACGAGCATATCCGCACCTACAGCCTGCGCTCGCTCGTCACGCTGTTTGCGTATTACGGGCTTGAGGTGTTCGACGTACAGCGCGCCGACCGTTACGGCGGCAATATCCGCGCCTATGTCTGCCGGAAGGGTACGCGCCCGATCGCCAAGGCGGTTCCCGATCTGCTGCAGCTGGAAATCGACCGCGGCCTGTTCAAGTCGGAAACCTATGTCGCGTTTCGCAGCCGCGTCGCCGAGAACCGCGACAAGCTGATGGAGATGGCCTATCGCGCGCGCGCGCAGGGCGCCCAGTTCGTCGGCAATTCGTGCCCCGGCCGCTGCTCGACGCTGCTCAACTATTACGGCATGACGCGGGACTTGATGCCGTACCTCGCGGAGCAGCCGACGTCGCTCAAGCTTGGGATGTATCTGCCGGGCAAGCACATTCCGGTCGTCAACAACCAGCGTCTGATCGACGAGAACCCGGAATACGTGGTCCTGCTCGCCTGGCACTACGCGGAGCCGATCGCCAAGCAGTTGCGCGCGCGCGGCCTGAAATCGAAGTTCGTAACGCCGCTTCCCACAGTCGAAGTGCTCAATATCTGAGGCCAAGCGGTTGAGCGCGCAAACACCGACCGCGACGTCAAACAAGCGCAAGCTCATCTCGCTCGTGCTGCCGGTCTACAACGAGGAAGACAACGTCGAGCGCGCCTACAAGGCGCTGTGCGCCGAATTCGAGAAGCTGCCTCAGTACGATATCGAATTCGTCTTCACGGACAATCACAGCGAAGACAAAACGTTTTCGGTCCTCAAGACGCTGGCCGCGTCGGACCGGCGCATCCGGGTTCTTCGTTTCAACCGCAATTACGGCTTTCAGCGCTCGCTGCTCGTGGCCTACCGGCACGCGCGCGGCGATGCCGCCGTGCAGGTCGACTGCGATCTGCAGGATCCGCCGAGTCTGATCCCGCGCTTCATCGAGCTTTGGGAGAAGGGGCACGACGTCGTCGTCGGTCTCAGGCGGCAACGGCAGGAGAGCAAACTTCTGACGCTCGGACGGCGCACCTTCTACAATCTCTTGAACAAGATCTCCGACGATCAGGTGACGCCGAACGCGGGCGACTTCCGCTTGGTGTCGCGGCCGGTGCTCGACAAGCTACGCGCTGTCGACGATCTCAGCCCCTATGTGCGGGGCCTCACCTCCTCGCTGGCTGCGAACCAAACCGGCATTCCCTACGACCGCGCGGAGCGCCAGCACGGGTCAAGCAAGTTTCCGGTGCGAAGGCTGGTCGGCTTTGCGCTTAACGGCATCATCGCGCACTCCGTTCTCCCGCTGCGGTTGGCTTCGTATGTGGGCGTCGCAATCGCACTGATCACGGCGGCGTTGAGCGTGGGCTATTTCGTCGCTGCGATGGCCGGCGGCGGCGTATGGCCCAGCGGCTTTGCCACCACCACGATCCTCATTCTTTTTGGGATCAGCATGAACGCGATCTTTCTCGGCATTATCGGGGAATATCTCGCGCGTATTTACGACATCATGCGGCGCAGGCCGCTGGCCGTGATCGAAGAGGCCATCAATATCGGCGGGACGGAGGGAGCATGACCAAAGCCGTCATCCTTGCAGGCGGACGCGGCACGCGGATCGCCGAAGAGAGCGTTCTTAGGCCGAAACCGATGATCGAGATCGGCGGCCGGCCGATCCTGTGGCACATCATGAAGATCTACGCGGCCTACGGCGTGACCGACTTCGTCATCTGCCTCGGCTACAAGGGCTACATGATCAAGGAGTACTTCGCGAACTATCTGCTGCACTCCGCAGACGTCGCGGAAGTCGATCTGAAGCGCGGCGCGGTCACGTACGCGCACTCGCAAGCCGATCCCTGGCGCATCACGCTGGTCGAAACCGGCGAAGCGACGCAGACCGGCGGGCGGATCAAGCGCATCAAGAAGTGGGTCGAGAACGACAAGTACTTCCACCTGACCTACGGCGACGGCTTGGCGGACGTCGACATCGCCGCGTTGACGCGCCATCACGAAGCGAGCGGCAAGCGTGCGACCGTGACGGCCGTCGCGCCGCCCGGCCGCTTCGGCGCGTTGCGCATCGAGGGCAACCTCGTCACGGAGTTCGCGGAAAAGCCGCAGAACGACGGGCAAGTCATCAACGGCGGTTTCTTCGTGCTGTCGCCGTCTGTGATCGACTACATTGCCGAGGACGCGACGATTTGGGAGCGCGATCCGCTGCAGAAGCTTGCTGCCGACGGACAGCTCACCGCCTACCGGCATTCCGGATTCTGGCAGCCGATGGACACGATCCGCGAGCGCGAGATGCTGGAGGAGGCTTGGGCCTCGGGCAAGGCGCCCTGGCGCAAGGGCTTCTCGTGAACGCCTCGTTCTGGCGAGGCAAGCGCGTCCTCCTGACCGGTCACACCGGCTTCAAGGGTGCATGGGCGAGCGTGATGCTCGCCGATCAGGGCGCGAGCGTGTTCGGGCTTTCGCTCGCACCCGAAGGCCAGGAAAATCTGTGGCGCGAGATCGGCGCGAAGCTGCCCGTAGCCGAGAGCTTGACGGATATCCGCGACGCAGCAGCGGTCGAAGCCGCGTGTGCCAAGGCCCGGCCGCAAATCGTGTTGCACATGGCCGCACAGGCGCAGGTGCGCCAATCGTTCGGCGATCCGCTCGAGACGTTCGGCACCAACGTCATGGGAACGGCGAATGTGCTGAACGCCTTGCGGGGCTGCGAGGGCGTCGAAGCGGTGTTGGTGATCACGAGCGACAAGGTCTACCGCAACAAGGAAGACGCGCAGCCGTTTACGGAGGATGCGCATCTGGGCGGCAGCGATCCCTACAGCGCGTCGAAGGCGGCGTGCGAGTTGGTCGTGCGGTCGTTTGCGGAGAGCTACTTCGATCCGCGCGGCGTACCGGTCGCGACGGCGCGCGGCGGCAACGTCGTCGGCGGCGGCGACTTCGCTTCCGAGCGGCTGGTGCCCGACCTTTTTCGCGCGGCGCGGGCGGGGACGCAGGTCGAGCTTCGTTATCCGAATTCGCGCCGGCCGTGGCAGCACGTGCTCGACTGCCTTTCGGGCTATTTCGCTTATGTGGAGCACTTTCACGGCAAGCGCGCGGCCGAGCCCAATTGCTTGAACATCGGGCCGGAGATCGGCGGCGATTGGCCGGTTGCGGCCGTCGCGGACGCGTTCAATGCGCGGTTCGGAACGGCAAAGCCGTGGCGCCAAGCGCCGGGCTCGCACCCGCCGGAGAAGAAGCTCTTGATGCTCAATTCGGACGCCGCGCGTGCGAGGCTTTCGTGGAAGCCCCGGCTGACATGCGAGGCAGCGATTGCGTGGACCGCCGATTGGTATCGCGATTTCGCGGGCGGCGCGGATGCGCTCTCGCTCGTGCGCAAGCAGATCGAAGCCTATCGCGGGCTATAGCCCTCGCGCTTCCAACTCGCGCGCGGCGTATTCGCGGCCGGGGTCTTCAGCCGTTGCATTGTGCAGCCAACGCCTTTGTTCCGCGCGATAGAACGGGCGCACGTCGTCGGCCATGCGAAGCGCGTCGACGGCGTGCGATGCGGAGAGGCGCGCGTCGAGCGGCGCCCCACCGGCGACCTGCAGGAACGACAAGACCATTGCGGTCAGCGGACTTGGCTTGCCGGGACCGGCCGGGTCGACACTCACCTTGGTGCCGCCAATCTCGAGCGTGCCCGGCTCTTCGGCGAAGTTCACCGATGCTACACCGGCCGCACGTTCGACCTCGATCAGACGCCTCCGCCGATCGCTTTCGCGGGCGATGACGATTTCACCCGCGGCCTCGCCCAGCTGCACGGCGAGCGTCACTTCCGCACCGCCGCGCGCCACTGTCACGCGGTCGAGACGCGGCGCGGGCAGCCCCAAACGGTGCGTCAGGATCGGGACGATGTGCGGTAGGATGTCGTCGGTGACGCTGAGCGCGGGGTCATAGCGCTTGCGCATGCCCCAGCGGACCTCTGCGGCCGGGTCGGTCCACACGAAGCGCAGCCGCTTCAGGCCATCGGCAGGCTTTGCGCGATCGGCGAACATTTCCAGGTGGCGCGCGAACAGAAAGACGTTGCTCGCGGCCAGAACGGTCGCGTTGCCCGCCGCGAGCGCCAGCAAGCGCTGCGCATCGCCCGTCGAGGCTGCGATCGGCTTTTCGACCAGCGTCGGCACGCCCGCCGACAAGGCCTCTGCTGCCGCTGCCGCGTGACTTGCGGCCGCATTCGCGACGATGACGGCGTGGGGCTTCGCACTCGCATAGTCGGGGAGCCGGTCTTGGACCGACGCGCCGGGATGCTGCGCTAGCCACTCGGCCAGTCCGGCAGCATTGTGGGGCGAGTGCATCGTCACGGCGTGGGTGTGCGGCAACTCCCGGCAGACGATCGAGGCGATGGTGGCCGCCCAGCGGCCGCCGCCGACGATGGATACGGGCTTGCGCCGCTCAGCCACCGCGGGTTCCGGACATCATGTACTGCGCGCCCAGCGGAATGGCGCCGAGCAGGCCGTCTAGCTTGCGGAAGATCGTGCCTTCGAACGGCGTGAAGAGAACGTATTGCGTCGCGATGTCCTTGACGCCCGACGCCGCGAGGATGGTGCGCAACTTGCCCGGACGCACGAGCACGGCGTTTTCGTCGAGCGGCGAGCGATGCACGACCCATTGCGTCGCCGGGTTGGCGGGATTGTGCTCGATCACGACGATCTGGCCGCCCGGCTTGACCACGCGCGCCATCTCGGCGCCGAACGCGGACCATTCTTCGACGGGCACATGGTGCATGACACAGATCGCGAAGGCCGCATCGAACGACGCGTCGGGGTACGGCAGCTTGTGTCCGTCGTAGGCTTGGTAGCTGACGCTCGTGTTGTTCGTCTTTGCGGTCTCGATCGAGGCCGTCGAGACGTCGACGCCGTGAAGCTCCGACACCATCGGTTCGAGCAGCGGGTGCACTAGACCGATGCCGCAGCCGACGTCGAGCACCTTGGGGCGGGCCGGCAATTTGGCGAAGACGTCCTTCAGCAGGATCGCTTTGTGACGCACATAGAAGTCGTGGCCCTGGCCGAAGACGCCGATCGTCTCTTCGATCGCGCTGGAGTAGTTCGCGGCGTGTCGGTCGAACTCGCTGCCCGCCATGGTTTCCGTTCCTCGTTCGTGCCTGTTCTGCACAGGCGGGCCTGAGAACGCAAGCCGCCTTGCCGTGGGCGGGCCGTGCTTGGTACGGTCCCCGGCAAGGCCTTGGTTTCCATGGAAGTTTCCGTATGTCTGCCACCGTTGAGGCGCCCGTTCGCCCTGCCCCGGCGCAAGCCGCCAACCCTGCGCGCCGCG
>CAZYGK010000102.1:0-11354 GCA_964647355.1 uncultured Flavobacteriaceae bacterium | reverse complement strand
TCGCGTTCATGCCGTGGAACGGCTACAACTTCGAAGACTCGATCCTGATCTCCGAGCGCATTGTGCGCGACGACGTTTTCACCTCGATCCATATCGAGGAATTCGAAACCAGCGCTCGCGATACGAAGCTCGGTCCTGAGGAAATTACGCGCGATATCCCGAACGTCGGTGAAGAGGCGCTGAAGAACCTCGACGAAGCGGGCATCGTCTACATCGGCGCGGAAGTGAACCCGGGCGACATCCTTGTCGGCAAGATCACGCCGAAGGGCGAAAGCCCGATGACGCCGGAAGAAAAGCTACTCCGCGCCATCTTCGGCGAGAAGGCCTCCGACGTCCGCGACACCAGCCTGCGCCTGCCGCCGGGTGCGTCGGGTACGATCGTGGAAGTGCGCGTGTTCAACCGGCACGGCATCGAGAAAGACCAGCGCGCCCTCGCGATCGAACGCGAGGAGATCGAGCGTTTCGCCAAGGACCGCGACGACGAGCTCGCGATTCTTGAGCGCAACATCTATTCGCGCCTCGAAGAGCTCTTGCTGCACAAGCAAGTGGCCCATGGGCCGAAGGGCATCGCGCCGGACTCCAAAGTCACGCCCGCGATGCTTGAGACGCTGACCAAGGCGCAATGGTGGCAACTCGGCTTGCGCAATGAAAAGGCGCAAGGCGAAGTCGAAGCGCTACGCAAGCAATACGACGACGCGAAGAACCGCCTTGAGGCCCGTTTTGCGGACAAGGTCGACAAGCTGCGCCGCGGCGACGAACTGCCGCCGGGCGTGATGAAGATGGTGAAGGTCTTCGTCGCCGTGAAGCGCAAGCTTCAGCCGGGCGACAAGATGGCCGGCCGTCACGGCAATAAGGGCGTCATCTCCAAGATCGTTCCGATCGAAGACATGCCGCACCTCGAAGACGGCACGAACGTCGACATCGTTCTGAACCCGCTGGGCGTGCCGAGCCGCATGAACGTCGGTCAGATCTTGGAAACCCACCTCGGTTGGGCGTGTAACGGCATCGGGCGCCAGATTGGCGACATGGTCGCCAAGTACCGCCGTGACGGCAAAGCGGAACCGCTGCGCCGGCACTTGAAGACCGTGTTCGGTCAAGACGGTCATCTCGGCGAGATGAACGACGAGCAGATGGTCGACATGGCCGACAGCATGGGCCACGGCATTCACATCGCGAGCCCCGTGTTCGACGGCGCGCATGAAGCGGACATCAACAAGATGTTGGAACTTGCGGGCCTATCGGGCTCGGGTCAGGTGACGCTCTACGACGGGCGCACCGGCGAGCCGTTCAAGCGCCAAGTCACAGTCGGCTACATCTATATGTTGAAGCTGCACCACTTGGTCGACGATAAGATCCACGCGCGTTCGATCGGACCCTACAGCCTCGTCACGCAGCAGCCGTTGGGCGGTAAAGCCCAATTCGGCGGCCAGCGTTTCGGCGAAATGGAGGTCTGGGCGCTCGAAGCTTACGGCGCAGCGTACACGCTGCAGGAAATTCTCACCGTCAAGTCGGACGACGTCGCGGGCCGTACCAAGGTCTACGAAGCGATCGTCCGCGGCGACGAGAATTTCGAAGCCGGTATCCCGGAAAGCTTCAACGTTCTCGTCAAGGAAATGCGCTCGCTTGGCCTCAACGTCGACTTGGTCACCGAGACCGAGACGCCGTCGGCTGCCGAGTAACAGTATTGAAGAATTAAGGAGACACCCACTCCATGAATCAGGAAGTCCAAAACGTCTTCGGTCCGGTTGCGGCCGTACCGACGTTCGATCGCATCCGGATCGCGCTGGCGAGCCCGGAGAAGATCCAATCCTGGTCGTACGGCGAAATCAAAAAGCCGGAAACGATCAACTATCGTACGTTCAAGCCGGAACGCGACGGTCTGTTCTGCGCGCGCATCTTCGGTCCGATCAAGGACTACGAGTGCTTGTGCGGTAAGTACAAGCGTATGAAGTATCGCGGCATCGTCTGCGAAAAGTGCGGCGTGGAAGTGACGCTCTCGAAGGTCCGGCGCGAGCGCATGGGCCATATCGAGCTCGCCTCGCCCGTCGCGCATATCTGGTTCATGAAGAGCTTGCCGTCGCGCATCGGCATGCTGCTCGACATGACGCTGAAGGATCTCGAGCGCATCCTCTACTTCGAAGGCTATATCGTCATTGAGCCCGGCCTGACGCCGCTCAAGGAGCGTACGCTGCTGTCGGAAGAGGAATATCTGAAGGCGCAGGAAGAATACGGCGACGACAGCTTCACCGCCATGATCGGCGCCGAAGCTATCCGCGAACTCTTGACCCGCCTCGACCTGAAGCAGCTGAAGATCGACCTGCGCGAGGAAATCGCGACGACGACGTCGGAGCTGAAGCCGAAGAAGCTCGTCAAGCGCCTGAAGCTCGTTGAGTCGTTCCTCGAGTCCGGCAACCGTCCGGAATGGATGATCCTGCAGGTCGTGCCGGTCATTCCGCCGGAGTTGCGTCCGCTGGTTCCGCTCGACGGCGGCCGTTTCGCGACGTCGGATTTGAACGATCTCTACCGCCGCGTGATCAACCGCAACAACCGCTTGAAGCGCCTGATCGAGCTCCGCGCGCCGGACATTATCATCCGCAACGAAAAGCGTATGTTGCAGGAATCGGTCGACGCGTTGTTCGACAACGGCCGTCGCGGCCGCGTCATCACGGGCGCCAACAAGCGTCCGCTGAAGTCGCTCGCCGACATGCTCAAGGGCAAGCAAGGCCGCTTCCGCCAGAACCTGCTCGGCAAGCGCGTCGACTACTCCGGCCGCTCGGTGATCGTTGTCGGTCCCGAGCTCAAGCTGCACCAGTGCGGCTTGCCGAAGAAGATGGCGCTCGAGCTGTTCAAGCCGTTCATCTACAACCGGCTTGAGGCGAAGGGCCTGTCGGCGACGGTCAAGCAGTCGAAGAAGATGGTCGAAAAGGAACGTCCCGAAGTCTGGGACATCCTGGCCGAAGTCATTCGCGAGCATCCGGTTCTTCTGAACCGCGCGCCGACGCTCCACCGTCTGGGCATTCAGGCGTTCGAGCCGGTGTTGATCGAAGGCAAGGCGATCCAGCTGCACCCGCTGGTCTGCACCGCGTTCAACGCCGACTTCGACGGCGATCAGATGGCTGTGCACGTTCCGCTGTCGCTCGAAGCGCAGCTGGAAGCGCGCGTGCTGATGATGTCGACGAACAACATCTTGAGCCCCGCGAACGGCAAGCCGATCATCGTGCCGAGCCAGGACATCGTTCTTGGCATCTACTACTGCTCGCTGGATCGCGATGGCGAACCGGGCGAGGGCAAGAGCTTCGTCGACATGGGCGAAGTGGAGCATGCGCTAAGCCAGGGCGTGCTCACGCTGCACTCGAAGATCAACGTGCGCTACAAGACGGTCGACGCACAAGGCAAGCCGACGATCGTGCGTGTCAACACGACGCCCGGCCGCCTGATGATCGCCGAGCATCTGCCGCGCCATCCGAACGTTCCGTTTGCGATGGTGAACCGTGTCCTGCGTAAGCCGGAAATCTCGGCGCTAATCGACATCGTCTATCGTCACTGCGGCCAGAAGGAGACCGTTCTGTTCGCCGACGCGATCATGGCGTTGGGCTTTAAGGAAGCCTACAAGGCTGGCATCTCGTTCGGTAAGGACGACATGGTCGTGCCCCACACGAAAGAGCGCCTGGTCGAAGAGACGCGCAAACAGATCAAAGACTACGAGAAGCAGTACCAGGACGGCTTCATCACCGAAGGCGAAAAGTACAACAAGGTCGTCGACGCCTGGTCGAAGTGTACCGACCGCGTCGCCGAAGAAATGATGCGCGAAATCTCGTCCGTGAAGCGCGACGAGACGACGAAGCGGGTCAAGGAGATCAACTCGATCTACATGATGTCCCACTCGGGCGCGCGCGGTTCGCCGACCCAGATGAAGCAGCTTGCGGGTATGCGCGGCCTCATGACGAAGCCCTCGGGCGAAATCATCGAGACGCCGATCATCTCGAACTTTAAGGAAGGCTTGACCGTTCTCGAGTACTTCAACTCGACGCACGGTGCGCGTAAGGGCTTGGCCGACACGGCGCTCAAGACGGCGAACTCGGGGTACTTGACCCGCCGCCTCGTTGACGTCGCGCAGGACTGCATCATTGTCGCCGAGGATTGCGGCACGAAGCTCGGCATCACGGTCGGCGCCGTTCTCGACGGCGGTAACGTGGTGGCAACGCTTGGTGAGCGCACGCTCGGCCGCACGGCCGCAGAGGACATTCGCGATCCGGCGTCGAACAAGATCCTGGTCAAGCGGAACGAGGAAATCACCGAAGACAAAGTCGACGTCATCGAAAACGCGGCTGTCTCGAAGGTGAAGATCCGCTCGGTCCTGACCTGCGATCTCAAGGTCGGCGTTTGCGCCAAGTGCTACGGCCGCGACCTTGCGCGGGGTACGCCGGTGAACCAGGGTGAAGCTGTCGGTGTCATTGCCGCGCAGTCGATCGGCGAGCCCGGCACGCAGCTCACCATGCGTACATTCCACATCGGCGGCGCGGCACAGGTTGCCGAGCAGTCGTTCACGGACGCGAGCCACGACGGCAAGATCAAGATCGTCAACAAGAACTTGGTCAAAGACTCGACCGGCATGTTCCGCGTCATGGGCCGCAACAGCCAGGTCGTCATTGTCGATGACAACGGCCAAGAACGCGCGAGCTACAAGGTGCAGTTCGGTGCGCACTTGAAGTTCGACGAAGGCGACAGCGTGAAGCGCGGCCAGCGCCTCGTGGAGTGGGACCCGTACACAATCCCGATCCTCACCGAGAAGGCGGGCCACGTGAAGTACGAAGGCCTCGTCGAAGGCATCTCGCTGCAAGAGGTGACGGACGAATCGACCGGCATCTCGTCGAAGAAGATCCTCGACTGGCGGTCGAACGCGCGCGGTACGGACTTGCGTCCCGCGATTTCGATCCGCGACAAGAAGGGCGAGGTCATCAAGCTCTCGAACAAGGCCGAAGCGCGCTATCTGCTGCCCGTGGATGCGATTCTGTCGGTCGAGGACGGAGCGGAGGTTCGCGAGGGCGACACCCTCGCTCGTATTTCGACCGAAGGTGCGAAGACCCGCGACATCACCGGCGGTCTGCCGCGTGTTGCCGAACTCTTCGAAGCCCGCAAACCGAAGGACCACGCGATCATCGCGGAAGCCGACGGCTGGATCGAGTTCGGCAAGGACTACAAGAACAAGCGTCGCGTGATCCTGAAGCCGAAGAACGACAAGCATGAGCCGCTGGAGTATTTGATCCCGAAGGGCAAGCACATCGCGGTGCAAGAAGGCGATTTCGTCGAGAAGGGCGACTACATCCTCGACGGCAATCCGGCACCGCACGACATCCTGCGCATCCGGGGCGTCGAGGCGTTGGCGGCCTACCTGGTCCAGGAAATCCAGGAAGTCTACAGGCTTCAGGGCGTGAAGATTAACGACAAGCACATCGAAGTCATCGTCCGTCAGATGCTCCAGAAGGTGGAGATCGAAGACGGCGGCGACACGACGCTGGTCCAGGGCGAACAGCTCGACTTCATCGAGTACGAGGAAATCAACGCGAAGGCCAAAGCCGAAGGCATCAAGCAAGCCGTCGGCAAGCCCGTGCTCCTCGGCATCACGAAGGCGTCGTTGCAGACCCGCTCGTTCATCTCGGCCGCCTCGTTCCAGGAAACCACCCGCGTCCTCACGGAGGCGGCGGTGTCCGGAAAGGTCGACACGCTCGAGGGCCTCAAAGAAAACGTTATCGTCGGCCGCCTCATCCCGGCGGGCACCGGCGGCATGATGACGAAGCTGAAGCACCTCGCCGCCGAGCGCGACAAGGCGATCCTCGACGCACGCGAGAAAGCACTGCCGGCGCCGGCGAACCCGCCGACCCCGCCCGCCGACGCCGCGGAGTAGGACAGGCCACATCGAAAGAGACAGCAGGGCCGGGTTTTCACCCGGCCCTTCGTTTTTGGGTGTGGTGCTGCCGACTCACGCGACGGTCAAGCTGACCGGTCGAAGGGATGAGCTGAGAGGGGTTGACTCTGAGTGATTACGAGCGTAATCGTTGTGACAATTACGGATGTAATCGATGCGCATTTCCAGTGCCGAGAGCGTTGTGATGGAGGTGCTTTGGCGGAAGAGCCCGCTCAGCGCCGAGGAAATCGTTGCTGCGCTAGGCCGCGAACAGGAATGGTCCGACAAGACCGTTAAGACGCTTTTGAATAGGCTTCTGACCAAGAAGGCGGTCTCGGCGCAGCGTGACGGCCGTCGATACCTCTATGCGCCGCTGGTCGAGCGCAGCGCCTATGTCGGGGGCGAAAGCCGCAGTTTGTTGGACCGGTTGTTCGACGGCCGGCTGGCGCCTTTGGTCTCACATTTTGCGGAGACGAAGCAGCTTTCCAAGGACGATATCGCCGAGCTTAAGCGGCTCATCAGGAGGCTCGGCGATGGCAAGTGAGCTCTTGTCGTTGCTTATGTGGAACAGCACGACGTTGAGCGTCGGCATTCTCATCGTGTTGGCGTTGCGCGTACCGGTACGCCGTCTTGCAGGTGCGCGTGTTGCCTATCTGCTTTGGTTGATCCCGCCGCTTGGCTGTCTGGCATGGCTCGCGCCCGCACGGCAGGTTTTGGTGAGGCTGCCGGCGGGGGCAATCGAGGAAGTTGGCGCTGACGGCGTTGCGGGTTTCGTTTGGCCTGCCGAATTTTTGGTGGCGGGCTGGCTGCTCGGTCTCGCTGCGATGGTTGCCCTGCTTGCCTTCCGGCAGCGTCGGTTTGCGACCGCGGCGGGGACCCTTCAGCCGGTTTCGGCTCTTGGGCGCAATGTGTTCGAGGCTGCGCCGACGCATGGGCCCGCCGTTGTCGGCGCACTTCGACCTGTCATCGTTCTACCAAAGGACTTCGGCTCGCGTTTTTCGTGCGAGGAGCAGGCACTGATCCTGGCGCACGAGCGGGCGCATGTCGAACGGGGCGATCCACTGGCCAATGCTGCGGCGCTCGCGGTGCGCGCTGTGCATTGGTTCAATCCGCTGATGCATGTCGCCGTGCAAGCCCTTCGGATCGACCAAGAGCTCGCGTGCGATGCCACGGTTGTCGAGCGTCATGGCGGCGGCCGGCGCGCCTATGCCGAGGCGATGTTGAAGTCTCATGCCGCCGCATTCGACGCGCCTGTTGGCTGCGCCTGGCATTCATCCGCATTTCATCCCATGAAGGAGCGTATTCTGATGCTTAGAGCTTCGCCGTCCCGCTTGAGTCGTCATCTGGGGCTTTCGTTTGTTGCAGTTGCCGCCCTCGGAGTGGGCAGTGCGGTTTGGTTGATGCGGCCGGTCGAGGTATTGGCTGCGCCCACGAATGAGCTGGCGCAATCCGACGTCGACGCTTTGGATGAGTTGGGCGCGTTGGATGAGATCGACGCGATCGATGCGGTGGAAGACGTCGATGCAGAAGACATCGCGGAGGCCAAGACCGAGGCGCAGCAAGCGCAAATCGATGCCTGGCAAGCGGCGCGGGGGGCGCGCGCCGCTGTGGCGAAGGCCCGGGTGGAGGCGGCAGTCGAAGCTCGCCACGCTTTTCGCGAGGCGCGCGCCGCCGTCGCTGATGCCCGAAGAGCTGCAGCGACCGAGGTCGCGCTCGCGATGGCAAGTGTGAAGCCCGCAATCGAGGCGGCGCGTGCGGCGGCGATGACTGCGCGGCCCGCGATTGCCGAGGCCCAGCGCGCTCTCGATGCCGCACGCCCGGCGATCGCCGCGGCAGTACGCGAGACGCGTGCGGCGGGTGCGATGGCCGCTCAAGCAGAGGCAAAGGCTTGGGCCAAAGCGCAGGCGCGGTTGGCAACCGCTTGCCGGCGCGCCTTGGCGCGGTCGTCGGCGGATGTGGCGGCGGATGAGGAGCTTCGGGTGCTCAAGAAGCTGGTTTGCATACCTCGCGGGCCGGGTCCGGCGACCTCGGCACCAAACTAAGGCGGAGGGCAAGACGATAAGGGCCGGATGAGAATTCGGCCCTTTCTTGTCGGAGGGTCCCGGCTCGCCGACCCCCTCGGATTGGCGGAAAAGCAGCTAGGAGTGGCAGCCGCCCCCTGCGACAGAAAATTTCGCACCGTTCATTGACTATGTGGAAACCCCCACGTACAACCCGCGCCATCATTTGACGGCGAGGCCGTAGGGGTCGCCCCTAAACGCTCCCGCTTTTAGTCCAATGACAGGTTTGAACGCACGTCCCTCCGGGCTTTCCGGACGGTCCTCTGCACGTTGAACCAAGCGCCATGGGGTCCCGCGGACCGCCCTGTGAGCGCTTATCTCCGTTTGTGGTCCCGAAGGAAACGAAGCCAAGCGAATGCCGACGATCAACCAGCTGATCCGCAAACCGCGCCGCCCGAAAGTCCGCCGTACGAAGGCGCCTGCGCTGCAATCTTCGCCGCAAAAGCGCGGCGTGTGCACGCGCGTCTACACGACGACACCGAAGAAGCCGAACTCGGCGCTTCGCAAGGTCGCGCGCGTTCGTCTAACGAACCAGCAGGAAGTGATCAGCTACATCCCGGGCGAAGGCCATAACCTGCAGGAGCACTCGGTGGTGCTCATCCGCGGCGGCCGTGTGAAGGACTTGCCGGGCGTTCGCTACCACATCCTGCGCGGCGTGCTCGACACGCAAGGCGTGAAGGACCGCAAACAAGCGCGCTCGCTCTACGGCGCCAAGCGGCCGAAGTAAGGAGATCCATCGATGTCACGTCGTCGCCGCCCACAAAAACGCGAGATCATTCCGGACGCAAAGTACGGCGATCTCGTCCTCGCGAAATTCATGAACTGCTTGATGTACGACGGTAAGAAGTCCGCCGGCGAACAGATCGTCTACGGTGCGCTCTCGACGATCGAGCAACGTTCGAAGTCGGATCCGGTGAAGCTTTTCCACGCTGCGCTCGACAATGTCGCGCCGGCGATCGAAGTGCGCTCGCGCCGTGTCGGCGGTGCAACGTACCAGGTTCCCGTCGAGGTCCGTCCGGACCGCCGCCAGGCGCTCGCGATCCGCTGGATCATCAACGCCGCCCGTGCGCGCAACGAACAAACGATGCAGCAACGCCTGTCGGCCGAACTGCTCGATGCCGCTAACAACCGCGGCACCGCCGTGAAGAAGCGCGAAGACACGCACAAGATGGCGGAAGCCAACCGCGCGTTCTCGCACTATCGCTGGTAACCGAAGAGTCCACGTATCATGCCCCGCACCACCCCCCTCGAGAAATACCGCAACATCGGCATTGCCGCGCACATCGACGCCGGCAAGACGACGACGACGGAGCGGATTCTCTATTACACGGGTAAGTCCCATAAGATCGGCGAAGTCCACGACGGCGCCGCGACGATGGACTTCATGGAGCAGGAGCAGGAGCGCGGCATCACCATCACGTCCGCCGCGACGACCGCATTCTGGAACGACCACCGCGTCAACATCATCGACACGCCCGGCCACGTGGACTTCACGATCGAAGTCGAACGCTCGATGCGCGTTCTCGACGGTGCGGTTGCCGTGTTCGACTCGGTTGCGGGCGTCGAGCCGCAATCGGAAACCGTTTGGCGCCAGGCCGACAAGTACCGCGTTCCGCGCATTTGCTTCGTCAACAAGATGGATCGCACCGGCGCCGACTTTTACCGCTGCGTACAGATGATGATCGACCGCCTCGGTACGAAACCCTGCGTGGTTCAGTTGCCCTACGGCGCCGAAGCCGACCACAAGGGCATCATCGACCTGATCGAGATGCGTGCGGTCGTTTGGAAAGACGAATCCCTCGGTGCGAAGTTCGAAGTTCAGGAAATCCCGGCCGACTACAAAGCCAAGGCCGATGAGTGGCGCCACAAGCTGCTCGAACTCGTCGTCGAAATGGATGACGACGTGATGCAAGCCTATCTCGACGGCAAAGAGCCGGACGCCGCCACTCTGAAGCGCCTGATCCGCAAAGGCACAATGACGTTTGCCTTCGTGCCGGTCACCTGCGGCGCCGCCTTCAAGAACAAGGGTGTGCAGACGCTGCTCGACGCCGTTGTCGACTTCCTGCCGTCGCCGCTCGATATTCCGGCCGTTAAGGGCATTAAGCCCGGCAAGGAAGAAGTCGAAGTCGAACGCAAAGCGGAAGACAAAGAGCCGCTCTCGATGCTCGCGTTCAAGATCATGGACGATCCGTTCGTCGGTTCGATCACGTTCTGCCGCATCTATTCGGGCAAGCTTGAAAGCGGCTCGACGCTTTTGAATACGACGCGCGACCGCAAGGAACGCGTCGGCCGCATGCTCCTCATGCATGCAAACTCGCGCGAAGACATTAAGGAGGCCTACACGGGCGACATCGTGGCTCTCGCCGCGCTGAAGGAAACCCGCACGGGCGACACGCTCTGTGACGCGCAGCACCCGGTCATCCTCGAAAAGATGGAATTCCCCGAGCCCGTCATCGAAGTCGCGATCGAACCAAAGACGAAGGCCGACCAAGAAAAGATGGGCGTCGCTCTCGCCCGCCTCGCACAAGAAGACCCGTCCTTCCGCGTCAGCGTCGACCAAGAGTCCGGCCAGACGATTCTGAAGGGCATGGGCGAACTTCACCTCGACATTAAGGTCGATATTCTTCGCCGTACGTACAAAGTCGACGCCAACATCGGCGCGCCGCAGGTGGCCTACCGCGAGACGCTGACGAAGGCCGTCGAGATCGACTACACGCACAAGAAGCAAACAGGCGGTTCGGGCCAGTTCGCGCGCGTCAAGATCGCGTTCGAGCCGCTCCCCGCGGGTTCGGGCTTCGAGTTCGAAAACGACATTGTTGGCGGCGCGGTTCCGAAGGAATTCGTGCCGGGCGTCGAAAAGGGTTTGAATGCGTCGCGCGACAACGGCGTGCTCGCGGGCTTCCCGCTGATCGACTTCAAGGCGACGCTGATCGACGGCGCCTACCACGAAGTCGACTCGAACGTGCTGACGTTCGAAATCGCTTCGCGCGCCGCGTTCCGTGAGCTCAAAGAGCGCAAGGCCGTGAAGCTGCTCGAGCCGATGATGAAGGTCGAAGTCGTGACGCCCGACGAATTTATGGGTGGCGTCATCGGCGACCTCAACGCCCGTCGCGGTCAGGTGCAAGGCACCGATCAGCGCGGCAACGCGCAAGTGATCACCGCCATGGTGCCGCTCGCGAACATGTTCGGCTACGTGAATAACCTGCGGTCGATGAGCCAGGGTCGCGCGAGCTACTCGATGCAATTCGACCACTACGAAGACGTACCTCGTGCGATCGCCGACGAAGTGATCGCGAAGTTTGCCTCTTAAAGCGAAGATCTGGGACGGAGATAGAGCCAATGGCCAAAGCAAAATTCGAGCGCAACAAGCCGCACTGCAACATCGGAAC
>CAZYGK010000101.1:0-11427 GCA_964647355.1 uncultured Flavobacteriaceae bacterium | reverse complement strand
GCCATTGCGTGGGATCGAGGGTTTTTCATTTTTCTTCCTGGGACCCCGGGCTTCCTCGCCCGCTATTCTTTTAAGGTGGAAATGGTCGCCGGCGCGGGCGAGGACGCCCGCGGTCCCAGGGATATGGGCGACTAGGTTCAGCGTCAACGGCGAGGCATAGTAGGCCAAATGGAATCGCCCCCTTTCACCTCGCTTGACGCAATCCCGGCGCTTGTCGCGACGTTCCGCCGCGCGTTGATTGCGCATGGCGATGGGCGGTTCGACAGCCCTAGCGCGGAGGCGGCGCTGACTATTGCTTCGGTGACGCCGCATTTGACCGCGCAGACGGGCTTCACGCTGCATCGGCTTGGGCGCTCGCGGTCGGAGCCGAGAGCGATGCACTACGACGTGCTGGAGCTGTTTGCGTTCGTGCGGCCGGCGCAACCGATCGCGCCTGCGGTCACGGCGCTCGCGCGGGCGCTGAAGCTTGAGCATCCGGCGAGCTTGCCTGAGCAAGCGATGACGCTGCGCAAGGCTGCCGAGATGCTGCTTGAAGAGGCCGCGCAGCTGCCGGGGCGCGCGATGGCGGCGCGGGTCGCGGCGGCGATGGGGCTTTCGCGGTGGGCGTGGGCGCCGCTGTTGCTTGAGCGGATGGACCCCGAGGGGCGTGCGAAGGCGTCTCCGCGGATGGACACCTGGCGCGAGTTGCCGGAGTGGGAGGATGCGCCGCCGCTCGGGCAGCCAGGGAGTATGCCGATCTCGCCAGAGGAGGCGCGGGCGCATCTCAGTGCGATTGTGGGGCCGGGGGCCGAGGCGCGGAAAACGCAGTCGGACTACGCCGCGCTTGCCGCGCAAGCGTTCAAGCCGCGTTCGCAGGAGGGGGAACCTTCCGTCGTGCTGGCCGAAGCCGGGACAGGGTTGGGCAAGACTGCGGGGTATCTGGCGCCGGCAACGCTGTGGGCCGAGCGCAACGACGGCACCGTTTGGATATCGACCTACACAAAGAATTTGCAGCACCAGATCGCGCAGGAGCTTTCGCGGGTTTACCCCGACGAACGCGAGCGCGGTGAGAAGGTCACCGTGCGCAAGGGGCGCGAGAACTACGTTTGCCTCTTGAACTTCGAAGAGGCGGCCGGGCGGTTGCCTGTGCTGATCGAGCGCGAGACGGTGGCGATCGGGTTGGTCGCACGTTGGCTCACCGCGACGAAGAACGGCGACTTGCAGGGCGGCGACTTTCCGGCGTGGGCGTGGCCGCATCCGGGGTTTGCGAATGCGCTGACGGACCGGCATGGCGAGTGCATCTATGCGGCTTGTCCGCACTACCGGCGCTGCTTCTTGGAGCGCACGGTGCGCAAGACGCGCTCGAGCCGCGTCGTCGTTGCCAATCACGCGCTGACCATGGTCGAGGCTGCGCGCAATGCAGCGCTTGCCGATCTCGATCCGGAAGAGCGGACGGTGCCGCCGCTGCGCTATGTGTTCGACGAAGGGCATCACATCTTCGATGCGGCGGACAGTTTCTTTGCGATCCACATCACCGGATGGGAAGGCGCGGAGCTTCGCCGCTGGTTGCGCGGCGCGGAGGGGCGGAGTGCGCGCCGCGGGCGCGGCCTCGTCGAGCGGCTCACGCCTGTATTCGAGAACGAGCCTGAGTCCATCGACAAGCTACACGAAGTGGCGCAGCTGGCGCTGGCGCTGCCCGGCGACGGGTGGCTCAGCCGCGTTGCGAACGAGGCGCCGCGCGGGCAGATGGAGCGCTTCTTAAGCGCGGTGCGGACGCAAGTTCGCGCGCGGTCGGAGGATGTGGGTTCGCCGTATGGGCTTGAGTGCGAGGTGGCGCCCGCGACGACGCTGCTTGCCGACACGGCGCGTGAGTTTGCAGACGCGCTCAAGGCACTGGCAAAGCCATTGAACGAGCTTGCAAGCGTTCTGCGCGATCTCTTGCGCGACGACGGTGGCGACCAGTTGGCACAGCATCGCATGCGGGCCGAGGCTGCGTTGCGCGGGATCGAGCGGCGCGCGAAGCTGCTGCTGCCCAATTGGGTGCAGGCGCTGAGCGGGGTCGGCGAGGTCGCGCCAAGCGGGTATGTCGATTGGCTGGGGGTCGAGCGTTTCGACGGGCACGACACGGATATCGGCTTCTATCGGCATTCGATCGATCCGACGGTCGCATTTGCAGCCGAGGTTCTCGAGCCGTCGCACGGGGCCTTCATCACGTCGGCCACGTTGCGCGACCGACCGCCGGAGGAAGCGGAGGGGGCGGACGGTTGGCGCTCGGCGGAAGTGCGCACGGGGGCGGGGCACCTGGTGACGCCACCGGTGCGCGCGGCGTTTGCTTCGCCCTTCGACTATGGGCGGCAGACGCGAGTGCTGGTCGTGCGCGATCTCAATCGCGACGCCGATCTGCTCGCGGGTGCTTACCGCGACTTGTTCGTCGCGGCCGGCGGTGGTGCGCTTGGGTTGTTCACGTCGGTGCGGTCGCTCAGGCATGTGCATCGCTCGATCGCGGGCGCGTTAAGCGCGCAAGGCTTGCCGCTCTATGCGCAACACGTCGATGGGCTCGATACGGGGTCGCTCGTCGATCTGTTCCGGGAGGATGAGGATTCTTGTTTGCTTGGGACCGATGCATTGCGCGACGGCGTGGATGTGCCGGGACGGTCGCTTCGGTTGGTCGTGTTCGAACGCGTGCCGTGGCCCCGACCCGACATTCTGCACAAGGCGCGGCGCGCTGCGTTCGGCAAAGGCTACGACGATCAGCTGACGCGGCTTCGGTTGGCGCAGGGGTTCGGGCGGTTGATCCGGCGCGCCTCGGATCGCGGCGTATTCGTGTTGCTCGATGCGCGCACGCCGAGCAGGTTGCTTTCGGGCTTGCCGCCGGGCGTTGAGGTCGAACGCGTCGGGATTGCGGATGCCATTGCCGTCGTTAGGGATTTCCTGCACGCGCCTGGGCTTGCCGATCAGCGGCCGCACCAATAAGGTCGCCGCGAATTTCGAGGTTCAAGGGGCTTCAATGACGGCGACACTTAATCCGCATTCGGCGTTGATCTATGTGATGGTGGTGGTGTCGGCCGCCGACGCGCGCATGAGCGACGCTGAGCTGCACGCGATCGGCGACTCGGTCCGGCTGCTGCCGGCGTTTCGCGGGTTCAAGGACGACAAGATCATTCCGGTCGCGCGCGAGTGCGCCGCGATCCTGCAGGAGCGCGAAGGGCTCGATGCGATCATCGGGCTCGTGCGGGAGGCGTTGCCCCCGGCTTTGCGTGAGACGGCCTATGCGCTTGCGTTGGACGTAGCACTGGCCGAGGCGCCTGTGCTGCCGGAAGAGAACCGCGTGCTGCAGCGGCTGCGTACGGGGCTTGAGATCGACCGGCTGACGGCGGCGGCACTCGAGAAAGCCGCGATCGTCCGGCACGCGAAGATTCCGGTCTGATGAGCGGTTCCGAAGAGGCGCTTCTTCGGCTTTCGATATTCGTGGGTGTGTTCGCGCTGTTGGCCGCGGCGGAGGTGCTTTGGCCGCGGCGTGCGCTTGCTTTCGGGCGCGTGCGGTGGCTCGCCAATGTAGGCTTGAGCGCGCTCAACACGGCGCTGCTGCGGCTTTCGTTTTTCGTGGTGCCGGCTTTGAGCGTGCTAGCGGCGTACTATGTCGAGGCTTGGGGTTGGGGTCTGTTGCCCGCGGCAGGCGTGACGGGCGTCGCTGCGGCGGTGTTCGGCTTCATCGTGCTGGATCTGGCGATCTACGGACAGCATCTTGCGTTCCATCGTGCGCCCGTGCTTTGGCGGCTGCATCGGGTGCATCATGCAGACCCCGACTTCGACGTCTCGACGGCCATCCGGTTTCATCCGATCGAGATTTTGTTCAGCCAGGTTTGGAAGATCGCCGTCGTGATTGCCATCGGTATTCCTGCGATGGCGGTTCTGGTGTTCGAGATTGCTCTGAACGCGACGTCGATGTTCTCGCACGCGAATGTTCGCTTGCCGCCGGCAGTTGATGCGGCACTCAGGCTTTTCGTCGTGACGCCGGACATGCACCGCGTGCATCATTCGACCGTCATGTCAGAGACGAACGCGAATTTCGGGTTCAATCTCTCGCTGTGGGACCGGTTGTTCGGGACCTATCTTGCAGCGCCGTTGGGCGAGCAAACGACGATGCCGATCGGTCTTGCATCCTATCGCGGCGCCGAGCCGACTCGCTTACTGTGGTTGCTGCGCTTTCCGTTTATGAAGGGCCCGATGGCATGAAGACGCTCTACATTCTGCGGCATGCGAAGTCGGATCAGAGCGACGGGTCGATCGGCGATCACGAACGGCCGCTGAACGGGCGGGGGCGCGAAGCGGCGCCGGACATGGGCGCTTACCTCAAGTCGAAGGGATATGCGCCCCAACTGATCCTCTGTTCGACCGCGCGGCGGACGGTGGAGACCTGCGGGTTGGTGCAGCCGGCGCTGGGCGACGTGACGGTTCAGTTCGAGCAGGGGCTCTATCTTGCGGAGGCACGCTCCATTCTTGAGCGCGTACGGCGAGTGGACGAGGCCATCGGATCGGTCATGGTGATAGGCCACAACCCCGGTCTCGAGCAGCTCGCCAATGCGCTCAGCGCGTCGCCCAAGACGGAAGAGGAAGAGCGGAGGCATCGCCGTATGCGGGAGAAATTCTCGACCTGTGCACTTGCCGTTATCCAGTTTCCGGCGAAAACCTGGCGCGAGATCAAACAGGGTGGCGGTATGCTCGTCGACTTCATGCGGCCGCGAGACCTCTAGGAGAGCTGCGATGGACGAGAGATTGACCGCTCTGGTGACCGGCGCGTCGGCGGGGATCGGCAAGGCGTTCGCGGACGTGTTCGGGAAGTACGGTTTCAATCTCATTCTCACGGCGCGGCGCGAGGATCGGCTCAATCAGATTGCGACCGAATTCAGCGCGAAGCACCGTGTGCAGGCGCATGTGATACCGGCCGATCTCGTCGATCCGGCGGCGCCCGAGCGGCTCGTCAACGAGATCAAGGCGCGGGGCTTGCGCGTCGATGCACTGATCAACAATGCGGGGTTCGGTATTCCGGGCAGGTACGTCGCGACGAAGTGGGAAAACCAACGCGATTTCATTCAGGTTCTGGTGACGGCACCGTGCGAACTCGCGCACCGGTTGGCACCGGCGATGGCCGAGCGCAAGCGGGGCTACATCATCAACGTGGCGTCGCTCGCGGGAATGCTTCCGGGGTCTGCCGGGGCGACACTCTATGGCGCGTCGAAGAGCTTTATGGTGCAGTTTTCGCGCTCGTTGAACATCGAACTGGAGAAGGACGGGGTGCACGTGACGGCGGTCTGTCCGGGCTTCACCTACAGCGAGTTTCACGACGTGACCGGGAGCCGCGAGCGTGTCTCCAAGATGCCGGAGTTTATGTGGATGACTGCCGAGGTGGTCGCCGAGGAAGGCTATCAGGCGGTGATGCGCAACAAAGCGGTGCACATCAACGGGCGCGTGAACAAGGGCGTAGCGTTGCTTGCCAAGTACTTGCCGGACCAACTGGGCCTGACGATCATGAAGGCGCGTTCGCGCGATAGCCTGAAGGCGGACTGATCAGAGCGGCGGTTCGGGTTCGGCGTTGCGGCCTACGCGTTGCGGAGGCTTTGCGAGGTCGAGGTTGCGCCAGCCGTAGCCGACTTCGCGCAGGGATTTTCCCCACATCGGGTGTTGGCGTTCGGCGACGATCTGGCCGCCCATCGCTTCGTAGAAGAAGCGCGACGGGTTGTCGGCAAGCGCCCAGATGATCATGCCGTTCGTACCGCCTTTCGAGAACAGGCGGAAAATTGCCTGGAGGAGGCCTGCGCCGATGCCTTGGCCGGTCCAACCGGGCGCGACATAGAGCGTGAACACCTCGCCCTCGTAGGGGAGCGAAGATTCGCGCGTCGGGCCAGCACTGGCGAACCCGTAGATGTTCGACTTTGCGTCCGAGGCGACGAGCACCGGGTTGCGCAGGTTCGACTGCTTGATCATGCGCGACCAGCTTGCCGCCTGATCGGCTTTCGACATGCGCACCAATCCGGCATCGGGCAAGATACCGGCGTAGGTGTCGCGCCAGGACTCGACATAAACATGGGCAATATCCGCCGCGTCGGCAGGCCGCGCCATGCGGATTCCGATGCGAACGGTTTCTTCCATGTCAGGCCTTCCCAAACGAAAAGCGCAGGGTGAGCATTTCACCCTGCGCGACACAGTTCAATAGAATTGCGATGTGCGGACGCTAGTAGGCACCCATCGCGTCCATGGTGGCTGCGCCGGCGACGCCGTCGGCCTCAAGGTTCTTCGACCGTTGATAGGCTTCGACGGCCTGCTTCACGTCAGCGTCGTAGTTGCCGTCGATCGGGCCCTTGTAGACGCCCGCGTCTTTCAGCGATTGCTGCAGGCGTTCGACCTCGATGCCTTTGTCGCCAGGTTGCAGGGCGTAACCCGAGCGCTTGCCGGCCTTGGCCTGATAGAGGCGCTGCTTGGAAGATTTCAGGTAGTCCTTTTGGGCAGCGGCGTCCGTGGCGGCGCGGCTCATCTGCTGGTTCTCGACGTTGATCGCTTCGATCTTGCGGCGCACACGCTCGTCGTTCAGTGACTTGTTCTTCTCTTCCATCTCTTTGGCGAGCGCGGTCATGTTCTTTTTCGCCTCGTCGTGGCGGCCGGCTTGGACGAGCTTGACCTGCTCCTGCTGAATGCGGTCGCTTTCGGCGAGCGCCGCTTGAGCGGAGGCGTCCTTGTTGCGGGCGCGTTCGACGGCGGTCTTGTCGGTGGTGGCAGCGACCGCCAGCTTTTGGCTGAAGCTTTTCGCCTCGCCGCCCTTGGCCGTCTTGTAGTTGACCGTGACTTCGCCTAGGTCGACCTGACCGGACGACGGTGTCGCCACTTCCATGCGCAAGAGAACGGCGCGCTTTTCGCCGGCAAACACGTCTTCGAGGCTGCGCTTGGTTTCGCGTGTGCCCTTTGCATCATCATAGCCGACAACTTCGACCTTGCGGACGATCGCCGTGCCGGAGAAGCGGATTTCGACATCGCGCGCGACGGTGTCGAACAGCGAGCCCAGTTCTTCCTGGAACACGCGGGCCATTTGGGTCGGGTGCTCGATGTAGTAGTAGCGGCCACCGCCGTTTTCGGCCACGGATTGCATCAGGTCTTCGTCGTAGTCGCGGCCGAGACCCATGGCGGAAATGCGGATGCCGTCATGTTTGGCGCCGCGCACGAGGCCTGCGATTTCTTGAGGGTTCGTGACGCCGACATTGGCTAGTCCGTCGGACATCAGGATCACGCGGGTGATCGTGCCGTCGGCGCGGGCCGGCCCGTCGAGCGCGTCCTTGGCTTCGTCAACGCCGCGCATCATGCCGCCCGTGAGATTGGTCGAGCCGCGAGGTTCGAGGCGATCAATCATCGCCTTGATTTCGCCCGTGTTGCCGACGCGCCGGGCCGGCCACATGAGCGTGATGGAGTCGTCGTATTCGACGATCGAGATCGTGTCGCGGTTGCCCAGCCGGTCGACGGCCAATTTGGCGGCGCGGCGGAGATACTCGATCTTGCCCTCGTCCGACATTGACCCAGAACGATCCAGTACGAGCGACAGGTTGAGCGGCGGCCGTTCCTTCGCCGTGCCCGGGTTCACGTCGAACCCTTCAAAGTTGACGACAGCGTAAACGACCGTGTTGCCGCCACCCAGCACTGTGGGCTGGTCGAGTTGCACGCTACCGTGCAGCGGTTCTTTCGCAATTGCAGGAAGTGCGGCGCTGAACATTGCGACGCTGCATAATGTGGCAGTGGCCGCGCGTCGCCAGACGTGAGCTAAATCAACAGGAATTCGGTCCGACATGAACTACTCTCCCTCGGGGGTGTTTTGCGGGTTTCCCGCGGCGGGCCGCGTAAAGCGCAGCCAACGTGATCAAGGACCCAGTGACCTTGAAACCACCCGAGAATAAATCGCTTGCTGTGGCGCAAAGCGGCCCGGAATGCGGCGGGATTGCGACGTTCGCTGCGGCGAATGGAACACGCGCGAATCGCAATGATATTGCGCGTGGGAGAAAACCCTAGGATGAGATTGACGAACCTGTACACTTGTTCATGCGCAAATCACTCGTGCGAGAAACCCGTTGCGGATCGCGGGTTTCACGAAGGTTTACGATTGCTTTAGGGGATCACGGCACTATTTTTGAAACTTGAGATAGTTGGCCACTTTTGGCCCAGCTGCCGTTCTCGACGCCACCGCAGACGTTTGGGCGGCCGTGCAGTCAAAGGAAGCCTTACGGAGATAGGCGGCAGATCATGAGCAACTCCCTCGACGTCTTCGACGCGTTCTCCCGTGCTTATGCGCGCGAGAAGTTCGAGACGATGTCACTTCGCGACTATCTGTTGGCGGCGCGCGACAATCCGATGATGTACGCGAGCCCGGCCGAGCGGATGATTGCGGCGATCGGCGAGCCGGATCTCGTCGATACGTCGCGCGACTCGCGCCTGTCGCGCATGTTCTTCAATCGCACGATCAAGCGCTATCGCGCGTTCGACGGCTTCTTCGGGATGGAAGATACGATCGAGCGCATCGTCGGGTACTTCAAGCACGCGGCGCAGGGCTTGGAAGAGCGCCGGCAGATTCTTTATCTGCTCGGCCCCGTCGGCGGCGGTAAGTCGTCGCTTGCGGAGCGGTTGAAGGAGTTGATGGAAGTTCAGCCGATCTATGTGCTCAAGGCGGGCGACATAATTAGTCCGGTGTTCGAGTCGCCGCTGGGTTTGTTTCGCACGACCGAACTCGCCGAGTTGCTGCAGGATCGCTACGGGATCGAGAAGCATCGCCTGACGGGGATCATGAGCCCGTGGGCGGTGAAGCGCCTCGACGAGTTCAACGGCGACATCTCGAAGTTCGAAGTCGTGAAGCTGCAGCCTTCGAAGCTGCGTCAGATCGCGATCGCGAAGACCGAGCCGGGCGATGAGAACAACCAAGACATCTCGGCGCTGACGGGAAAGGTCGATATTCGCAAGCTTGAACGGTTCAGCCAGAACGACGCCGATGCGTATTCGTTCTCCGGCGGTCTCTGCCACGCGAACCAGGGCTTGCTCGAGTTCGTGGAAATGTTCAAGGCGCCGATCAAGGTGCTGCACCCGCTGCTGACGGCGACGCAGGAGGGCAACTATATCGGCACCGAAACGCTTGGGCCGATTCCGTTCCAGGGCATCATTCTGGCGCACTCGAACGAGTCCGAGTGGACCCAGTTCAAGGCGAACAAAAACAACGAGGCCTTCCTCGATCGTATTTGCGTCGTGACGGTTCCGTATTGCCTGCGTGCGACGGATGAGGTCGCGATCTACAAGAAGCTGCTACAGGGCAGCGAATTGGGCAATTCGCCGTGCGCGCCGGAAACGCTAGAGATGCTGGCGAAGTTCTGCGTGCTGACGCGCCTGAAAGAGCACGAGAACTCGAACTTGTTCTCGAAGCTGCGGGTCTATGACGGCGAGAAGCTGAAGGATACGGATCCGAAGGCGAAGACGCTGCAGGAGTACAAGGATTCCGCGGGCGTTGACGAGGGTATGTCCGGTATCTCCACGCGGTTCGCCTACAAGGTGCTGTCCGAGACGTTCAACTACGACACGAACGAAGTGACCGCCGATCCGGTTCACTTGATGTATGTGCTCGAGCAGTCGATCAAGCGCGAGCAGTACGCGGAAGACACCGAGAAGCGATATCTCGAGTTCATCAAAGCCGAGCTTGCGCCGCGCTATGCGGAATTCATCGGCAAGGAGATTCAAAAGGCCTATCTCGAATCCTACAGCGAGTACGGGCAAAATCTGTTCGACCGCTACATCTCGTATGCGGATGCTTGGATCGAAGACCAGGACTTCAAGGACACGGATACGGGGCAGCTGCTCGATCGCAACAGTTTGGACAACGAGCTGTCGAAGATCGAGAAGCCGGCCGGTATCGCCAATCCGAAGGATTTCCGGAACGAGGTCGTTAAGTTCGCGCTGCGTCACCGCGCGGCGAACGACGGCAAGAACCCGGCGTGGACGTCCTACGAGAAGATCCGCAACGTCATCGAAAAGCGGATGTTCAGCCAGGTCGAGGATCTGCTGCCGGTGATTTCGTTCGAGTCCAAGAAGGATTCCGATACTCAGTCGAAGCACAACGAGTTCGTCAAGCGCATGCTGGCGCGCCACTATACGGCGCGGCAGGTTCGTCGCTTGGTCGAATGGTATATGCGCGTGAACAAGGCGGGATAAGGCTGCGCGCGCCAGTCGCGCGCGGCCGATAACAATGGCGAACTTCATCGACCGCCGTCTGAACCCCAAGGGCAAGAGCCTTGCCAACCGGCAGCGCTTTATCCGACGTGCGCGAGGCGAGATCAAAGACGCGGTACAGAAGTCGCTGAAGGACCGAACGGTTTCGGACTTCGCGAAGGATCAGAAGATCTCGATCCCGACGAAGTCGACGAAGGAGCCGCGCTTCCGGCACGACCCGACGGCCGGCGGCGAGCACGAGCGGGTGCTGCCCGGCAACAAGGACTTTGTCGAAGGCGATCAGATCAAGAAGCCGCGCCAGGGCGAGGGCCAGGGGCGCGGCAAGGATGCGGCGCAGAGCGGCGAGTCGGAAGACGACTTCTCGTTCACGCTCAGCCAGGACGAAATTCTCGACATCTTCTTTGAAGATCTTGAGCTCCCGAACCTGGTCAAGACGTCGCTGAAAGAGGTCAAGGTCATGTCGTGGCGGCGCGCGGGGATGCGCACGTCGGGCTCGCCCAATCAGGTCAACCTCATCCGCACAATGCGCAACTCGTTCGGGCGGCGGCTTGCGATGCGCCGGCCGAAGGAAGACGAGATCGAGGTGTTGCGCGAGAAGCTTTTGATGCTTCGCCGCGATGCCCGCTCGGATACCGATCCGGATAAGAAGCAGCATATCCTCGCGCTTGAGGAAGAGATCGCGCAGATGGAGCACCGGCGCAAATGGGTGCCGTTCCTCGATCCGGTCGATGTGCGGTTCAACGCGTTCGTGCAGGAGCCCGTGCCCACCAGCCAGGCGGTGATGTTCTGTCTGATGGACGTTTCCGGTTCGATGGGCGAGCGCGAGAAGGACTTGGCCAAGCGGTTCTTCATGCTGCTGCATCTGTTCTTGAAGCGGCGCTACGAGCGGCTCGACATAGTGTTCATCCGGCATACGCACGACGCGCAAGAAGTGGACGAGCATACGTTCTTCTATTCGCGCCAGTCGGGTGGTACGATCGTCTCCACCGCGCTTGAGGAGATGCAAAAGATCGCGCATGAGCGGTATGCGACAGGCGAGTGGAACATTTACGCGGCGCAGGCGTCCGATGGGTATACGCAAACGGGCGACGCGTCGCGCTGCGTGGACCTGCTCAATCAAGTGCTGATGCCGATGTGCCAATACTACGCCTATATCGAGATCCTGGACGAGCGCGAGATGGAAGTGTTCTCGAGCGAGGAGTC
>CAZYGK010000100.1:0-11637 GCA_964647355.1 uncultured Flavobacteriaceae bacterium | reverse complement strand
CGGAGTCTTCGAACGAGTCGAGCGCGTCGAACCAGTTCAGCATCAAGCCTTCGGTCGTCGTGAGGTAGCCGTTGCCGGTCGTGGCTGGGCCCGGGTCGATCTTGTTCTTGATGCCATGATGCATGCCGGCGAGCACCGCGGCGGCGGCCAGATAGGGGTTCGCGTCGGCGCCGCAGATGCGGTGTTCCACGTGGCGGCTCTTCGGTGGGCCAGCCGGGATGCGGAACGAGACCGTGCGGTTGTTCACGCCCCAGGTTGGCGCAACCGGTGCGTAGGTGTTCCGGCGAAAGCGGCGATAGGAGTTCGCGTTCGGCGCGAAGATCGCCATGCTGTCGTTGATGGTTTTGGCCATACCGCCGATCGCGTGGCGCAGGAGGTCGTTGCCTTCCGCCTTCTCGCTCGCGAAGGCGTTTGCGCCCTTATTGTCGTTCAGGCTCAAGTGGATGTGCATGCCTGAGCCCGCGCTCTCGGAGAACGGCTTGGCCATGAAGCAGGCGATCATGCCGTGCTTCTCGGCGACGCCTTTCACAAGGCGCTTGTACTGCATCGCTTCGTCGACGGCTTGCAGCGCGTCGGCGCGGTGGGTCAGCGTGATTTCCATTTGGCCGGGGGCGTATTCGCTGATCACGCTTTCGGCGGGCAGGTTCTGCGCGTCGCAGGCAGCGTAGAGTTCGCGCAGGAACGGGTCGAAATCGTCGAGCTCCTGAATTGAATAGACTTGGATCTGATCGTTGTAGAGTCCGCCCGGCGCCATCGCGGGAATGATCTTGCCATCCTTCGCCGCGGCTTTGTCGAGCAGATAGAATTCGAGCTCGATCGCGAGGACGGGGTGCAGGCCGTCTTTCTTCAGGCGCTCGGATACGTCGGCGAGGCGCAGGCGTGGGTCGGCGGCTGCGGCCGGGCCGCTTTCGTTGTTGAAGCCCAGCATCACTTGGCCAGTCTTCTCAAGCCAGGGCGTGCGCTTCAACGTGCCCGGGATCGGATAGGCGAAGCAGTCGCGGTCGCCAATTTCCCAGAGCAGGCCGGCTTCTTCGACGTCCTCGCCGAGGACGGTCAGCGCGAACATCGAGGAGGGGAACGCGCGCCCGTTCTCGTAGACCGATTTCAGTTCGTGCGGGCGCAAGCCCTTGCCGCGCTGAATGCCGACGGGGTCGGTCATGATCACGTGCACGAGTTCGATGTCGGGATGCTTCTTCAAGAACGTCTCGAGTTCGTTCAGCGGGTCTTGTTGTTTCTTCGGGTCAAGCATAGCCAAGCTCGTCTATCGTTTCGTCGAGTGAAGCCACGAGGCGATCAGCGTCGGCCGCCGTCGTCGTGGGTGAGATCAGGATCATATTGTGAAACGGGGTGATCATTACACCCCGGTTAAGAAGCGAGAGGTGCAGGCATTTTTCGAGAGCGTCGTTAAAGGCCGCTTCAGCCTCGCGCCCGGTTCGCGGCGGTTTTGCGCAGAACTGAAATTCCGTACGAGCGCCGATCTGCGTGACGGACCAGGGTAGTTGGTGTTTGGCGATGAGGGCTTTGAGATTGGTGCTGAGGCGTTCCGCCAGCGGGATCATGTGGGCGTAGGCGGCGCCCGTCATCACATGGGCGAGGTTCGCGCGCATCGCGTGCATGGCGAAGGCGTTTGCGGAGAGCGTGGTGCCCATGCCGGAATGGCCGTGGCCCCCACTACTCGCTTTCGTGCGCGCTTGCTCCATGCGCTTGGCGACATCTGCGGTGACGCCGAAAACGGCACACGGGATGCCGCCGGCAACGGGCTTGCCGAGGACGAAGATGTCGGGCTCGAGGTTGTGTGCGCGCGTGTAGCCGCCGGACCCGGTGGAGATCGTGTGCGTCTCGTCGATGATAAGCAGCGTGCCGTGCTTACGGGTGAGCTTGCGCAACGCGTCGTGGTAGCCGGCGTCAGGCAGCACCATGCCGATGTTCGTCATCGCGGGTTCGGCGAGGACGGCGGCGATGTCGCCGGGGGCGAGGGCCACTTCGAGCGCGGCGAGATCGTTGAACTCAACGACGCGGGTGGTGCGCGCGACGTCGAGCACGTTGCCGAGTTGGCCCGCTCGCGGCACGGTCTTGCCGTCCTTCAAGCGCACCATCGTTTCTTCGACGGTGCCGTGATAGCAGCCGTCGAAGACCAGTATCTTGTCGCGGCCGGTGACGGCGCGGGCCCAGCGCAGGGCATAGCGGTTTGCGTCGGTTGCGGTCGCAGCAACTTGCCAGAACGGCAAGCCGAAGCGGCGCGCGAGCTCGTTGCCCACCCACACCGCGTCCTCGCCCGGGAGCATCGTCGTGAGGCCCCTGCCCGCTTGCTCGCGGATGGCATCGGCGACGGGGGGCGGCGAGTGGCCGAACATCGTGCCGGTGTCGCCCAGGCAGAAGTCGACATAGGTGTTGCCGTCGACGTCTTTGAAGCGGGCGCCGGTGGCTTCGGCGACGAACAGCGGATACGGCGTCGGCCAATCGGCCATCCAATGCATCGGCACGCCGCCGAAGAGCGATGCTTTGGCTTGTTCACCAAGCGACTTCGACTTTGGCGTGCGGGCGGCGAAGCGCTCGCGCTCACGCACCGTTATGCGCGCGACGGCTTCGTCTGCGAACGTGCGGGCTATGATGAAGCCTCCCGGGCGCGGTTTAGGCCATCGGCAATGAAGGTGCCGGCTCGCCAGTAGTGGTAAACTGCCCAGACGTTGAAAACCATCACAATCAGAAGCGTGTAGCGAAGCGCGTCAGCGCCAAGGCTCGGTGCCAGACCGTCGCTCAGCGCGCCGATGGCAGCGGAGCCCGCGCCCATGCCGATCAGATTGATGACGAACAGGAAGAACGCCGAGGCGACGGTGCGCATGCGCACTGCGACCAGGCTTTGCACGAGCGCCATGGACGGGCCGAGATAGGCGCCGCCTGCAGCCGCCGGAATGCCGATGATTGCAAAGACAAGAGCGGAGTCGTCGACCAGATAGAGCGCGGCGCCAAAAGGCAGGCCGAACAGGATCGCCGCCGCCACGACGCGCGGAATTAGGGCGACGTTCTTGCGGCCGAAATAGTCGGCCAAGATGCCGCCCAGGAAGATACCCAAACCGGAACCCAGGCCGAAGACGAGCGCAAGGAAGCCGCTCATTTCGGCCGGGCTTAGCCCGTGCGAGCGCACGATAAAGGAGGGCCACCACAGCACGCCCGAATAGCCCACGACGGTCGTCAGCGTCGCGCCGATCATGATGTGCACGAGGGCTGGCTGGGAGAACATGAACTTGAGCGTGGTCATGAAGGACGGCGGCTTGCCTTCGAACGAATGACCGTCGGCGGCGCCGCGCCGGGGCTCCCTCATCGACAACGCAACCAGAAGCGCGATGAGGACGCCCGGAAGACCGAGCGCGTAGAACGCATAGCGCCAGCCGTAGGCCTCGGCGATCTGGGCGCCGCCATAGAGGCCCACCACGATGCCGAGCGAAACACCTTGCGAGAAAATCGCAAGTGCCGTGCCGCGGTGCTTGATCGTGAAGAGGTCCGAGATGATCGAATGCGAGGGCGGGTTCGATCCCGCCTCGCCGATTCCGACACCGATGCGGGCCAGCACGAGCTGCGTGAAGTTCTGAGCCAGACCGCAGACGGCGGTCATAACCGACCACATTGCCGTCGCGGCGACGATGACGGCTTTTCGGTTGCCGCGGTCGGCGTAGATCGCGATCGGGATGCCGAGGGTCGCGTAGAAAATCGCAAATGCCGTGCCGTGAAGGAATCCGAGCTGGAGGTCGGTGAGGTGGAACTCCGCCTTGATGGCCGGCAACAGAATGCCCAGCAGAATGCGATCGGCGTAGTTCGAGATGTAGACGAGCAGCAACAGCAGCAAGACATAAACTTTGTCGAATGTGCTCATATCGCCCGCAGGCACAGCAGTAGTGGTGGCGCTGTTGGCGCTCATGACGCATCCTTGCTTTTGCTCAACTGGCACATTGACCGATCGCGCGACCCTAAGCAATCTCGCGGCGCAGCATAACCGGGAGGATGATCATGCGCGGAACGGCGATCGTGTTTTTGCTTGGCGGCCTTGCGCTCGCAGGGTGCGGGCCGTCTTCATCGGAGGATCCGGTGAAGCGCGGGGAGTATCTCGTTTCGCAGATGTCGTGCGGGGACTGCCATACGCCGGGGTACTTCCTGGGCAAGCCCGACATGAGTAAGGCGCTTGCCGGGAGCGATGTCGGGTTCGAAGTGCCCGGGCTTGGGTTTTTCTGGGGGCCGAACCTCACACCGGACAAGGAGACGGGGCTCGGCAATTGGAGCGAGGCGCAGATTCTGTTGGCGCTGCGCGAGGGAACGCGGCCGGATGGGCGGAAGCTCGCGCCGACGATGCCTTGGATGGCTTATGCGAAATTGCGCGATGAGGATGCGAAAGCGATCGTCGCTTATCTGAAAAGTCTGGCGCCGATCGCGAACAAAGCCCCAGGTCCGTTCGGTCCAAGCGAGACGCCGACTGCGCCCTATCAGAAGATCATCTTCCCGGCGCCTCCCGCACCGGCGGCACCTGCCGAGCAGCCGGCCGCTCCAACGCCGCCGCAGTAGTTTACCTCCCCAGCGTTCGCACGTAGGGTCGCGCCTCAACATGATCGAGGCGGCTTATGGCGGCGCGGCGAAAGTTTTACGGGTGGGGGACTGAGGATCAAGTCGTTGGCGAGGAAGAGGCCGTCTTCCTCGCGCGGGTCTTCGGGCAAAAGTTCGGCGCGACACTGAAGCCGCCGCAAGCCGCGCCGAAGGTCGAAGACTTTGCGTTGCGCGCGCCGCGGGTCGAGCCCAAGGGCGCCGTTGCGCGGCTCTGCACCAGCGCTCCGCATGAGCGGTTGGTGCACGCCTACGGCAAGTCGTTCCCCGATTACGTGCGTATGTTTCAGCGACAGGTCTCGTCGCCGCCCGATGTCGTCGCGTTTCCGGAAAGCGAAGCCGATGTTGCGGCCGTGCTCGACTGGGCGTCGGGAGCGAATGTGGCCGTCGTGCCATTCGGCGGCGGGTCGAGCGTTTGCGGTGGCGTCGAATGCGATGTGGGCGATGCTTATGCAGGCGTTGTGTCGCTCGACATGGCGCGCATGGGGCGCGTGGTTGAGATCGACCGGGTAAGCCGTGCCGCGCGTATTCAGGCGGGAGCGTTCGGGCCTGCGCTCGAAGCGCAATTGAAGCCGCATGGGCTGACGCTGCGGCATTTTCCGCAGAGTTTCGAGTTCTCGACGTTGGGCGGCTGGATCGCGACACGGTCGGGCGGGCACTTCGCGACGCTCTACACGCATATCGACGATTTCGTCGAAGCGATGCGCGTGGTGACGCCGAAGGGCACGATGGAGACGCGGCGGCTGCCGGGGTCGGGTGCGGGGCCGCAGCCGGAGCGGCAGATGCTTGGGTCAGAAGGTATCTTGGGCGTGATCACGGAGGCGTGGATGCGCCTTCAGGACGCGCCGAAGTTTCGTGCGTCAGCGTCGGTGAAGTTTACGGATTTCTTGAAGGCGGCCGAGGCGGTTCGGGCGCTGTCGCAATCGGGTCTCAATCCGTCGAACTGCCGGCTGATCGACGCGGAGGAAGCGCTGGGCACGATGGCGGGCGATGGATCGGCGTCGTTGCTGGTGCTGGCGTTCGAAAGCGCGGATCACAGCCAAGATGCGAAGCTCGCGCGGGCGCTGGAACTTGTGCGCGATCATGGCGGCATTGCCGATGCGCCGAAGGCTTCCGGCGGGTCGGAGCATCGCGAGGGCGCGGCTGGCGCTTGGCGCAACGCGTTCCTACGTGCGCCGTTCTATCGCGAAGTGCTGACGCCGCTTGGCGTGATCGTCGACACGTTCGAGACGGCCGTCACGTGGGACCGGTTCCCCGCGTTCCACGCGGAGGTGAAGGCGCGGATGCACGACGTGCTGAAGCGCGTGACCGGCAAGGCGGGATCCGTGACGTGCCGGTTCACGCATGTCTATCCCGACGGGCCCGCGCCGTACTTCACCTTCCAGGGGCTTGGGCGGATGAGCGGGCTGCTGGAGCAGTGGCAGGAAATCAAGGCAGTTGCGAACGATGTCGTCGTGGCGGCCGGCGGCACGATCACGCACCATCACGCGGTTGGGCGCGATCATCGGCCAGGATACACACGCGAGTGTCCGCCGCTCTTTGCGGAGATGATGCGCGCGGCGAAGCAAGCTGTCGATCCGGCAGGAGTCATGAATCCAGGCGTGCTGATCGACCCCGCTGGACGCAGCGTCGGCGTGCGCGGAGCGATGGCGGGCGTTTGAGCGTGGCGCTGCGCGTGCGATTGCGTGCGGCTCGGCCGCCCGACTTGGAGGCGCTCACGAAGATGGCGGCGCTGTTCAACGCGGAAGACGGGCATCCGCTTTCGCGCGGGGGGCGAGCGGCGCTGAAGGCGCTGTGCGAAGGGACGCCACACGGGTGGGCGTTTGTGATCGAAAGCGACGGCAAGACGATCGGCTACATCGTCGTGGGGCTTGGCTTTAGCGTCGAGTTCGGCGGTGTCGATGGGTTCTTGGATGAGTTCTACGTCGAACCGGCGTATCGCGGGCGCGGGATCGGAACCGCCGCCATGACGGAGCTGGGCAAGATCGCGCGCAAGCAAAAGGTCAAGGCGCTGCATCTCGAGACGATGCCCGCGAACGATCGCGCGGCCCGTCTCTATGCGCGGCTGGGGTACAAGGTGTCCGAGCGGCGGCTGATGTCGAAGCGGTATTAGCCGAGCTTCGTTTGCAGTTTGGCGAAGAGAGGGTTTTCCGCGGCGAAGATGTAGTCGGCGCGCTCGGAGGTGACGGTGCCTTTGGCGCCGCTCGCGCGCAGGAATGTGATTGCCGTCGACAGGTTTGCGTCCGGAATCAGCACCGTTGCTTCGCCGCCCGCGGATTTGAGGAGCTTGGCGCCGAGCGTGTGTTCGAGTGCGGGCAACGCCGCTTCGACGCCGGGGTCGAGGCGGACTCGGATGATTTGGGCGCGCTTGGCGAGAGCGCGGGCAGCGATGCGTTCGAGGATCAGCCTGGCAGCAGCGCGCGCAGCGTCCGACCAGGTCGCGTCGAGGCTCGCGGCCAAGACGGCTTCGCTTTCGAGGATGAGGCCGTCGTCCAGCACCTTTAGATCGTTGGCGGCAAGCGTGGAGCCCGTCGTCGTGATGTCGACGATCGCTTCGGCCGTGCCTGCGGCAGGCGCACCTTCGGTGGCGCCCAGGCTTTCCACGATGCGGTAGTCGGCAATGCCGTGGCTCGCGAAGAAATCCCGCGTCAGGTTCAAATACTTCGTCGCAATGCGCAGGCGGCGGTGGTGCCTGGTGCGAAAGCTGGAGGCCACGTCGTCAAGGTCCGACATCGTCGCGACGTCGATCCACGAACGGGGGACGGCGACGACGACATTGGCGCGGCCGAAGCCGAGCTTTTCGACGACGAGCGTGCGTTCGGCAGCGGCCGATCCGTGCTCGCGCAACAGGTCTTCGCCGCTAATGCCGAAGTGGACGCGGCCCGCGTTCAGCTCATCTGCGATTTCGGCGGCGGATAGAAGCGCGACGGTGACGTTTTCGACGCCCGATAGCTTCGCCGCGTAGTCGCGGTTGCCACGCGATTGGCTGAGCTGCAAGCCCGCGTCGGCCAGGAACGCGAGTGCTTGTTCCTGCAGGCGGCCTTTCGACGGGATCGCGAATACGAGTGCGCTCATGCGCCACCGCCTTGCGCACGGCGTGCCGCGAGCACGCGTTCGCCGAAGATCGCGAGGCCGACTGCGGGTGCCGGCTTCGGCGCGCCGAGTGCTGTCAGAAGGTTGTCGTACCGCCCGCCGCCCGCAAGCGATGCCGGTACGCTTGGCACGCGGAACTCGAACACGAAGCCGGTGTAGTATTCCATGTTGCGGCCGAACTCGGCGGCGAACGTCGCGCGCGCAAGGCTGAAGCCGTGGCGCTCGATCAGACCCAAGCGGCGCTCGAGTGCGGCGATGGAGGGGTCGAGAGAGACGCCGGCCGTGCGCGCGAGCTTGCGCAAAGCGTCGACCGCTTGCGAGGCCGGAACCCGCACGCCCAAATAGGATGCGATCGCGTCGGCGACGTTGCGCGGCAGCCGCGCGGACGAGGCGTCGGCGGCCTGTTCCAGGAAGCGGTCGGTGATCTCGTCGATCGTGCGCGTGCCGATCGGCTTGATACCACCGAGCGCCAGCGCGTCGTTCACGACAGCGCGCGCTTGCTCCGGCGGGAGCGTGCCGACCTGTGCCAAGAACGCGTTGTGCGTTTCGGCTTCACCGGTGAGCCGGTTCAGAAGTTGGTTGAGATAGGCTGGGCGCCAAACGTGACGGCGCAAGCGTTCGGCGCGTTGCGGCGCGATGCCCAGCGCTTCGAGCAAGTTTGAGAAGATGCTCAGATCGCCGAGCGTCACGTCGACATTTTTCATGCCGGCGCGCGCAAGCGCGTTGTCGGTGAGAACGAGCGCTTCGGAATCGGCTGCCGCGGGATTTGCTGCGTTGATGTTCTCAAGTCCTGCTTGCGTCGTTTGACCCGGCTTGTTCGGTTCTTTTGGGTTGTGACGGAACACGGGGCCCGCGTAGCTGAGCTTTGCAGGGCGGTCCGCTTTCGGTGTGCGCGCAAGGTAGGTTTGACAGGTTGGGATTGTAAGATCGGGGCGCAGGCACAGCTCGCTGCCGCCCGGACCCGTGAATACATACGTACGCCGTCGCAAGTCTTCGCCCATGCGGTCGAGGAAGGCGTCGGCGGGCTGCACGATCGCCGGTTCGATGCGTTCGGCGCCGTAGGTTTTGAAGACGTCGAGCCACGCTGCTGTTTGCGCGTCCAAGGCTGCGATCGTGTCGGCGTCGTAAGGCGGGGCGGCGATCATGGCTTGGCCTGGTTCGCCATGATCTTTTTGACCGCGGCGACGAGGTCGCCGCGCGGGACGGTGACTTGCGCGGTGCCGCCTGCGGCCCATTGTGCGCGGTCTTTGATGTCCTTGGCCTGTTCAGCGCCGAGGATCAGATCTTTCAGCGTGATCACGCCCTTGGCGCGTTCGTCCGAGCCTTCGATGACGGCGACGGGGCTCATGCGCTTGTCGGCGTATTTCAGCTGGGCCTTCATGCCGGAGGTGCCGGTGTAGACTTCCGCGCGGATACCCGCGGCGCGCAGTTCCTTTGCCATGGCGACGTAGGACGACGTTGCGTCCTTGTCCATCGCAAGAACGACGACGGGGCCCGCAACGCCTTCGCTCTGCCCGCGCGAGGCGAGTGCGGCACGCAAGCGGCTGACGCCGATCGAGATACCGGTTGCGGGAACCTGCACGCCTTTGAAGCGCGTCACGAGATCGTCGTAGCGACCGCCGCCGATGACGGACCCGACGCGCACGGTGACGCCGTCTTCGTTTTTGATTTCGAATGTGAGTTCGGCTTCGATGACGGGCCCGGTGTAATAGGCGAGGCCGCGCACGATCGACGGGTCGAAGCGGACGCGGCTTGCGTCGTAACCTGCACCGCTCAAGGCCGCGTCGATCTGGCGGAGTTCGGCGATGCCAGCAAGGCCGTCGGCGCTGTCACCCATGACGCGTTCGAGTTCTTTGCAGAATTGCGTCCGATCTTCGACGCTCGCTTGCGTGAATGCCAGCACGCGGGCGACGGCGTTCGCCGAGAGGTTTGCGCCCTTTGTGAAGTCGCCGGACTCGTCCTTGCGGCCTGCGCCGAGCAGGTCGCGCACCGCGTCGGGGCCCAAGCGGTCGAGCTTGTCGATGGCGCGTAGGACGGCGAGGCGTTGGCCTTCGCCTTCGGGGCCTTTCGGGATGCCGACCGCTTCCAAGACACCGTTCAGAACTTTGCGGTTGTTGACTTTGACGATGTAGCTGCCCGCGAGGCCTAAACGCTCCAGCGTGTCGCAGCTCATCATGCAGAGTTCGGCGTCGGCCAGCATACTTGCCGTGCCGACCGTGTCGGCGTCGAACTGGGTGAACTCGCGGTAGCGGCCGGGGCCGGGTTTTTCGTTGCGGAAGACCTGGCCGACCTGGTAGCGGCGGAACGGCTTTGGGAGTGCGTCGTAGTTTTCGGCGACGAAGCGGGCGAGCGGCGCGGTGAGGTCGTAGCGGAGCGACAGCCACGCTTCGTCGTCGTCGCGGAACGCGAAGACCCCTTCGTTCGGGCGATCCTGGTCGGGCAAGAACTTGCCCAGCGCATCGGCGAATTCGATCACCGGCGTTTCGAGCGGGTCGAAGCCGTAGGATTCGTAAACGCCGCGAATGGTCTCGAGCATACGGCGCTCCGCCAAAAGCTCCGCCCCCAGCCTGTCGCGGAAGCCGCGCGGCTTTTCGGCAATGGCTTTGGTCGGTTTCTCGCTCATCTTACTCGTCCGGGCAAAAGCACAACGCCGCCCACGTTCGGTGAGCGGCGTTGGTATCGTAGTCGTGCGGCGCCAGCAAGGCGGCGGCGCGTTAACGGGCGCGCCCGTTACTGGGGCGGCGGCGGGCTCGGCGGCGTCGCGGCCGCCTTTTGTTGAGCGGCGTAGGCGGCATTGGCGCCAGCCAAGATGTAGGCGCGGATCGCAGCGACATCGTCCTCCTTCAGGTGATCGGCGAAGGAGGCCATGCCGGTGTCCTTGCGCTCACCGTCGAGAACGATCTCCTTGTAACGCGCAAAGACCTCCGGCGAGCTGTAGCGCAGGTCGGGAACCACGCCGCTGGCCATGGCGAAGAAGCCATGGCAGACGCCACAGTAGCGATGATAGGTGGCGTCACCCTTCGCGACTTGCGCCGGGTTGAGCTTTTCTTCGGGTGGTTTTTCCATCGGCGGACGGACCACTTCCTGCGCCTCGATCGGCTTTTTCCCACCAATCTTGAAGGCAAAAATCTTCCCGTCGTTGCCGTACTTCAGAATCGCGTTCGCGGGTTCGGGCGAAAGCGTCAAGCCGACGCCACCCCAACCGGCAAGAACCACCACGTACTGCTCGCCGTCGACGCTATAGGTCACGGGCGGGGCAATAATGCCGGTCTTGGCGTCGATCTTCCAAAGCTCCTCGCCCGAGTCGGCTTTCCAAGCGCGGAAGTAGCCGTCGCCCGCGCCCTGGAAGACAAGGTTGCCTGCGGTCGTCAACGTGCCACCGTTCCAGAACGTCGCGTGCTTGGCGCGCCAAACCTCTTTCTGATTGATCGGGTCCCACGCGATCAGGAAGCCTTCAACGGACGGCAGCGGCTGGCCCGCCGCCAGCGCCTTCATTGTCATTGTCGAGATGGCGCCAAAGTCGACGCCCGTGTTCCACACACCCGGTTTCACACCACGCGATTGGTCATACACGAACAATTGCGGGGTCAGCTGCGCCGGGATGTAGACGAGTTTTGTCTGCGGGTTGAACGACATCGGCTGCCAATTGTGGCCACCATGCGGCGAGGGCTGCACCATCTTCGGCGAGTCGCGATAGGACGAGGCGGCCGGGTTCTCGATCGGGCGACCCTTCGGATCCAGACCCTTCGCCCACGTCACGGGTACGTAGTTGTTGCCCGAGATAAACTCACCCGTGGAACGATCGATCACGTAAAAGAAGCCATTCTTCGGCGCGTGCATTAGCGCTTTGCGGATCTGACCGTTGATCTCGAGGTCGGCCAGAATGATGTGCTGGGTCGCCGTGAAGTCCCAGGTGTCGCCGGGCGTTTCCTGGAAGTGCCAGGCCATCTCGCC
>CAZYGK010000099.1:0-11868 GCA_964647355.1 uncultured Flavobacteriaceae bacterium | reverse complement strand
GCATACCGGCCTCCAGTTCGGCCTTGATGCGGTGCCAATGGGCGTCGATCTCTTCGAAGGGGGTGATGCCGTAGTGTTCGCGCATGATCCGGCGGGTGACGGCGACGAGCAGCGGCTTGTGGTGATGGCGCCAGTGGTCGAAGTGCCATGGTTCGCCGGATGAATTCAGTGTGGCGGTCGCGACATAGACCTGCGCGGCGATGCCGGTATCGGCGGTTGCCACGTCCACGGTCGCCGGCGCGTACTCGGTGTCTTCGAAATAGGCGATGCGGGCGATATCGCCATCCGTCAGGCCGTGGGTGATCAGGCCGTCAGCGCGGGCGCCAGCGCGTTCGACGAGAGTCGGGAACGTGTAGCCGTGCGCGGTTTCCGCGACGCAGCCGGTGAGCCAGCCTGGCCGGAAGCTCAGGTGGGTGGCTTTGCGGTCGATGACCGCCTCAAGCAGCTCCTGGTCCATCAAAGAGCCGTAGAAGAAGAACGTGTGGCCGCTCAAATCCGGCAGTTCCTTGAGGCTGATCCGCGTGTGCGGGGCGCACGTATACAGCCAGATGCAGGCGCCCGGAAGGGCGCGCCCCGCTTTTGGGACCACGACAATGCCGCAACACCACCCCGATGACGCTTTGCTGATCGAGTATGCCAACGGTGCGCTCGACGAGGCGAAGGCGCTGCTCGTGGCGACTCACCTGGCGCTGTGCCCAGTCTGCCGCCACGCGGTCGCTGCCGGTGAAGCGGCGGGGGCGGCGATGGCGTTCGACAGCGTGGCTGCCGATGTGGGGCCGATGCCGGATGTCGCTTCGACGCCCGTGGAGCCGCGTGCGGCGGCTGCTGAGCCTGTGGCGCGCGTGCCGGAGCCGTTGCGCGGGTATTTGGGCCGGCCGGTGTCGGAACTCGGCTGGGTGCCGGTTCTGGCGGGCATGAAGGCGTATCCGCTGCCTGAGTTCGCGGGGCGGTCGAGCGTTCGGTTGCTCGCGATCGAGCCGGGGTGGCGTATGCCGCGGCACACGCATGAGGGTCTCGAACTGACGCTCGTGCTGCAGGGCAGCTTCGCAGATGCGAGTGGCGACTATGCCAAGGGCGATGTTGCGGCGGCGGATGCGTCGATCGATCACCAGCCGCAAGCGGGCGCGGGCGAGTTGTGCTTGTGCCTTGCAGTGGAAGATGCGCCGCTGAAGCTGACCGGTTTCAAGGGCGCTTTGATCAACGCTGCGGGTGCGGTGCGCAGGCTGGTTAGCCGCTAAGGCTTTGCGAGCGCCACCTGCGTTACGTCGATGGAGCCGGCGCGGAAGCCGGCCTCGCAATAGCTGAGGTAATAGCTCCAAAGCCGTTTGAAGTTTTCGTCGAAGCCTTGCGCGCGGATATCTTCCCAGGCGGAGAGGAAGCGGTCGCGCCAGACGCTCAGCGTGTCGGCGTAGTCTTCACCGAACGTGGTGTTGCCGCGCCACGATAGGCCTGCGCGCGCGACTTGATCCTTGAGCGCCGTCATCGAGGGTAGCATGCCGCCGGGGAAGACGTATTTCTGGATGAAGTCGACGTTCTTGCGGTAGCCCTGAAAGTAGCGCTCGTCGATCGTGATGATCTGGAGGCCGGCTTGGCCGCCGGGCTTCAGGCTCGTGCCGACCTTGTCGAAATAGATGGGCCAGTATTCTTCGCCGACGGCCTCGAACATCTCGATCGAGGCGACGCGGTCGAACGTGCCTTTCGTGTCGCGGTAGTCTTCGAGGCGGATATCGGTCTTTTCGGCGAGGCCCGCGTTGAACAAGCGCGCCTTGGCGAAGTCATGCTGTTCGCGGCTGATCGTGATGCCGGTAACGCGGCAGCCGACTTCCTTTGCGGCGTACTCGGCAAAGGCGCCCCAGCCGCAGCCGATCTCGAGCAGTTCATGCTCGGGCTTTAGGCCGATGCGGCGGGCGAGGCTTTCGTATTTGTGGCGCTGCGCTTCGGTTAGGGATTGGCCGGGCGCTTCGAACTTTGCCGACGAGTAGGTCATCGAGGGGTCGAGCCAGCGTTCGTAGAAAGCGTTGCCGAGGTCGTAATGGGCGTGGATGTTGCGCCGCGAGCCCGCGCGCGTGTTGCGGTTGAAGGCGTGAGCAACGCCACCGGCGAGTTTCGCCCACCACTTGCCTTCGTAGAGCTCGCGCATGCTGTCGGCGTTGCGCGCGAAGACTTCGAGCAGTGCGGACAGATTCGGCGTATCCCACTCGTGCGCGAGATAGCCCTCCGCAAAGCCCAAATTGCCGGTGCGTAGCAGGCGCCACAGGCTGCGGTAGTTCTTGATGACGAGTTCGGCATGCTTGCCGGGTTCACTGCCGGTCACTTCGATGCGGCGGCCGTCGGGCAGGGTGATGGCGACGCTGCCCCAGGTGAGGCGTGCGGTGACGGGCAGCAACAGGCGCAAGAAATACGGTAGATCGCGCGTGTCAGGCACAAGTCCCTGACGGATGGCGATCACTTGCGGGTTCTGGTTCGTGCGCGGGAACATCACGGTCTCCGCCGACGACAGGTCATTATAACAGATGGGGGCAGGGACGTTGATTTGCATCACTATTCGGCCGCTTCTTTGACGGCGGGGAAGACGCGCGGGGATTTTACCGTGCCCAAGGGCAGTTTCGCGCCGATCCGCTCGGCGATCTCGAGGCCGGCGGTTAGGCCGTCTTCGTGAAAGCCGTAGCCTGCGTAGGCGCCGCAGAACCAGGTGCGGTTCTGCCCTTGGATCATGTGGAGGCGGCGTTGCGCGACGAGCGCTTCGGCGTCGAATTGCGGATGGTCGTAGGTGAACGTGCGGAAGGTCAGGTGCTCTGCCGGCGGAGCGGGCGGGTTCAACGTCACGAAGAGGGGCTTTGTTTCGTCGATCGACTGCAGGCGGTTCATCCAATACGTCACCGAGACCGAGCCGCCGTTGTCGGTATCGCGGGCGAGGTAGTTCCAGCTCGACCACACGGCCTTGCGTTTGGGCATCAGCGACGGGTCGCGGTGCAGATAAACGCGGTTCGGCGCGTAGCGCATCGGTGCCAAGATGTGGCGTTCGGCGTCCGTCGCATCGGCCAGCAGGGGAAGCGCCTCGTCGCTGTGGCAGGCCAGGATCACTTGGTCGAAGGCTTCGGTGTTGCCGCGCGTGTCGGTGATGTCAACGCCGGTGGCTGCGCGCGCGATCATGGCGACCGGGGTGTTGAGGCGGATACGATCGGCGAAGGGTGCGGTCAGGCGCTTCACGTATTCGCGCGAGCCGCCTTTGACCGTGCGCCAAAGCGGCTTGTCGAAGTAGAACAGACGGTGGTTCTCGAAGAATCGGATGAAGCTTTCGGCCGGGAAGGCGAGCATCTCGCTTGCGCTGGTCGACCAGATCGCGGCACCCATCGGGATGATGCAGTGGTCGCGGAATGCGGCGCTGTAGCCGTTCGCTTCGAGATAGGCGCCCAGTGACTGTCCGTGCGTGCGTCCGGCTTGCAGGTCGATCAGGCCGTCGCGGCGGAAGCGCAGGATGTCCATCCACATGCGGTGGAAGGACAGGTTGAAGAGGTTGCGCTTCTGCGCGAAAAGGGTGCCGATCGTGTTGCCTTGCCACTCGAGGCGGCCGTTCATGGACGAGAAGCCGAACGTCATGTTCGTCGGGATCGTCTCGACGCCGAGTTGGGCGAAGAGCGCAGTCAAGTTCGGATAGTTCAGCTCGTTGTAAACGATGAAGCCGGTGTCGACCGGGATCCGCGTGCCATCGTGGTCGACGTCCACGGTGTGGCTGTGGCCGCCGGGGCGGGGCTCCCTCTCGTAGACAGTGATCTCGTGGTCTCTGTGCAGCGCCCAGGCTGCGCCCATTCCGGCAATTCCAGATCCGATAACGGCTATGCGCATGGCGCCTCGAGGCTCCGCTTGGCTTACCCAAGCGCGTGCGGCCTGAGCGTGGTTCGGGGGGGTATACGCAAGGGCATGGGCGTTGGATGCGTGGGCCGTTGGGACTGCCGTCACAATCGGCGCGATCCGACAACCCCAGTCGACATTTCTTGGGGGCGCGGGGCCCGGGCGCGTTACGGCTTGGGCCAACCGAATGCACCGGCGTCCAGAAAGCGCTTGGCCATGCCTTCCATGGAGGTCAGCCGCCGTGCCTTCTTCACCGGGTCTTCCAAGGTGATGTTCACGCCGCGCAGCACGCGGCGGAGTACCGCGCCGCTGTCGAGGCAGGTGTCGACGTCGATTAGGTTCAAGCAGGCGGAGTCCTGCTCGAAGGCGCCGAAGGCCGCGAGCGTCGCGCTTGTGATGTCGGTCAGGATCGCGCGGTTGACGCCGCCGTGGCAGACGAGCAGCAGCGTGCTCCAGCTTGGATCGTTGGTGATCGCTGTGAACGCCGGAACGACACGGTCGACAAACGCCTGAAACGGTTCTCCCGCGGCATAGCAGGCGCCGGGCTCGCTGGCTTGGAACATAGCGTACGCATAGTCGACGGGGCTGAGCTTCGCGCGGGCGATCGGGTCGCCGCCGCGGATCTCTTCAAGGTCCGGCACGATGCCGAGGTCGAGCTGGCGCGGTCCCAGAACGATCGTCGCGGTTTCGCGCGTGCGCGGCAGGCCGGAGCAAATCGCGCGGTCGAACGGCACGTCGGCGAGTGCGTCGGCCATCGCTGCGGCTTCCCGCCGTCCGCGCTCCGTCAACGGGACGACGCGCGAGTCGGGCGCGCGAGTGCCGTCGGGCTGCACGTACTGCGCCTCTGCGTGGCGCATAAGGTAGATGCGCCGGCGGCGCGTGCGGTCGAAGGGGAGGGTGAGGTCCATCGGCCAGTCATAGCAATGGTTTGCGGACGTGTCAGCGGCAGGTTAGGAAGCGCTCATGTTGATGTTCTCCCAGGTCGCCGCGATTGCCGTCGGCGCCTTCTACGTGTTTGCCGGTGTGGTCGTCCTCCGCGCGATCGCGCTTGATCGGGTGATGGATCAGTTGTTGGCGGCGCTCAATGAGCCGAGTGCGCCAAAGGAGCGCATGAAGTCGCGCGTGCTGACTGTCGGGGCGGTGCTGACGTTGGCCGGCGGCGTCGCGCTGATGCTGCTCAGCCCGTTTGCTGCGCCGGTGTTCGTGACGAACGCGCTGTGGCAGGGCGGGTATCTGCTGTGGGCTGAGAACGCGCTACCGCCGGAGGACGAGAGCGAGGCGCAGGGGCGGAATCAGACGAAGAACGCATTTGTCGTCTATCTGGCTGCGACGGGGTTTGTCGTTTGGCTTGCGGCGCAATGGTTGTTGCGGCCCTGGGATGTGCCGGTCACATCGCACGCTATCGACGTTGCAGTGATTTTCGCAGCTGTCGTCGTGACCTGGGCCGGCATTCACTCGCGGCGCGGATCGAAGGAGAAAGACCCGCTACCGCTTGGCGATGCGGCCGGGACGTCTGCGGCGGAGGAAGCTGTACCCACGCGGCTTAGGCTCGCGCCCGAGTGGAATTGTTCGCCGCTATGGGATGCGGCTACGGGCGAGCCGGTCAGCGTGTACCGGCTCGGGCTCTCGTTCGAACTGGCCGAGCGCATCGAGGCCTGGGACGACACTTGGCAAGCGACGTTCAATGCCGACGACCCCGCATCGAGCGGCTTCAACGATGAGTCGGCGCGCAAAGCCTATGTCGAGGAGGGACGCGCGATCATCGCTGCGCTCAGAGCTCAGTGGCAGGGGGAGTTGGCCGAGGTCGCAGAACAGTTTCGCTGAAGGAATGGCTCCCCGGGCTGGATTCGAACCAGCGACCATCCGATTAACAGTCGGATGCTCTACCGCTGAGCTACCGAGGAACAACTTAAGGGAGGCGCCAAGGCCTTCCCGACAGCAGGGGCGTGCCTATATCAGAGCGAGGTTAATGGCGAAAGAAGATTTGTCCGCCAGGCGGAGGCCGCTCGTGTCGCAGATCAAAGTCGGGAAGTACCGCGTGAAACTGCCGAAATCGAAGACGGCACGGCAGGCGCTCGGCGGCGGATTGGTCGCCGGGAGCGCGCTTTCTATTCTGCCTGTCTTTGGGCTTTGGATGCTGCCGGCTGGGCTTTTGGTGCTGTCGGTCGACTCGGCCCGCGTGCGGCGCTTCCGGCGCGTCAACGAGGTCAAAGTCGTGCGCTGGTGGCGTACCCGCCAAACAACCCCTAAGTCCTGACCCCACAAAGAAAAAGGGCCCGGCGAACCGGGCCCGAAGTTGGGTAAATGGTGGGGTGTCTTCATGGGAAGACAGGAGCGACTTTGGCGGCTGGTGGTTAACAAATGGTTAACGACATCGACGGTTTTCGCAGGGTCGCGGTAACACATTTCAGACGTGACTTTGGCTTTGGTTCTTAAGCGCCTGCGCTGCCAGCGCATAGCCGCCGTCACCACCGTCGACAAAATGTACGTGCCCGCCGTCTTCGGTTGAGCTGACGAAGCAGGTCATCAATGCCGTTGAGGCACGGTGGAGGCCGAACTCGATCAATCCGGCGGCTTTCGAGTCGCGAAGAAGCGACTCGATTCCGTCTGCTTCGCGCGTCGAACAGTCCACGACCATGCGAAGCGAGTCGGCGAACTTGCGGTAGTCCGAGTGCGATGGAAGGGCGCGCATGTAGTTTTGACCGGAGAAGCCCCCGATCGTGATTCCCGTTGTCTGCGAGATCAAACCAAGCAGTGACTGGCCATAGACCTCGAACAGCGTGCGCCCGAAGGCGCGCTCGCGATCGGCGCCGCGCGGTGGCCAGGGGGACTTCAAATTCGATAGAGCGACCGGGCAGGCGTCGCGCACCAATGCGCCTTGGATGCGTTCATAAATTGTGCGGTAGATCTCGGGCAGCGATGCTGCTTCGTCCTTCGCGCGGATGATTCCCGACAGCATCACGCCACGCTGGGAATCGAGCGGCTTCCAACGGCAGGAAAGGCCGGACAGGTCTGCGTCTTCGGTTGCGTCGTCGGCTGAGACAACGAAAGCGGCTCCTTTCGCCGATTTCGACAGGGTTTCGGCGCAATCGAGGCCGCCACCGGACATCATGGCGAGCTTTCGCTTCGGCGCGAGCATTTGATAGGAAAGCCGGACATCGCGGCCTTCCGCGCGCACCGCGGCGACGGGAACGAGGGCGCAGCGCAGATCGAGCGAGAGCGCCCGCCGGCCGACTTGCTGAACGCCTTTGAGAGCGTTGCGGGCTGGCAGCTCAAGGTCGCTTGGCACCAGAACGATGCCGCCATCGCCCCCGAACGCGAACGGCAGGTCGCGGCCCGGACAGGCGTTCAAGATACCAACGATCGTGGCGGCTCCGGCCAGGTTCACGTCTTTGTAGCGGCCCGCCCGAATGGCTGTCGTGGACTGGACCACGTCGCCGACAGCGACGAGCCAGTCGTCAGGCACGCTCACATAGTTTGCGGGGTCTAGGGCCTCGGCGAAACTTGCGACGGTTTTGGCGTGCAAGGGCGATTCCGCTTGTCGAACCAGCGCTGTTGGAGGCCACGCCCGGAATTGAACCGGGGTACGAGGTTTTGCAGACCTCTGCGTAACCACTCCGCCACGTGGCCCGTCCTTAAGCGCTAAGGGCGGGTCGTATAGCAGAGCCTCCTCGCCACTACAAACGGCCCAATTGCGCACATTGTCAGGGCGTTAAGGCGCCGATATAAGCGCGCCGGTTTCAGCTTTTCGTGGATTCCCAGTCATGCAGGACATGTCGGCCGCCCGTCTTCACATGGTCGAAGGCCAAGTGCGCACGAACGACGTCACCGATAAGCGGATCACGGACGCGATGGGGCGGGTCGAGCGGGAGCGGTTTGTTCCTGCTGCACAGAGGGCGCTCGCCTATGCGGAAGCCTGCGTCGAGGTGAAACCGGGCCGATACCTGCTCGACCCGCGGAGCTTTGCCAAGCTGCTTCAGCTTGCCGAGATTCAAGAAAGCGACCGCGTTCTCGATGTTGCCTGCGCGACCGGCTACTCGAGCGCGGTGCTCAGCGCGCTATGTGCGGATGTCGTGGCGTTGGAAGAGGATGAAGCGCTCGCGAAAGAAGCGACCGCCGCGCTGCGCGCGTGCCCGAAGCTGGGACGCCTCTTCGGCGTGGTTGGACCGCATCGCGAGGGGGCGGCGGCGCAAGGTCCCTTCGACCTCATATTTGTGAACGGAGGGGTGGAAGATGTCCCCGCTGCGTGGGTGAGCCAACTCAAAGAGGGCGGACGGATGGTCGCAATTTTTCGTGACGGACCCGTCGGAAAAGCCAACTTCTGCGTGCGCAAGGGCGGGATACTCAGCCGCCGCGTCTCGTTCGACGCTACTGTCCCCGTATTACCGGGGTTCGAACGCGCCAAACGCTTTGTATTCTAAGGCGTATTGCACGGAAAACGCGTGTTTTAATCTGCGCGCTAAGCACTAATTTAACCGCTGGGTAGTTATCTTCGTCCCCTGCCGTGGGAGGGAGCATTTTGAGTATGCGTATTGGGGAAGGTCCCGGCGTGCGCCGGGCCACGGTTCGTTTCGGGCTTCGCGCTGCGTTGCTCGCCACCGTGCTTTGGGTACCGCAGGCAAACGCCGATTCACTGCAGGATGCGCTCGTCAAAGCGTATCAGTCGAATCCACAACTTCTTGCCGAGCGTGCGAACTTGCGCGCGACGGATGAGGAAGTGTCGCAAGCGATCGCGCAATGGCGTCCGCGCGTTTCGATCAACGCCGATTATTCTAAGATCCATAGCGAAGCCAAGACGGATGGCGTTGCCCTCAAGTCTCTGACGCGAAGCGAGCCTTGGAGTGCGGACGTCACGGCGACACAAACGGTGTTCGCGGGCGGCCGCATTCTCGCGCAGCGGCGCCAAGCGGACGCGAACGTCAATGCCGGCCGCGCGCGCCTGCATTCGACGGAGCAAACGGTCTTTCTGAACACGATTGCGGCATACATGAATGTCGTGCGCGACGAAGCCGTGTTGAAGTTGAACGAAGCCAACATTGCTCTATTGCGCAAACAGCTCGAAGCGGCGAAGGCTCGCTTTGACGTGGGCGAAATTACGCGCACCGACGTTGCCCAAGCCGAGGCGCGCTTGGCCGGCGGCTTAGCGCAAGAGACGTCCGCACAGGCAGGCTTGAAGGCGAGCCGTCTGGCTTACGAGCGGGCGGTCGGCGAGGCGCCGGGCACGCTGGACCCGAAGCCGGTTCTGCCGACGATGCCCGAAACCGAGGTGCAGGCGCGCGAAGTCGCAAATGCACATAACCCGAACCTGGTCGCTGCGCGTGCGCAGGAAGACGCTGCCAAGTATGGCGTCGACTTTGCGGTCGGGCAGATGCTGCCCACCGTAACTGTGCAGGCGAGCTACGGCCGGTCCGGTCAGGAACGCTTCCGTGAGACGATCGGGGACGATTCACGCCTCACGGCTACGGCCAGCATCCCGCTTTATCAAGGCGGTAGTGAATGGTCGGGGATTCGCCAGGCCAAGGAGCTCAACAATCGGGCGCGCTTGGCAGTCGAGGACGCCCGCCGGGCGACCGATGAAGGGGTGCAGAACGCCTGGGAGAGCTATCGGGCGGCCAAGGCGTCTTCGGAGGCGAACCGGCAGCAAGTGAAGGCTGCCGAAATCGCCTATGAGGGCGTGGAGCAGGAGCAAGAGGTCGGGTCTCGCACGACGCTTGACGTTTTGAACCAGCAGCAGGAACTGCTGAACGCTCGTGTGGCGCTGGTCCGGAGCGAGCGGGACGAGATCGTCGCGTCGTACTCCCTGCTTTCGGCGGTCGGCAGCCTGACGGCTCAGAATCTGGAGCTACCGGTGCAGGTCTACGACCCTGTCGATAATTACGACATGCAGACCTGGCGTCCGCTCGGCGCGGCGACTTACGAAAACTAAGGGTTTTCCAGCTATTCACCTTGTTGGACGGCGAGTGCCGGTGGCCGTGCGGCGGCTACTGGCATTTGCCGCGTCCATAGCTTAGTTTTGCCCGCAAGAGTGGGGCGCGACGAGCGCGAAAAGGGTTTTCGAGACAATGCCAACGCCCACGGCGCAGCAAGAACCGACGATGGAGGAAATTCTAGCCTCCATCCGGCGAATTATTTCGGAAGACTCCGATCCGGGTAAGCCGGGTCCGGTGATGGCTGCCCAAGACGGCGGTGGCGAAGTTCTCGAACTGACGAACATCGTGCACGACGACGGTTCGATCGGCAGCGCATCGCAAGCGGCGGCACCTGAGCCGCGCGTCGCGCGCCGTCCGGCACCTGCACCGCAGCCGGCCCCGATGCCACAGCGCCGCGAGCCCGAACCGATGCAACTGCGGGACCCGATCCCAGAGCCGCGCGTCGCGCGCAGACCTGCGCCGATGTCGGCGCCGCACGTTCCCGAACCCCCTCGTCATCACATGCGCACTCAGTCGGAAGTCAAAATGGCAGACAACAGCGATCGCGAAGGCATCTTGTCCAATCAGGCTTCGTCGGCCGTCACCAACGCGTTTGGTATGTTGAGCCGCGAGCGTGACGTCAGCGTCGGCGGTGGCGGTGCGAGCCTGGAGGACATGGTTCAGCAGATGTTGAAGCCGATGCTCGCTGCATGGCTCGAACAGAACCTGCCTGAAATCGTAGAGCGCGTCGTACAGGAAGAGGTCGAGCGCGCTTCGCGTAGCGGTCGCCGCCGCTAACGCCACCTCCTAAGTCAGCGTATTGCTCGACAGGAACAGCGTGAGGCCCAACCGGGCCTTGCGCCTTTGTCGTTTATTGTTTTCAAGTCAGGCCCATGCTCGAAAAAACCTATACCCCGAAAGACGTGGAAGACCGGCTCTACCAAGCCTGGGAATCCTCAGGCGCCTTCCGTGCCGGCAACAAGCCGAATGCGCAGCCGTTCACGATCGTGATCCCGCCGCCGAACGTCACCGGTTCGCTCCACATCGGACACGCGCTCAACAACACGCTGCAGGACGTTCTGATCCGCTTCGAGCGTATGCGGGGGCGCGATGCGCTTTGGCAGCCGGGGCTCGACCATGCCGGCATCTCGACCCAGATCGTGGTCGAGCGGCAGCTGCAAGAGAAGCAGACATCCCGCAAGGCGTTGGGCCGCGAAGAGTTCGTGAAGCGGATCTGGGAGTGGAAAGCGGAGTCGGGCGGCACGATCAACCGCCAGCTGCGGCGGCTTGGGGCGTCGTGCGACTGGTCGCGCGAGCGCTTTACGCTGGACGAAGGCTTGAGCAAGGCCGTGCTCAAAGTGTTCGTCGCCTGCCACAAGCAGGGGCTGATGTACAAAGACACCCGGCTCGTGAACTGGGATCCGAAGCTGCAGACGGCGGTGAGCGACCTTGAGGTCGAGAACATCGAGGTCAAAGGCAACCTCTGGCACATCAAGTATCCGATCGACGGCACGGATCAGTTCATCACGATCGCGACGACGCGCCCTGAGACGATGCTGGGCGATACGGCGGTGGCGACGCATCCGGACGACGAGCGCTATAAGGCTCTCGTTGGCAAAAAGGTGCGGTTGCCGCTGAGCGACCGTCTGATCCCGATCATCGCCGACGAATACGCCGATCCTGAGAAGGGTTCGGGCGCGCTCAAGATCACGCCGGCTCACGACTTCAACGACTACGAGGTAGGCCGGCGCCACAAGCTTGAGGCGATCAATATCCTGACGCTCGATGGCAAGATCAACGACAAGGCGCCGGAGGCCTATCGCGGGCTCGACCGGTTTGAGGCGCGCAAGCGGATCGTGGCCGATCTGGAGGCGCTGGGTCTGCTCGAGAAGATCGAGCCGGTGACGCATGCCGTGCCGCACGATGAGAAGACGAAGACCATCGTGATCGAGCCGATGCTGACCGAGCAGTGGTATTTGAACGTGAAGCCGCTCGCCGAGAAGGCGCTTGCCGCCGTGCGCGAGGGTAAGACCGTCTTCGTGCCCGAGCGGTTTGCCGACACCTACTATCGCTGGCTTGAGAACATTCAGCCGTGGTGCGTGTCGCG
>CAZYGK010000098.1:0-11882 GCA_964647355.1 uncultured Flavobacteriaceae bacterium | reverse complement strand
TCGAGAAGTCGCCGGTGCACCGCCGGGTGCAGGAAGACTATATCGGGGTTAAGCGCTTCAAGGACGGCAAGCTTGTCGGCGAGCGCCGCTTCATCGGGCTCTTCACGTCCGCCGCCTACCACGACAGTCCGCGCGACACTCCGTTTCTGCGCCGCAAGGTCGCCAATGTGATGGCGCAATCGGGGTTTCCGAAGGGCAGTCACAATGCGAAGGCGCTAGCCGTCGTTTTGCACAACCTGCCGCGCGACGAGCTGTTTCAGGTTTCGGAGGCCGATCTTTTGCGCATGGGTCCGGCGCTCGCCTATCTCGGCGACCGGCCGGATACGAACGTGTTCATCCGCTTCGACACGTTCGAGCGCTTCACGTCGGTGCACGTCTACTTTCCGGCCGACAAGTTTCGCGGCGGGCTGATCCGTTCGTTGGGAGCCATCCTGACCGATGCCTTAGGAGGGCAGATCGCCAGCGCCTATCCGCACACCGAAGAGGGGCAGATGGCGCGGATCCACTTTACGGTCGTTTTCGCCGAAGTGCGGCCCAAGGCCTATGACCATGCGGCACTGAAAGCGCGGCTCACGAAGGCCGTTCGGCTATGGAGCGACGACTTGGCCGATGCGCTCGGTCAGGCGCTGACGCCCGACCAAGCAGATGCGATTTTCGCTCGCTATTCGACGGCATTCTCAGAAGCCTATCGCGAGGCATTTGGGCCTGCGGAGGCCATCCTCGATATCGGCAAGGTCGAGGAGGTCGCGCTCATGGGACCGGGCGCGCTTGCGCTTCGGTCGTCGGGCGGGGCCGATCCGAACGATGGGGTGATCCACTTCAAGATCTACCACGCGGGCGGCGTGATCGAACTTTCCGATCTGCTTCCGGTGCTCGAAGATTTCGGGCTGCGGGTGATCGAGGAGGTGAACTATCCGGTCAAGCGCGCTGACGCGCTCGTAACAATTCACGATCTCAAATTGCGCGGGCAGTTGACGCCGGAGCGCGAGGCCGGGATGCGGCTCTTCGAAGACGCGTTCATGACGGTTTGGCGCGGTCTCGCCGAGAGCGACAAGTTCAACCGCCTGACGCTACAGGCGGAGCTGCCCTGGCGAGACGTTGCGATGCTGCGCGCCGTCGCGAAATACCTGCGCCAGGCCGCATTCGGCGCGAGCCAGACCCTTATGGAAGAGGCCCTGGCGCGCAATCCGCGCATCGCGGCCGCGCTGGTGCGGCTGTTTAAAGAGCGGTTTGGCTTGGCGAGCCAACACCGTGCGGCGCTCGAGGCCAAGACCAACGCGGAGATCGACGAGGCGCTCGCCAAGGTGCCCAGCCTCGACGACGACCGCATCATCCGGCGGTTCCGGAACGTTATTCAATCGACGCTGCGCACCAACTTCTTCCAGAAAGACAAGCCTTCGATCGCGTTCAAGATCGACTCGTCGAAGATCGAGGAACTGCCATTGCCGCGGCCGATGGTTGAGATCTTCGTCTATTCGCCGGAGGTCGAAGGTGTGCACCTGCGTTTCGGCAAGGTTGCGCGCGGCGGGCTTCGCTGGTCCGACCGGCGCGAGGATTTCCGCACCGAAGTGCTGGGGCTCGTGAAGGCGCAGCAGGTGAAGAACGCGGTGATTGTGCCGGTCGGCTCGAAGGGCGGGTTTTATCCGAAAAAGTTGCCGCCGGCGTCGAACCGCGAGGCTTGGCTCAACGGCGGCATCGCGGCGTACAAGACGTTCATCGGGTCTCTGCTCGACATGACGGACAATATCGCCGCGGACGGCAAGATCGTGCCGCCTGCCGATGTCGTGCGCCACGATGCGGACGATCCCTATCTGGTCGTCGCCGCCGACAAGGGAACGGCCACGTTCTCCGATATCGCCAACGGCATTTCGAAAGAGCACGGGTTTTGGCTGGGCGACGCGTTCGCGAGCGGCGGCTCGGTCGGCTACGACCACAAGAAGATGGGCATCACCGCCAAGGGGGCGTGGGAAGCGGTCAAGCGGCACTTCCGCGAGATCGGGACCGACATTCAAACGACGCCGTTCACGGTCGTGGGCGTCGGCGACATGTCGGGCGACGTGTTCGGCAACGGGATGCTGCTTTCGAAGGCGACGAAGCTGGTCGCCGCGTTCGATCATCGGGACATCTTCCTCGATCCCAATCCCGATCCCGCAGTCAGCTTCGCCGAGCGGCAGCGAATCTTCGATTTGCCGCGCTCTTCCTGGGCGGACTACGACCAAGCGAAGATTTCGAAGGGCGGGGGCGTCTATTCGCGGTCGATGAAGAAGATTCCGTTGTCGCCGGAGATGAAGGTGCTGACGGGGTTGACCTCGGATCAAGCGGAACCGGCGGAACTGATGCGGGCGCTATTGAAGGCACCGGTCGATTTGCTCTGGTTTGGCGGTATTGGGACGTTCGTCAAATCCTCGGCGGAAACAAACGCCGACGCAGGCGACAAGGCGAACGACGCTTTGCGGATCGACGGTCGCGACATCCGAGCGAAGGTGATCGGCGAAGGCGCCAATCTGGGCTGTACGCAGGCGGGCCGCATCGAGTATGCGAAGGCGGGCGGGCGGTTGAACACGGATGCGATCGACAATTCGGCCGGCGTCGATACGTCCGACCATGAGGTCAATCTCAAGATCCTGCTCAACGCTTCGATCGGCGCGGGCGAACTGAAAGCGGTCGAGCGCGACGCTCTGCTTGCGCGAATGACAGACGAGGTTGGGCACCTCGTGCTCGCCGACAATTACAATCAGTCTTTGGCACTCAGTGTGGCGCAGGCTGGCGGGTCTTGGGAGTCAGACGCGTATGGGCGCTTCATGCAAGCCCTCGAGCGGTCCGGTCGGCTCAACCGGCGCGTGGAGGGCCTGCCGTCGAACGACAATCTGCGCGAGCGGGCGAACCGCAACGAAGGGCTAACGCGGCCGGAGCTCGCCGTGCTTCTGGCTTATGCAAAGCTGCAGTTGTTCGACGAGATCAACGCTTCGGGACTGCCGGACGATCCGTTCTATGCAGAGACGCTCAAGACCTACTTCCCGACCGATGTCAGGACGCGCTTCCCCAAAGGGATGAGCGTGCATCGTTTGAAGCGCGAAATCGTGGCGACCGTCTTAACGAACGACATCGTCAACCGCGGCGGGCCGGTCTTCATGCATCGGCTTAAGGAAGCCAGCGCGAGCGAAGCCCCCGCCCTGGCGCGCGCCTACACGATCGCGCTCAACGTGTTCGGCATCGACAAGATTGCCGATCGCATCAACGCGCTCGACAACAAGGTCGCGGCCGCGGTGCAGGTGAAGATGCACGGCCGCTTGGCTCTGCATCTGTCGCGCCAGACGCTGTGGTTCTACCGGCACGTGGCGGCGACGACCGCGATTGCCGATGCGATCGCGCCTTACGCGCAAGGCGTCCAGAAGCTGCGCGGTACGTTCTCGACGTTGGTGTCGGATGCGGAAGGCAAGGCGATCATCGAGGCGATCAACGAGTTCCGCGCCGCCGGCGTACCGGACGATCTGGCGGACGATATCGGCGCCTTGTCCGCGATCGGTGCCACGCCGGACATCACGCGGCTTTCAACGGAGACGCGGAAGCCGCTCGACATGGTGGCGGGCGCCTATTTCGCGGCGGGGCAGACGATCGGCGTCGACCGGCTCAGGCTCGCGGCGGAGCGGATGAACTTGCCGGAGCATTGGGATCGGCTCGCGGTCCGGCGGTTGATCGACGACCTCTTCGTGCATCAGCGGGCGCTGGCGCAGCGGGCGCTGTCGAACGGCACGAGCGGCGACAATCGCGCGACCGGCAATGCCGCCGTTGCTGCTTGGGTGCGACAGCATGCCGATCAAGTGGAGCGGTTGAGTTCGCTTGTCAGCGACCTCGAGCGGTCGGGTACATTTACGGTCGCGCGGCTGACGCTTGCGGCCGGGCAGATTCGAGATTTGTTGATCTGAGGGAGGAGCGCACGTGCGTTTGATGAGCTTATCGGCAGGTGTGGCGGCTTTGGCGTTGGCGGCGTGTTCGCCGGCGCCGGCTTCGTTCGCCGGGACATGGGGGACCGACTTGGAGCAATGCAAGAAGCAACAGGACAACGCCGATGCGCCGATGATCGTGACCGACAAGGGCTTCGATCAGCATGAAGCGCACTGCACCTTCACCAAGGTCACAGCGACGGGCGCGGGCGCGTGGAAGGTCGAGTCGGCATGTACGGTCGAAGGCAACGAACAGCCGGATACGATGGATCTCACGCTGGCCGGCGACACGTTGACGGTCAACAACACTACGAAGCTGGTGCGCTGTCCTTAGCCAGCAAGTTTCAGAAGCAACGCGCCCGCGGCGACGATGCCCGCGCCGATGATGCGGCGGGGGCCTGCGTTTTCGCCGAAGAACAACATGCCGATCAAAGCTGCGAAGACGACGGAAGTTTCGCGGAAGGCGCTGACGCCGGCGATGGGCGCGAACGTCATGGCCCAGAGGACGAGCCCGTAAGCGACGAACGAGAGCACCCCACCGACAAGAGCACGGGGCCAGTGCGTGCGCGCGTAGCCGGCGATGCGGCTACCTCTCAGGATGACCGCCATCGCGAACGTCGAGATCCCGACGGCGAAAAAGACCCAGCCATTGTAGCCGAGGGCGCTGCCCGAGGCGCGGACGCCGATGCCGTCCGAGATCGAGTAGAGGGCGATCGATACGGCAACGCACGCAGCGAGCAGGGTGCCATGGCGATGCGCGCCTTGGCTCATGCCAACTGTCAGGATTCCGGCGCTGATGAGGGCGATGCCCGCTACAGCGGCGAGCGTCGGGATTTCGCCGACCGTGACGGCGGCGAGTGCTGCGATCAGGAGCGGGGGCGAGCCGCGCGCAATCGTGTACACGTGACTGAATTCGCCCTGCTCATACGCGCGGGCGAGGAAGTAGGTGTAAGGCAGATGCAGCGCTGCCGTGACGCAAATCCAAAGAACGGCTTCAGTGTTGATCGGCGGTGCGGCGAGACCTACGACGAGACCGATTGCACCTGCCACCGTAAAGAGGAGCGTGGCGTCGAGAAGGCGATCGTTCCCGGCCTTCAGACCTGCGTTCCAAGCCGCGTGTAGCACTGCGGCGGCAAGGGCCGCGGCGACCGCTTCCCAGGGCATGGTCATGAAAGGACGGATCGGCGACGCACCAGCGCACTGGACGCGGACGCGGGCGACTTCGTCAAGGCCCTCGCTTGTCGCGCATGTTCGTGCGTAAGCTCCAGCCCAACGCTATTGAACCATCGGGATAGATCATGAGCGAGACGGCACCGCCTGCCCGTGCGAGCTTTGTCGAGCGCTGGACGACGCCGTCGGGCGAACCAGCCGCGAGCGGCGGAGCGAGTGCCTCGCCGCTCGGGCAATGGGCTTGGGCTTGGTTCGAAGGTGCGCGCAATCCGCATGTCCTGTTGATCACGATCTATATCTTCGCGCCCTACTTCTACATTCATCTCGTCGGCGATCCGGTCAAGGGCCAGTCGCTATGGGGCGATTTGAACTCGCTGGCGGGCTTTATCATCGCTCTCGCTGCACCGATTCTCGGGGCCGTTGCGGATGCCGGCGGGCGGCGCAAGCCGTGGCTTGCGGCATTCTCCGTCTCGCTCGCCGTGACAGCGGGACTTCTTTGGTACGCGATGCCGAACGAAGCGGGGCTTTCGCTTGCCGTGACTTGCGTTCTGCTGGTCGCGACGATCGTCTCGTTCGATTTCACCGCCGTGTTCCACAACGCGATGCTGCCGACACTGGCGCCGGACAAGCAGGTGGGAAAGCTCTCGGGGCTGGCACTTGCGCTCGGCAATCTCTCGGGCGTGATCCTCTTCGTGTTCATGCTCGTCTGCTTCGTTTGGCCGGGGGAGGAGAGCACGCGATCCTGGCCCTTTGTGCCTGCGGAGCCTTGGTTTGGCATCGACAAGGCGGCGTTCGAACCGGAACGCATGGTCGGACCGTTGTTCGTGATTTGGTTCGTCTTGTTCGGATTGTGGCTCTTCGTGTTCACGCCCGATCAGCCGAAAGTGGCGCTCGGCCCTGCGGCCGCCGTAAAGCGCGGCCTTGGCTCGCTGGTGCGGACAGTGAAGAGCTTGCCCAACTATCGCAATGTCGCTTGGTTCCTTCTCTGGCGGATGCTCTACAACGACGGCTGCAATGCCGTGCTCATCTTCGGCGGTGGATACGCAACCGTGACGTTCAGCTGGACCACTCAGGATCTGCTTGTCTACGGCGTGATTTTGTCGATCTTCGCCACCTACGGCGGCGTCTTCGGTGGGTGGGTCGATAACAAATTCGGATCGCGCAACGGGCTCCTGATCGCCGTCGGTGGCACGATGATCGGGCTGGTGCTCTCGCTTTCGATGCGGCCGGATACGATTCTGTTCTTCATTCCCTACGATCCGAAATCGCCACCCGTGCATGGGCTGCCGTTCTTCGAGTCGTGGCCCGAAATCATCTATGTCGCGATCGTCATCGTCATCGCGATCTTCATCACGGCGGCGTATGCGAACAGCCGCACGATGATGGCGCGGATCGCGCCCACCGCGAAGATGACTGAGTTCTTCGGGCTCTACGCGCTGTCGGGGACAGCGACCGCGTTTCTGGCACCCCAAGTCGTGGCGCGCTTCACCGACTGGTCGGGGAGCCTTGCGATCGGGCTGTCCTCGATCCTGATTCTCCTCGGGATCGGGTGGATCGGGATGCTATTCGTGAAAACGGAGCGCGCCTCGTGAGGACCTGCGCAAACAAAAAGGCGCGGACCGTGAAGTCCGCGCCTTTCGAATGCGGGCTTCGCTCGGTTCGCTACTTGCCGAGCTGGAAGTTGATGTTCGCCAAGACCGAGTGGCTTTCGACGTCGTAGGAGACCACCGGCGACGTACCGCCCAGGCGGCTGGCGAGCGTCACTTCGATGTCGCCTGCGTCGAGGTAGCGGTAGCCCAGACCGATCGAGGTTTTGTCGCCGATCTTGTAGTTCACACCGGCGCCCAGCTGCCAGGCGAAGTCGCCGCCCGAGCCGTCCGCCAAGAGGCCATGCTTCAGTTCGTTGTCGGCATAGCCGACGCCGCCGCCAATATAGGGCGTGAAGTTGCTGCCCATGTCGAAGTCGTACCAGGCGTTCGCCATGAGTGTGAACGTCCTGAGTTCGCCGCTGGCCGATGCTTGGGTGGTCGTCGACGTGAGCGTTCCGTTGAACGTGGTCGTGCCGAGCGGGTGCGTGACCGATGTCAACTGAACCGTGTCGGTATTGACGGTGACCTGGGAACGCGAAGCCGCTCTGCCGAACTTGCTGTGGCGGTAGGCGAGCTCGACTTCGCCGCGCAGGCCCTTCAGCCAGTGGCTGAGGTCGCCGCCGACCGCCGCGCCCAGAATGAAGCCGTCGCGCGCTTTCGCGCCGCTATGCGCGAACGTCGTTGCGAAACTGAACGTGACCGTATCGGTATGCGACGGGACGCCATGAGTTACGCTCGTGGAGTAAGTTGCCGTGCCAACACCGGCGAGTGCGCCGATATCGTTGGTCGGGCGCGTCCAGCCGCCAAAGATTGAGATGTAGGAGCCGCCCGCTTGCGCCACTGGAACCGTGGCCAACACTGCTGCACCGGCCGCCGAGGCCAACAAGGTGGTTTTCAAACGCATTCGCTATCTCCCCGCAAATCTGTCGTGAGTGCCGGCGCCCAATGGCCGACTCGATTCGCACATCACGAAAACTATCGAGACAGCGCGCGCTGGGGACAACGACGGCTTTCGCGCCGAGGCAATCAATGTGCGCGGTGAGTCTTCTCTGCATCAGTGCGGAGGCGCCAATTGCGTCGCGCAAATTGCGCAACGCAGCGTCTTCATTTTCGAAAACGTCGCGTTCGCCGGTGCCGGGCCGTTACGCTTCGTCTTCTAATGACGGAAGTGGCGCATGCCGGTCATGACCATCGCGAGGCCGCGCTCGTCGGCGGCGGCGATGACTTCTTCGTCGCGCATGGAGCCGCCGGGCTGAATGACGGCGGTGGCGCCCGCTTCCGCGGCAGCGATCAGGCCGTCGGCGAAGGGGAAAAAGGCGTCGGAGGCGACGGCCGAGCCCTTGGCGAGCGACTCGGCGAAGCCCGCCGCTTTTGCCGCTTCTTGCGCTTTCCAGGCGGCGATACGCGCCGAGTCGATGCGGCTCATTTGGCCGGCACCGATGCCGACAGTCGCGCCCTCTTTCGCATAGACGATCGTGTTCGACTTCACGTGCTTTGCCACGCGGAAGGCGAACAGCAGGTCATTGAGCTCGCGGTCGGTGGGTTTGCGCTTCGTCACGACGCGCAGGTCCTTCTCGGCGATGCGGCCGGAGTCGCGTGACTGCAAGAGGAAGCCGCCGGCGACCGTGCGCAAGTTCATGCCTGGGGTAGCGGGATCGGGCAGACCGTGGGCGATCAAGAGGCGCAGGTTCTTCTTCGCGCTCAAGATCTTGCGGGCCTCCTCGTCGGCGTCCGGCGCAATAATGACTTCGGTGAAGATTTTCGCGAGTTCGGTCGCGGTCGCGCCGTCGAGCTTGCGATTGCAGGCCACGATGCCGCCAAAGGCCGAAACGGGATCGCAGCGGAGCGCCAGCTTGTAGGCATCGACGAGCGAGGGTGCCGTTGCGACGCCGCAGGGGTTCGCGTGCTTGATGATCGCGATGGCTGCGGTCGCGCGTGGGTCGAACTCGGCGACGCATTCGTAGGCCGCGTCGGTGTCATTGATGTTGTTGAACGACAGTTCCTTGCCGCCGACTTGGGTCGCGGTCGAAACGCCGTAACGCTTTTCGCCGGTCGTGTAGAACGCGGCACCCTGGTGCGGGTTTTCACCGTAGCGCAGGGTTTGCTTGATGAGGCCCGCGAGTGCGAAGCGGCGGGGCGGCGTGCGCTCTTCCGGCTTCTGTTCCATCGCGTTGGCTTGGCCGAACCAAGTGGAAATGGCTGCATCGTAGGCGGCGGTGCGCGCATAGGCGCGGGCGGCGAGTTGTTTGCGCGTCGCCAAAGTCGTCGCACCTTTATTGGCGCTGAGCTCGGCGAGCACCGTTGCGTAGTCCTCAACATCGACGATCACGGCGACGTAACCGTGGTTCTTGGACGCCGCGCGGATCATGGCCGGGCCGCCGATATCGATGTTTTCAACCGTCTCCACGAACGAGGCGTTGCGCGCGACGGTTTCCTCGAACGGGTAGAGATTGCAGACCAGCAGGTCGATGCCCTCAATCCCGTGTTCTTGCATCGCCTTGGCGTGAGAGGGTTCGTCGCGCAGCGCCAGCAGTCCACCGTGCACGCGTGGATGCAGCGTCTTCAAGCGGCCGTCCATCATCTCGGGAAAGCCCGTCACGGCGGCCACATCGGTGACTTTGAGTCCTGCCGCGGCGAGCGCTTTGGCGGTACCGCCGGTCGAAATCAGTTCGACGCCGAGCTGGCTGAGACTTTGCGCGAACTCGACCAGGCCGGTCTTATCGGAAACGGAGATCAGCGCCCGGCGGACCGGACGGAGGTTTTGCGTCGACATCGGGGGCGCCTTTTTTCATCGCTTTGGCGCGGGCGAGATAGCATGGGGCGCGCGATGCCCCCAAGCGTCGGAACGCCTCAGAGGCCTTAGTCCGCCTCGATTCCTGTGGCTTTCTTCAGCGCCCACTTCACGGTTCTGGGTTCGCCGCCGGTGATCCCGGAAATCACGACCTGCTGGGTTCTGCGGATGGCATCGCCCGAGCCCAGATAGACGCCGTCGGCCAAGTCGATCTCCGCGTCGGCGCCGAAGCGCCAGGTCGCGCCAGAGGGCAGCGTGAGGACGACGGACTTTCGATCGGACGCGCGCGCCGCCTTCACCGAGGGATGCAAATGGAAGCGCACGGCAAAGCGATGCGGCGCCGCTGGCCCGCGCGGGATGAGGCGATCTTCGCCGCGGATGTCGTTGCCGTCGTGGGCTGCGAAGATGTCGCGCTCGTGCACGATGGCGAACGGCTTCACGTAGCCATCATGGCTGGTGTTGAGAAGAATGCCGGCTTCGTTCTCTTGACGCTTGTGTTCGATGCGCGTGGGGCCATCCGTGAGGCGAACGCCGAGCAAGCGGCGGGCCCAGGCGCCATTGACGAAGTGCGCGGACGAGGTGTCGGCGACGGTGAGGGTCGAGTGCGCTGCGGTTGCGCGCATGGCCTGCACCCACTCGGCGCCCTTCATCGGCGCGGTGCCGCCGTTTACGACGATGCGTTCCTCACCGGCCGAGAGTTCGAACGAGAGCGCGCCCGCATGAGCGCCTTGCGACATCTCTCCGGGCGGGGCGACGCCGCAGTCCGCAATGATCAGCGTCTGGCCGCAGGCGATACGGTGGTAGCCGCCTTGGGCGGAGTGCAGCGTTTCGCGGGTGCGGCCAGTGTCGTAGCTCAGCAGCGTTGGCGCCCAGCCCGCTACGCCTTCGGTGCTGCCGTTGAAGAGAGCAAGCTTGCCGTCGCCGTGCAGCATGAAGCGGATCATCGGCATCATGCGATCGAGAGCGCGGCGGATGGTGACGGGCACGATCAGATCGCGCTGCGTCATCGCATCGACGAGCGAGAGCAGATCGCTTGCCACGCTTAACACCGATTCCGGGTTGCGCGAGATGTGGCCGCCGTCGGGCAGAATTTGCTCGCCCAATTCCTCGGAGAGCATGTGCAGGCCCTTGGCCATGCGCGCATCGCCGTCCGGCAAGAAGACGCCCGACTGAACGAGGCCGATCGCTGCAACGAGGCGATCGATACCGGCCGGAGCCGCTTTGGCCGTTTTGAGCAAGTGACGCGCTTGGCGGGCCATCGACAGCAGCACGCGCGAGCGGAAGAGCACATCGGCGTTCGCGAGGATCAGGCGCCCGAACGCGGCCCACGTCATCAAGCGGCGCGCCGTCACGTGGGGACGCCAGGCTATGTCGTGCCAGGCGCCGTGCGTGCGGACCCAATGGGCGATGAGCTGACGCAGGTGTTCCTGCACCGGTTCGGAACCGCCGGCGTCGAAGTGGCGGAGCCAATGGAACGAGTGCAGCGCCTCGGCCCATTGCTCACTCGGCGGCTTAATGAAGAACGGCGAGCCGTCGCGCGCTGTCGCGTCGCCACCGGGCAGGCGGAAGCGGCCCATGATGAGCAGTTCGGCTTCGGCGATGCTCTTCGGATGGAAGCTGCGCGGGTTGACAAGGATCCGGTCGGGCGCCGGACCATTCAGGCTGCGTTGCCAGAACGGGCTTCGATAGAGTTGGCGCTGCCAGGCTGTGCCGAGGGCGACGCGGGCACCTGCGATAAGTTCGCCTGTATTGGCGAACATGTTGAATTTGTAGGCGGGCGGCGCTTCGGTTGCCGTCTCAGCCACCGCGGAGCTTTGTGATGTTGTCGCGATAACGGCTTGCCCCGCCGGCGAACGCTGCGGTTCCGGCGACAAGGACGTCAGCTCCTGCTTCAACGGCGAGGGCAGCGGTTTGCCCATTGATACCTCCGTCGACCTCCAACTCGATGGGCCGCCCCGAGCGATCGATCAGCGCGCGCGCTTCACGCATCTTTGCGCGCTGACTATCGATGAAGCTTTGCCCCCCGAATCCCGGATTGACGGTCATCACGAGAATCAGATCGATGTCTCCCAAGATATGCTCGATCAGGGAAATGGGCGAACCCGGATTCAGGGACACACCCGCCTTTTTTCCTAGGCTCTTGATCAGCTGGACCGTCCGGTGGACGTGGGGGCCCGCTTCCGGGTGCACGGTGATGATGTCGGCGCCCGCGTCGGCGAACTCCTTGATGTAGGGATCGACCGGCGAAATCATCAGATGAACGTCGAGCGGCAGCTTCGTGTGGGGGCGCAGCGCCTTCACCATTTGCGGGCCGATCGAGATGTTCGGGACGAAGTGGCCGTCCATGACATCGACGTGGATGTAGTCGGCACCGGCTTCGGTGACGGC
>CAZYGK010000097.1:0-12005 GCA_964647355.1 uncultured Flavobacteriaceae bacterium | reverse complement strand
CCGCCACGTCGCGCGGACGTTTGGCAAGCGCCTCGCGGATTTGCTTGTCGGTCAGAGCGTTGCAATTGCAGACGTACATGGGGCGGTTCCAGCCGCTGTGGCGCTTCCCGATGTAATGCTATTGCGACTTGATTGCAAGTAAGGGTTGGAATTTACGCCGATTCGCGCTCCGCTCCCGGCTTTCCTGCCGTCACGACGAACCGGCCAAGCGAGCCCGCCTTCGTTGCCGGGTCGCGCACGTCCTCGACTGTGCGCAGGTTCGCGGTGAGCGCGTCCCTGCCCGCCTCGCACAGCAGATAGCCGCGTTTTCGGCTTTCGAAATACTTGATGTGGGGATTGTCCGGTAGGAGCGAGGCGAACATGTCGTACGGCACGCCTGCGGACGAGATCGACGTGGCGACGAGTTCGGTCGCAACGGCCGGCGATGCCGGATCGCTAAAGTCCTGCTTCACGTCGTTCACCCAAAACGAGTGAATGTCGCCGGTCACGAAGACCGGGTTTGCTACCTTCGAACGGACGAGTGCATCGATGATGCGCTGACGCGCCGGGGGAAAGCCGTTCCAGTCGTCGGTCCACCAACCTTCGCTTCCGTCCTTTGCCTTTTGCTTCAGACGCGAGAACATCTCGCCGTTGCCGATCAAAAGCCAACGCGCCTTGGAGCGCGAGAAGGCGCCGATCAGCCAGCGCTCCTGATCGGGCCCGAGCATGGATCGCGCGTCGTCGAACAGTTCTTTGCAGCCGGCGTTAACGACCTGTCCGCCGCCCTTCTCCTTCGAGCGGCAGGCAGCCGGCGAGCGATATTGCCGGTTGTCGATCATCGCCACGTCGACGAGATCGCCGAACGTCGATCGTTGATAGAGTTGCATACCGCCGTTACGCGGCACCGCGATCGCACGAAGCGGCATGTGCTCGAAGTAAGCTTGATAGGCCGCGGCGCGACGCTTCACAAACGCCTCCATCGCCTGCCAGTCCTCGCTCTCGACCGCCTGATAGTCGTTGTCGACTTCGTGGTCGTCCCAGGTGACAAGCCAAGGGCAATGCTTGTGCGCGGCCTGCAGGCTCGGATCCAGCTTATAGAGTGCGTGGCGGTTGCGGTATTCCTCGAGCGTGTAAGGCTCGGGCCCATCGTGGCGGCGAACCTGATCGCCCCATGAAGATTCATAGATGTAGTCGCCAAGGTGCAGGACCAGATCGGGATTGTCCTTCACCATGTGATTGTACGGCGTGAAGTAGCCTTGTTCGTAGTGCTGGCACGAAGCAACCGCGAAACGCAGCTTGTCGAGCGGTGCGCCGATTTGCGTCGCCGTCCACGCGCGACCGACCGGACTTGCGTCGCCGCCGGCTATGCGGAACCGGTACCAATACTGTCGGCCCGGCGGCAGGCCGCGCACTTCGACATGGACAGCATGCGCAAGGGACGGCTGCGCCAAGATTTGTCCGCGTTGGATCACGTTGCGGATGCGCGGATCGCTTGCCACTTCCCAGATGAGAGGGACCGCGGCATCGCCACGCGACGACCGGTCGAACGGATTCGGCGCAAGGCGCGTCCACATGACGAAGCCGTCGCCAACGGGATCGCCGGAGGCCACGCCAAGCGAGAATGGGTATGCGGAGAATTTGGGCCGTGCGGCCGTAAGCACATTGCTTCTCGCAAGTTCTGCTCCCGCGATCGACATCGCAGCCAGCGCGGCAGCGCGCCGCAAAAGTTCGCGGCGGTTTGAATGCATCTTCGAAGTCATAGAAATCACTCCCCACGCTTCTTTGTTCCGGGTTTCGATAAAGACGTGACGCCAGCGGTGGTGCAACGACTTACATTTGAAACAAAAGTGCACGCGAGCTCCCAAGCCCTCGTTCGCCTGAATGGTGTGAAGTGCATTTGCAACACGAGCATCAACGCCTTCTCGCTGTCATCGCACCGTCGCGAAAACGAAACGCACCGTCTGCATAGCTGTCCGCGGGGGCATCGGAGGTTCTCTCCGGTGCGAATGACTTTCACTTGGGGGTGCTATGCGTCTTTCACAGAAACTGTTGGGGTATTCCGTTTCGAGTTTGGCGCTTCTTGCGCTCACGTCTGTTGGCGCGTACGCGCAGTCCACCGGCACGCAAGAAGTCGAAAAGGTCGAGAAGGTGACCGTCACCGGCGAGCGCCGGGGGACCAGCGGCCAAATCGTCAAAGAGCAGCGGCCGAAGACGCGCTCGACCGTCACGCAAGACTATTTGAACACGCAGCCCGGCGGTCAAACCGTTTTTCAGAGCTTGAATCTGGCGCCGGGCGTGAACTTCACGAACTCCGACCCTTACGGATCCAGCGGCGGCAACGTGCGCATCCGGGGCTTTGACGGCAATCGCGTTTCGCTGACGGTCGACGGCATTCCGCTGAACGATACCGGCAACTACGCCATTTTCACGAACCAGATGGTCGATCCGGAGTACCTGGCCCGCGCGACCGTGAACACCGGGACCACGGACGTCGACAGCCCGACTGCGTCGGCTGTCGGCGGTACGATCAACCTTGTCACTCGCAAGCCCTATGAGGAGCTTACCTTGACCGCGACCGGTTCGGTGGGTTCCTTCGACTACCGCCGCGTCGCTGCCGTCATCGATCTCGGCGAATATCGCGGCGTCAGCTCGTTCGCCGGTTACTCGTTTCAACAATACGACAAGTTCAAAGGGCCGGGCGAGTTGCAGAAGCAACAAGGAAACGGTCGCATCTACCAGAAGATCGGCGAAAACAGCTTCATTAGTGTGATCGGGCACTACAACGAAAATCGGAACAATTTCTACCGGACCTTGAGCCTATTGAACGCCAACGGCTTGCTGCCGTCGTTGCCGGGCGACATTCCGACCTTCGGTACGAGTTTCGACAATTTCGATACCTGCACGCGCGCTACGTTCGTGAACGGCGCGGCGCAGAACGACGGTTCGGGCGCCGACACGAACAACCTCGCCAACCCGTCGAGCTGCACCAACTACTTCGACCTGCGCATCAATCCATCGAACACCGGCAACATCCGCGCGCAAGCCAATCTGCAATTGACGGACGATATCCGTCTAACGATCGACCCGTCTTGGCAGTACGTGAAGGCGAACGGCGGCGGTACGAATACGGTCAGCGAAACCGATCGCCGGCTTGTGCCGGGCGGCGTTGGCGGCGTGGACCTGAGCGGCGACGGCGACACACTCGACACAGTTCGCCTCTACACGCCGAACAACACCAACACCAGCCGCTATGGCGTGACCACGTCGCTCATCTACGACATCGACGACAGCAGCAACGTCCGCCTCGCCTATACGCACGACTTCGGCCGCCATCGCCAAACCGGCGCGTTCAGCGGGTTGCTCGGCAATGGCGACCCGGTTGACATCTTCGGCGGTCTGGACAAGGCGTCGGCGCGCGTCTTCGGATTGGACGGCAGCTTTCTGCGCGGCCGCGATCGCTTGTCGCACGCGATCCTCGATCAGGTGTCGGCCAGCTACACCGGCCGGTTCGTCGACGATCGACTGCTGATCGACGTTGGTCTGCGTGCACCCTACTTCACGCGCGAGCTTAGCCAGAACTGCTTCACGCAGTTGGCGTCCTCAAACGTGCGCTGCACGACCGAGCCGTTCACGGATGCGGACGGCGACGGCATCGGCACACTCGCCGGCGGTGGCGCGACGAACTATGCCCGCCCGTTCGACACAACGTTCGAGTACGACGCTCTGCTTCCGAACGTAGGTGTGAGCTTTGAGGTGTTCGAGGGCAACATCGTCTATGCGAGCTTTGCGGAAGGCCTGTCCGCACCGCGCACGGACAACCTCTACTTCGTGATTTGCGACACCTGCGCGCCTGCCACACCCGGCGTCGAAACCGCTGGAATCGACACGGTATCGCTGCCCGGCGTTCAGCCGGAGAAGACCAAGGCTTACGACCTGGGCTATCGCGTCCAGGGCGATACGGTCACCGCGTCCGCGGCGCTCTGGTACAATGAATTCCAGAACCGCATCGTGACCTCGTTCGATCCGGTGACCGGCACGAACGTCGACCGCAATGTCGGCAAGGTCATCCTGCAAGGTGTCGACGCGGAGATCGGCTGGCGGCCGATGCCCGAGCTTGGCTTCTACGCGTCTGCGTCGTATGTCGAATCGGAATTGCAAAACAACCAAGCGGCCAATCTGGGCGGAACGTTCTATTTCCCGACCAAAGGCAAAGTGCAGGTCGAAACGCCCGAGTGGACGTTCGGCGGCCGCATTCAATACGCGCCGATCGAGGGTTTGCGCTTGGGCCTTCAGGGCAAGCATGTCGGCGAGCGTTTCGCGACCGATATGAACGACCAGATCGCGCCGTCGTACACGCTGTTCGACGCCGACATCTCCTACGACCTCACGGCACTCGGCCTTGAGAACATCGTTCTGCAGTTCAATGCGACGAACCTGTTCGACGAGGAATGGCTCGGCAACATCTCGACCACGCTCAACGCGGAACCGGTCGACATCGATCCGACGGCAGGCGTCAGTCTGCGAGCCGGCTCGACGGTTCGCTACCAGGTCGGTTCGCCGCAAGCGTTCCAGGTACAGTTGAAGACGAAATTCTAGAGCCAAGAACACTCACATCGAAGCGGGCGGCAGAGTTGCCGCCCGCTTTGCTATTTTATTATGTCCCCCTATTATCTGCCATTACTCTGTTTTCATTTGACCGCGCGACTGTAACGAGAGATAGTCATCCCGTCGGCGTCTTCCCTTGCCGACACTATTTCCTCCTTACCGCACGACTGAAGTGCGGGCCTCGACCCGGGGCCCGCACTCTCTCGGGAATCGCCGTGCCGGCGCCTGCGCAACGCGGAGCCCGTCGCCCTCTTGAGGCGGCCGCAACGGCCCGAAACTGCGGTTTCGGGTAGCAAGCGGGGTACTCTTCACAAGGGGCTTCTCATCTGTTACATCGCCGCCCCTACCGGCGCGGTCATGGCGGAATTGGTAGACGCACTACCTTGAGGTGGTAGCGGGGCGACCCGTGGAAGTTCGAGTCTTCTTGACCGCACCAAACCTTTGAATTCCCTCATCCGCCTACGCGAAAGCTTCGGCGGACATTCTTGTCAACCAGACCCGACGGAGCCTTGGCGAAGGCGGGTCGGCTGCGCCGCCTGCGCGGCGCATCTGCTTCTCCCGCTTGCGGGAGAAGCGCTAAGAGCCGAAACGCCCATGTCCGAATCTGCCACCGACATCCGGACTGCCGCGCCGGCTGAGCCGGTGGTGCTGACGCCCGACTTCGTGCGCTCAGTCGTCGACGCGACGGCCGCGAACGACGTTGCCGAGATCAAGCGGTTGATCTGGCCGCTGCACCCTGCCGACGTTGCCTCGCTCTTGAGCGCGATGCCGCCGGCAAGCCGCCGGTCGATGGTGACGCAGCTCGGCGCCGACTTCGATCCCGAGATTCTCGCCGAGTTGGACGAGGATCTGCGCGACGAACTCGTCCGCGCGCTGGGCACCAAGACCGTCGCGGAGGCGGTCAAGGAACTCGACGTCGAAGACGCCGCGTACGTCATCGAGGATCTGGAAGACGCCGAGAAGCGCGAGGTGCTCGCGCAGGTGCCGATCGAAGACCGCGCCGAGGTCGTCGACGCCCTGCTGTTCCCGGAAGGATCGGCCGGGCGCTTGATGCACCGCGAGTTCGTCGCGCTGTCGCCACTCTACACCGTCGCCGAGGCGCTTGGGCGCTTGGCTGCGCCGGAGATGCCGGAGGATTTCCAGGACATCTACCTGGTCGATGCCGACATGAAGCCGCTCGGCGTGTTGCCGCTTTCGCGGCTGCTGCGCTCGCCCCGTTCGGCGCGGCTCGCCGACATCGCGATCGAGGAGATGCATGTCGTTTCCGCCGCCAGCGATCAGACATCGTTCGCCTATCTCTTCGAGCACTATCATCTGACCGCAGCGCCGGTGACGGACGATCGCGGGCGATTGGTCGGCGTCTTGAACGCCGGATCCGTCGTCGAGGTGCTGAACGAGATGCACCAGAGCGAGGTTCTGGCGCTCGGCGGCGTGCAGGAGGACGAGAGCCTTTCCGCGCCGATCCGCAAGATCACGTGGCTGCGGTTCTCCTGGCTGTTCGTTAACTTGATGACGGCGATCCTGGCTTCGATCGTGATCGGGTTCTTCGAAGCGTCGCTCGAGAAGGTCGTGGCGCTCGCCATTCTGATGCCGATCGTGGCTTCGATGGGCGGCAACGCGGGGACGCAGACACTGACGATCGTCGTGCGCGCGCTTGCCACGAAGGAGCTCAATCAGGCGAATATGATGCGCGTCATCAACCGCGAGATGCTGATCGGCGCGCTGAACGGCGTCGCCTTTGCTGCGCTTGCGGCGGGGATAACTTGGGTTTGGTTCGGCGATCTCGCACTTGCGGGAGTGATTGCGGCCGCCATGACGATTAATCTGGTGGCGGCAGCGGCGGCGGGTATCTTGGTGCCTGTCGCCCTGAAGCGATGGGAGATCGATCCCGCCGTGTCGTCGCCGGTGTTCGTGACGACGGTGACGGACGTGGTCGGGTTCCTGTCCTTCCTTGGACTTGCAACTTGGCTTTTGCTCCGATGATTCCAAACGCTTTTCGCGGCTTGAACTTCGACTTGGGTGAGACGGCGGATGCGCTGCGCGAGGTCGTGGCGCGCTTCACGGCGGCGGAGATTGCGCCGCGCGCAGAAGACATCGACCGCAAGAACCAGTTCCCGCGCGACCTGTGGCCGAAGCTGGGCGCGCTTGGGTTGCTCGGCATCACGGTTGAAGAGGAATATGGCGGTGCCGGGCTCGGCTACCTCGAGCACGTCGTTGCAATGGAAGAGGTGAGCCGCGGGTCGGCGGCGGTGGGGCTCTCCTACGGCGCCCACTCCAATTTGTGCGTGAACCAGCTTCGAAAGAACGGTTCGCATGAGCAGAAGAAGCATTACCTGCCAAAGCTGATCTCGGGTCAGCATCTCGGGGCGCTCGCGATGTCGGAACCGGGTGCCGGTTCGGACGTCGTTTCGATGCGCACGCGCGCCGACAAGAAGGGCGACAGGTTCGTCCTCAACGGCTCGAAGATGTGGATCACGAACGGGCCGACAGCGGACGTGCTCGTCGTCTACGCCAAGACGGATCCGAACGCGGGGCAGCGTGGGATTACCGCCTTCATCATCGAGAAGGGGATGAAGGGGTTTTCGACGGCGCAGAAGCTCGACAAGCTCGGCATGCGCGGGTCGGACACGGGCGAGCTCGTGTTCAGCGATTGCGAAGTACCGGAAGAGAACGTGCTTGGCCGCGTGAACGAAGGCGTGCGCGTGCTGATGTCGGGGCTCGACTACGAGCGCGCGGTGCTGGCGGCGGGACCGCTCGGCATCATGCGCTGCGCGATGGATATCGTTCTGCCCTACGTGCATGAGCGCAAACAGTTCGGCCAGCCGATCGGCACGTTCCAGCTGATGCAGGGCAAACTCGCCGACATGTACACGCGCATGAACGCGGCGCGGTCGTATGTCTACACGGTGGCGAAAGCCTGCGACCGCGGCGAGACCTCGCGCAAGGACGCGGCGGCGGCGATCTTGTTCGCGTCGGAAACGGCGACATGGATGGCGCTTGAGGCGATCCAGACGCTCGGCGGCAACGGCTATATCAACGACTATCCGACGGGGCGCTTGCTGCGCGACGCGAAGCTCTACGAGATCGGCGCGGGGACCAGCGAGATTAGGCGCATGCTGATCGGGCGGGAGCTGTTTGAGGAGACGGCTTAGGGCAGCGACGGCTAGATGCCATCCCCTTCCACGTTTTCGTGGATGCCGCATTCGTCTTTGCCCGTGCCGGACCAGCGGCCGGAGCGGTAGTCGTCGCCGTCCTTCACGCGGTTTGTGCAGGGCATGCAGCCGATCGAGAGATAGCCGTCTTCGACCAGCGGGTGGCGCGGGAGTTCGTTGGCGAGGATGTGTTCCTTCAGATCCTGCAGCGTCCAATTCCAAAGCGGGTTCACGACGAAGCGGCTGCCGTTCAGTTCGATCGGCGCCATCGCAGTGCGCGCTTGCGTTTGGAAGCGCTTGCGGCCGGTGATCTCGGCATCGAAGCCCGAGAGCGCGCGGCGAAGCGGCAGGACCTTTCTAAAATTGCAGCAGGCGTCGGGGTCGCGGGCCCACAGCGCGCCTTCAGCATCGAGCGCGCGCGTGTCGTCGGGGTGCGGGCCGATCGAGCGCAGGTCGGTCAGGCCGAGCTTCTCCTGCAGGCGGTCGCGATAGCGCAGCGTTTCGCCGAACAGTTTGCCGGTGTTGAGGAAGATCACCGGGACCGACGGGTCGATCTCCGAGATCAGGTGCAGGAGCACGACGGATTCGGAGCCGAACGAGGAGACGGTCGTGATCTTGCCCGGGAACTCGTCCTTGATCGCGGCCTTGAGCAGCGTGCGGGCGTCGGCGTTCGCGTATTTCGCACGCAGCGCTTCGAGGCGCAGGCGCAGGGCGTCGGCGGGCGCGTCCGTCTGGTCGAAAATGCGTGGCGCGGGCGGCGGTGCCGCGCGCTTGGCCGGCCGGATGATGGAGGCGGCGCCTTCGCTCATGCGGGCTCGCGCTCCTTCAGCCAACCTTCGCGCTCGACGAGTTCCTTGGTGAGGCGCGTGACCTCTTCTTTCGCCCTACCCTCTTCACGCCAGCGCGCGCGGGCGTCGCCGACGGTGCGGATACGCGCGGTCCACTCGGGCCCGAACTGCGCTTGCAGGTGCGCCTTCAGCTTTTGCGCGAGGCCAGGGGCCTTGCCGCCAGTCGAGACGGTAAGCAGCAAGTCGCCGCGGCGCACTATGGCGGGCACGTGGAAGTCGCAGAGGTGAGGCACGTCTTCGACGTTCACGAGGGCGCCGGCGGCGCGGGCGACAGCTGTGAGGTGCAGTGCCTCTTCGATAGGAAGGCCCGCGATCAATACGACGCCCGTGCCTTCGAGGTCGGCCTTCACCGGCAGGCGCTCGTAGAGCGCCGCTTCCGCGTGGCAGGCCCAGCCGTCCTGGTCGATGACGTAGAGCGAGAGCTGTTCGACGCCAGCGTCGCGCGCGTACTCGTAGCGCTGTTGGGCGGCGAGGCCGCGGCCAACGACGGCAATCCGGCGGTTGGTTACGTCGAGAACGATCGGCAGCACCGAACGCCTCCTTTGTTCTTAGAGCTCTGAGATAACCCCTCTTGGGTCATTACTCAAGGATTCGACGTGAATTAAATTAATTATCGCATATTGCTGTGAATTATGGAAACGCTTGATCCCGAGCGGTCTTGGCACCCACTTTCTGCGCCGTGACACAACCCTCCCCCATCGAATGGCGGATCAGCCCCGGCCTCGTGCCCTACCCCGACGCCGTGGCGGCGATGGAAGCGCGTGCCGGCGCAATTGCGGAGGGGCGCGCGAGCGAGTTGGTTTGGCTGTTGGAGCATCCGCCGCTTTACACGGCCGGCACGAGCGCGAAGGCCGATGATCTGCTTGCGCCCGGACGCTTCCCGGTGTTCCCGACGGGACGCGGCGGGCAGTTCACCTATCACGGGCCGGGACAACGCGTCGGTTACGTGATGATGGACCTGCGCCGGCGCGGTAACGATGTGCGCCGCTTCGTGCGCGATTTGGAGGAGTGGCTGATCCGCACGCTGGCAGCGTTCAACGTGCGTGGCGAGCGGCGCGAGGGGCGCGTCGGCATCTGGGTCGTGCGGCGCGGTGGTGGCGAGGATAAGATTGCGGCCCTCGGTATTCGCGTGCGGCGCGGCGTCAGCTATCACGGCGTGTCGTTCAACGTGGACCCGGAGCTGGAGCACTTTTCGGGCATCGTGCCATGCGGGATCGCCGAGCACGGGGTCACGAGCTTGGCCGACCTCGGGCTGACGGCAACGATGGCGGATGTGGATTTGGCGCTGCGCGCGGCGTTCGAGGATGTGTTCGGGTCGACGGTCGACGCTTATGAGAAGTAGTTTCACGCGAAGGCGCGAAGGTTGAAGGTAAGGCGCAAAGCGCCAGTTTTGCTTTCGCGTCTTGCCTTTGTTCTTCGCGGCTTCGCGTGAAATAGTGCGGCGCTAACGCGCCGCAGCAGTATGCCGGCGAGATGAGGTTTCCATGGCTCCGCTTAATCCGCGTACGCAGCTTGGCACGCATGAGGTGACCAACCAGCCGCCGCCGTTCGAGAATGTCAGTCTTTATGCGAGCGATGCGGCTTTGGGGGATGCCGTTGCGCGCGAGGGGGCGGCTGGGCACGAGGCACGGCTTCTCTCGTTCGGCGCGCGGGCCGGGTCGGCGGAGGCGCTTCAGTGGGGCTTTGAGGCGAACAGGCACGCGCCGGAGCTGAAGACGTTCGACCGTTATGGGCGGCGGATCGACGAGGTCGTGTTTCATCCCTCGTATCACAAGCTGATGGAGCTTGGCCTTAGCGGGGGGTTCGCTTCCGTCGCTTGGGAACAGCACAGCGGCGGGCATGTCGCACATGCGGCGCTGCTCTACATGATGGCGCAGGTCGAGCCCGGTGTGTGCTGCCCGATGACGATGACGTACGCCGCGCTTCCTGCACTCAAGCATCAGCCGGAGGTCGCGGCGGCGTGGGCTTCGCGGATCACCGACGGCATCTACGATCCGACGTCGGCGCCGGCGCCCAACAAGCGCGGCGCCACGATCGGGATGGCGATGACGGAGAAGCAAGGCGGCTCCGACGTGCGCGCGAACACGACGACGGCGACGCGCAACGGCGACGGATCGTACACACTGACCGGCCACAAGTGGTTTTGCTCGGCGCCGATGTGCGACGCGTTCTTGACGCTCGCCTATGCGGACGGCGGGCTCACGTGCTTTCTGGTGCCGCGTTGGACGCCCGCGGGCGAGCGCAATGCGATGCACGTGATGCGGCTGAAGGACAAGCTCGGCGACCGCGCGAACGCGTCGTCCGAGGTCGAGTATCACGGCGCTTACGCGAGCCAAGTCGGCGAAGAGGGCCGGGGCGTCAAGACGATCATCGAGATGGTGCACCACACACGGCTCGACTGCACGATCGCGCCTGCCGCCTATATGCGCCAGGCGTTGGCGCAAGCGCTGTGGCATACGTCGCACCGCACGGCGTTTCAGAAGAAGCTGATCGATCAACCGTTGATGGCGCGCGTGCTCGCCGATCTTGCGGTCGAGTGCGAGGCCGCGACCGTGCTCGCGTTCCGCATCGCGCGTTCGTTCGACGAGGCGGGGAGCGAGCAGGCGGCATTGTTCTCGCGGCTCGCCACGCCGATCGGCAAGTATTGGGTGAACAAGCGCGTCGTGAACTTCGTCTATGAGGCGATGGAGTGCCACGGCGGCGCGGGCTACATCGAAGAGTCCGTGCTGCCGCGTCTGCACCGGCAGGCGCCGTTGAATTCGATTTGGGAAGGTTCGGGCAACGTCATCTGCCTCGACGTGTTGCGCGCACTCTCGCGTGAGCCGGAGACGGCCGCCGCGTTGTTCGCGGAGTTGGAAGCCGCGCGCGGTGCGTATGCGGCGCTCGACCGCGCGATCGACAAGGCGAAAGCGCGGCTCAGGACCGTGACCGAACCGCACGCGCGCGTGCTTGTCGAAGAACTGGCCCTCGCACTACAGGGTGCCCTCCTCGCCCGGCACGCGCCCAAAGCCGTCGCCGACGCCTTCGTCGCCACGCGCCTCGGCGACGCGCCCTGGCGGACGTATGGCGCGTTCGAGGCGGAGATCGACGTGCGCGCGATCGTGACCCGCGCGATGCCGGTGAGGTAGATATGGCGGCATTCAGCATTCACACAATTTGTCATCCCGGTCGAGGCGCAGCCGAGCGCCGGGACCCAGGGGAGAAACGATAAGCGGATGAGCTGCGACCTTCACACCTGGGTCCCGGCTCGCGCTGCGCTGCGCTCCGCTTGGCCGGGATGACAGAAGCAATCTTCCGGGAACGCACTAGGGCCGCTCAAGGACTTGACCCTCACGTGGCGTGAGGCCGGATAACGGTGGCGACTTGTTGGAGAGCGCCATGGATCGCCGCACTTTGCTTGCTGCCGTTGCTGCCGCTCCCT
>CAZYGK010000096.1:0-12079 GCA_964647355.1 uncultured Flavobacteriaceae bacterium | reverse complement strand
TCGCTCGCCAAATCAGCCAGCGCGGCGGCACGCTCCACTGCGAAGAGCAGGGCGAACGCGTGATCCTCAAAGGCAAAGTCGCGCCATATTTGGAAGGCGTGATCCGGGTCTAAAGATAGGCGACGGCCACGAAGCCCGCCACGATGATGACGGCGAACGCCGTCGTCACCAGGGTGAGGTGCTTCTCCACGAACGTGCGTGCGGGCTGCCCGATGAGGTAGAGCAGCCCCGCCACGAGATAGAACCGCCCGCCGCGCGTCACCAGCGACGCCAAGCCGAACGTCAGCAGATCGAAGTGCGCGGCGCCGCTTGCGATCGTTACGAGCTTGTAGGGTATGGGGGTCAGACCTTTGACCAGGATGATCCAGAGCCCGTACTCGTTGAACTGGTGCTGGAACTCGGCAAACCCGCCCTGCAGCCCGTAGAGGTCGATCACCCACTTGCCGAGCGTCTCGAAGAAGAAATAGCCGATCGCATAGCCGAAGAACCCGCCGACGACGGAGGCGATCGTGCACACACCCGCGATCAGCCACGCCTTGGCGCGCTGTGCGATGATCATCGGGATTAGCATGATGTCGGGCGGGATCGGGAAGAACGAACTCTCCGCGAACGACACGCCGGCCAGCGCCCAAAGCGACTTCGGATGCTCCGACATCCGGATCACCCAATCGTACCAACTGCGCAGCATGAAGACCCCTCGAAGCGCCAACGGCAAATGGGTTACCGGATCGCCCGCGCCGCGGCAATCCGCGATTTCCGCAATAGCACGGCCGCATCGACAGGGAAGACAACCAGTATTGGCTTTCTCAGGGCCGCTTTGAGACGCTGCAACTGTCGAATTGCAAGGAGCCTCCAAAATGACTGCCCAGGTAACGCTCAGAGACTGGACTTACATGGCCGTTGTGACAGCGCTGCTCGTCTCGTACGTGATCAGCCTGCTGTCGCAAGGATTGAACGCCAAAGCGGCTGACAATGACGCAACCGATCCGTTGAAGGACCGCACCGTCAGCGTCTGCGCGCTTGCCCCCTCACGCACGTAGCCGAACGGAATCGGCAGCGCCGCGCGCGCCCTCAATGCTCTCTCCCGGGATGAGGCCGCGCAACGCATTGCCGAACCAGACCTTGCCCCCCTCAAGGTCACAGGGCCGCAGCACGCTCTCAACCACGCGCTGCGGCCCACTCTCGATCAACTCCCGCCGCAAGCACCCGTCGAGCAGACCCGACGACAGCGGCGGCGTCAGCCACACCCCGTCGCGCTCGACGAAGATGTTCGTACGGCTTCCTTCAGTGACCTCGCCGCGTTCGTTGACGAACACGACTTCGTCGCAACCCTCCGCCGCCGCCAGCGCCGCTTCGTAGAACCCGCGCTGCGTTGTCTTGTGATACACGCGCCAATCGGTGCTGCTGACCGGCGCCCCGGCAAGCGCGTATCGCCACACAGTGTCGGCCGCGGGCAGCGTGAACGGCGCGCTCTCGACCTGCGTATCGCCGCGCACACCGAGCGTCAGTCGAACCCTCTGTAGGCCTTCAGTGCCGTCGACCGCGCGATCGAGCGCCGTGCGAATGGCGCGTTCGTCGAACGGAAAGCCGAAATAGCGCGCCGACGCGCAAAGCCTGTGCAAATGCCGCCCGATCAGATGAAAGCCGCCCTCTGTGCTCCAGCGCATCGTCTCGATCAAACGAAACGGCTCTTCCGCGTCGGCCAAGAACCGCGCCTTGAGCAGGCACTCGGCATACTCGGACGCAGGCTCGCTGTCCCAGACGATCCCGCCGCCCACACCCATCTCGCCGACACCACCGCTCAGCGTCAGCGTGCGAATGGCGACGTTGAACGCGATCTTCTCGCCCATCGCATAACCGACTGCGCCGCAATAGACGCCGCGTGGCTCGTCCTCGACCTCGCGGATGATTTCCATCGCACGGATCTTCGGCGCGCCGGTCACCGACCCGCACGGAAACAAGACCGGCAGCAGACGGGCAAGCGACGGTGCTTCCACCAACGTCGCCTCGATGCCCGATGTCAGCGTGTGAAACCGCGGATAGGTCTCGGCGGTGAAGAGATCGCTCACCTGCACGCTTCCCGTCTCCGCCACGCGCGCAAGATCGTTCCTGAGCAGGTCGACGATCATCAGATTCTCGGCTCGCTGCTTATCGTCGCTGACGAGCTCGGTCCGCCGCCGGTCGTCGCCCGCAACATCCGGTGCGCGAGCGACGGTGCCTTTCATCGGACGCGCCGCGATCCGCAGCCCGTCGACCGCAAAGAACTGTTCCGGCGAAAACGAAAGCACGTCCTCTTCCGTAAAACGCAGAAACGAGCACGCGCCCGCGCGCGACTTCTCCCGCAAGGCCAAATAGGTCGCGAACGGGTCGCCGCCGCCTGTGCGCAGCTTGAATGTCAAATTGACCTGATAGACATCGCCGTCGCCGATAAGCTGCCGCACGCGTTCCACCTTCGCGCGGTGCGCCTCCGCCGTTAGCGCGGCCGAGATATCGCCGGACCCAGATGGCCCCTTTGCGCGCTCCATCAGCCAACGCGTCCGCTCGCGCGCGCTGAGGCGCTCGGCGGTACGGAACAAGTGAAACCGCAGGAGCGGTCGTCCTGTCTTTGGCAGAAGCCCCAGAAGCCGTGGCTCGAAAACGTACCCAAGTTCGTACGCGCAATAGCCTGCCGCAATCAGGCCGCGCGCGACGGCCTTATCCAGCGCGGCCAGAGCCGCGGCTACCTCGGCCGCGTCCCGGGCCTCCACCAGCCCCTCCACCCCATGGACAAGCAAGGCGCCCCGGCTGGGCCAGGTAGCGTCGTCAAACAGGGCAAAGGGCTCGGTCTCGTTCAGGTTCATGGCAGGGCGGGACGGCTTGATTCGGAGCCGCATCTCGCCCAAATCCAGGGGGTGGCGGGGAGGGCGGTCCTTTCGCGCTGATATAGCGTGGAGCACGCCCCATGTCGCGCGTCGGCCCATTTGGCCACCCCCACTGTCTGGGCTTCGACGAAGTCGAGCGTTTGGTCGAGCGTCTGGCCCGCGCCGATGCCTATCCGCCGATCAACATTGAGGAGGTCGCTGACGACCGCCTGGGCCTCATCTTGGCGGTGGCCGGCTTCGCGCCTGAGCAATTGTCGATCTCCCTCGCTGGGCGCGAACTGACCGTCAGGGGCGAGCGTGCACAACCGCAGGAGGCCAAGGCCTACCTGCACAAGGGAATCGCCACACGCGCGTTTCAGCGCGGCTTCTTGCTGGCCGAAAACCTAGAGGTCGAGTCCGCGACGCTGATCAACGGTTTGCTGCGAATCGAATTGAAACGCCGCGTCCAAAACCCCGAAATTCGTCAGATTCCCATCACATTGGGGTGACGGCATCTCCTATTCCCTTCTCGAGGGTTAACACCCACATAAATGCCATGAAGGGTCGCTACATCGGTTGCCAGGAAGGGGCCGGAAGCGACGGCTTGAAGGAGTAATGACAATGTCGATGGTGACAAAAGATTTCAGCGGTCACCCGCACGAATTGAGCGCCGAAGAGATCGCCCGCATCGTCGGGCCGAACACGGTCTACGTGCGCGAAGTGGCAGTCGCTGAGCTGAAGGGCTCCGGCGTGATCCCGGTGGATGCGCAAATCCCGCCGAGCCAAAAGTTCTTCGCCGTTCACGCAGCGGACGGCCGGCGCGTCGCGGTCGTGGACAGTCGCGATATGGCCTTCGTGGCCGCGCGCCAACACGAACTGGAACCCGTCAGCGTCCACTGACGCACACAGCAACTGGCCGGGCGATAGGCCCGGCCATGACACTTCGACAGTAGAGGATGTTTCGTCAGGCCGCGTGAACGCCGGCCGTGGGTTCGGTCAGCAGCGCGTAGATCTGCGACTTGTCGCTTGTCGCGCGGAGTTTCTCGCACACGGCCGTACTGCGCATGAGGCGCGAAATCTGCGCCAGCGCCTTCAAATGATCCGCGCCCGCGTCCGACGGCGTCAGCAGCGCGAACACAAGGTCGACCGGTGCCGAGTCGATCGCCTCGAAGTCGATCGGCTCCTCCAAATGCACGAACAACCCGACGAGCTTCTCGAGCTTCGGCAACCGTGCATGGGGTATGGCGATGCCGTGGCCCATGCCCGTGCTTCCGAGCTTCTCGCGTTGCCACAAACCCTCGAACACCTTGTCGGCGTCGAGCCCGGCGACAGCGCTGGCGAACCCCGCGACCTCGGTGATCAGCTTCCGTTTCGACGGCGCCTTCACCCGCTGGAACACGGCCTGTGGCACCAAGATGTCGGATATCTGCATGACCGCGCGCCGGGCCGTTGCGTCAGCGCTTAGCAGCGGCCGGATCGATCCAGCCGATGTTGCCGTCTCCGCGGCGGTAAACGACATTGATTTCGCCATGCGCGCTATTCCGAAACACCAATGCCGGTGTTTCCATCAGATCGAGTTGCATGACCGCCTCGCCCACGGTGAGCGTTTTGAGCTGTGTCATGTTCTCCGACACGATAACGGGATTGAGCGTCGTAGGCTCGCTGGCGTCTCCGTCAGCCTCGGCCGCGATGACATGCTCGCGCGCAGGGCTCGACGCGATGCTCGCCCGTGCGCCGTTGTGGTGGTCGCGGATGCGGCCCTTATAGCGGCGCAGGCGCTTCTCCATGCGCTCCATCGCCATGTCGAAGCTCGCGTAGATATCCGTCGAACGCGCCTGTGCCTGCAGATGCAGGCCCGAGGCAAGATGCACCATGCAATCCGCGCGATATTCGTGCCCGTCGCGCGAGAACGTGACCGCACCGTCGACCGATCGGTCGAAATACTTGCCCACCGATTGCGAGACTTTGTCTTGGACGTAAGTCCTAAGCGCGTTTCCGATGTCGATTTGCTTGCCGGTAATGGAGAGTTGCATGGGCTCTGGTCACGCTTCTGAAGTGAGTTAGGAGGCAACCCGCGATCGTGCAAGGGCACGAATCACGAAACGGAGGCACCGTCCGACAAGTTCATCCCTTGCTTCAAGCGGCGGCGCTCGACGGATGAGGGAATTCGCATGGCTTCGCGGTATTTTGCAACCGTGCGCCGGGCAATGTCGATCCCCGTTTTGCGCAAAATTTCGACGATTCGGTCGTCCGAAAGAATGGCGCCCGACGCCTCGTTGTCGATCAGATCGCGAATATGATGGCGCACGGCCTCCGCCGAGTGCGCTTCCCCGCCTTCGGCCGACTGAATGGCCGACGTGAAGAAGTACTTGAGCTCGTACGTGCCGCGTGGAGTCGCGATGAACTTGTTTGCGGTGACACGGCTGACCGTCGACTCGTGCATGCCGATCGCCTCGGCGATCGCGCGCAAGTTTAGCGGCCGCAAATGCGTGACGCCGTTGACGAAGAATCCGTCCTGCTGCCGCACGATTTCGCTCGCGACCTTGAGGATCGTTCGCGCCCGCTGATCGAGGCTGCGCACGAGCCAATTCGCGTTGTTCAGACAATCGGTCAGGTAAGTCTTGGCTTCCTTGTCCTTGCCCGACACCGTCGAATAGTAGCGCGAGTTGACGAGAACGCGAGGCAGCGTGTCGCTGTTCAGCTCGACCTGGAATCCGCCGCCTTTCGTCTCGCGCACATAGACGTCCGGCACGACCGGTTGCACCGGCTCGCCGCCGAACTTGAGGCCCGGCTTCGGCGTGAGTTCCTTAATCTCGGCGATCATGTCGGCGAGGTCTTCGCTCGTCACCTGAGTGAGACGCAGCAACCCTTGCACGTCGCGCTTGGCGAGAAGGTCCAGATTGTCGAGCAGCGCCTGCATCGCCGGATCGAGCCGGTTGCGCTCCTTGAGCTGCAGCGCGAGGCACTCCGCAAGAGTCCGCGCGCCGACGCCGGTCGGATCGAACGTCTGGATCGTCTTCAGCACGCTCTCGACGACGGGAAACGGCACGGCCAAGTGCTGCGCCGCAGCCGTCACATCGACGCTGAGATAGCCCGCATCGTCGATCGCATCGATGAGATAGGCGCCGATCAGTCGATCGCGCGCATCCGTGCACGCGACGGCGAGCTGAGCCGCCAAATGATCGTGCAGATTGAGGCCGCGCGTCAGCGTCGCCTCGAGCGACATCGCGTCGTCCGAGTCGTGTCGCGACGAGGCCCCGCGCATCTCGGCGTAGGTGGATGGCCCCGTGTCGCCGCCCGCCGGTTCGGCGCGGTCGCACGCAGAGTCTTCGCCGTAGACGTTCTCGTACTCCGTATCGAGCGCGGCGGCCGCATCGGCAGGAGGCGCGCTCTCGCTCAGGCTCAGCGCCGTTTCGCTCGGCGCCGGCGTTTCCGCCTTCGGCTCCTCGCGCGAAGCCATGCCGTCGTCGCGCTCGAGCAGCGGATTGCGCTCGAGTTCCTGCTCGACGAACTGCTGAACTTCGAGGTTCGACATCTGCAGCAGCTTGATCGCCTGCTGCAACTGGGGGGTCATGACCAGGGACTGCCCCTGGCGAAGCTCCAAGCGTTGCGTTAGAGCCATGACATACCCATCACCGTTACAACGAAAACTTCTCGCCGAGATAGACGCGGCGTACGTCCATGTTCGAAACGATGTCGCGCGGCGTGCCTTCGGTCATGACTTCGCCGTCGTGAATGATGTAGGCGCGATCGATGATGTCGAGCGTCTCGCGCACGTTATGGTCGGTGATCAGAACGCCGATGCCGCGTTCCTTCAGGTGATGCACCAGCTTGCGGATTTCGCCGATCGCGATCGGGTCGATGCCCGCGAACGGTTCGTCGAGCAGCATGAAAGACGGTTGCGTGGCCAGTGCGCGCGCAATCTCGACACGGCGCCGTTCGCCCCCCGAAAGCGCCAGCGCCGGGGCGCGCCGCAAATGCTCGATCGCGAATTCGGCGAGGAGGTCGTCGACGAGTTGACGGCGGCGCTGAGCGTCCCGCTCGACGAGTTCGGCGACGGCCATGATGTTTTGTTCCACGGTCAGCCCGCGAAAGATCGACGCTTCCTGCGGCAGATATCCGATGCCGAGCCGCGCGCGCCGGTACATCGGCAACGCTGTGATGTCGTGCCCGTCCATGAAGATCGAGCCGGTGTCAACGGGGATCAGCCCCGTGATCATGTAAAAGCAGGTCGTCTTGCCGGCGCCGTTCGGCCCGAGCAACCCCACGGCCTCGCCCCGGCGCACCTGCATCGACACACCGCGCACGACGGGGCGGCGGCGGAAGCTCTTGCCCACCTGAACGACGACGAGACCGGTCTGTTCGGCCACGAGACGCGGCCGTCCATACTGTCCCCCATGATCGACGTGCCCATCCATCGCCGGATGATCGCCCTGATACCCGTTACCCATTGAACGATCTCATCAAATGCCAGTTGGCTTTAAAGTTGCGTGAAATGAATTAGTTTTGCGGCGTCGGTTGGGGCGCCGTACCCGGGATCGGCGAGTTGATTTTTGGCGTCTTTGCGGGGACGAATACGCCTTCCACACGCCCGCCCGCGCCCGCGCCCGTAAGTTCCGCTTTCCCGTTGGCGAGGTTAATCACGAGTGAACTGCCGCGCAGAATGTTAGGACCTTGTGCAAGAATGACCTTGCCGCCCATCGTGACCACGCGCTGGCTGATGTCGTAGAGCGCGGTTGCGCCGGTGGCTTGGCCTTGCGGCGAAGCAAGCACGACGTTGCCCTTCGCTTCGATGCGCATGATCGTGCCCTTCGTCGCTTTGATCGAGAGCGCGTCCGAACGCAGTTTCAGATTGCCCTGCTCGACGCGCACGTTGCCGGCATAGGTCGCCGTCTCGCTACGCAGATCCGCGGTCGTTGTGTCGGCCGCAATCGAGATCGGCTTGTCGCTGTCGCGGCCCATGCCGGAAAACGGATTCGGCACGCTGCTCTGCGCTTGCGCGCTGGCGGCGAAAACGACGGCGGCGGCAGCGGCGAAAATGGGCTTCATGGCGTGGGCTTCGCTTTGGGTTGAACGACGGTCTGCGGGGATTGCGGCGTGGCAGGCGCAGGCGCCGTACCGGGCGCCGCCGGCGGAACATACGCCTCCTCGTCCGGCAGCGCTTCGGCGATACCTTCGGGGTTGGTCTCGGCAGCGACGGCGGCTTCCCCCGTGCGCGCTGTCGGCACATACGTCGTCTGCACGCCGCCCATGAAACGCAGCACGCGCGGATCGCGCAGCCCCTCGAACTTTTGTGCCGTGAACAGGCCCATCGGACCTTGGCATTTGATTGGCACGTCGCCCTTCAACAGACCGCTGCCGAAATCGTAGCGCGCGGCTTCCGTGTGGCACTCATAGCCTTGGTCGGAATAGATGTTGATCGAGTTCGTGAGGTCGAGCGTCTTGCCCTCGACGTCGAGCTCGCCCTTGACCGCGCCAACCTGCACCCAGCTCTTGTCCTGCATCGTGATGTCGGCGGTGACTTCGTCGATGGTGAGCCGGCGCGCCTTGCCCGGGGCTTGTGTGGCGCCCTTGGCGGTGACGGTGAACGGTTGCCCGCGCCCGTCCGTACCGGTCAGCTTCGGGTTGACGAGTTGCCGGTCCTTATCGACGCTGGCGATGTCCGTCGCGACGATGCCGACCTTCGTGTCCCGGCCCTTCGATGAGTAGATGACGACGAGTACGATCAGCGAGCAGGCGACAAGCGGCAGCATCACCTTCATGATGCGCACGAAGCGGCTATAGCCGACCGTGGTGGCGGCCGCAGGCCGCTCCCTCTGCTGCCACTGATCGAGCCGCGTGCGCGGCGCCGGGGACGTATCGATCGCCATGGAGCGTTACGCCACTCCCGCGCGCAAGCAGTCGTGAACGTGCACGATGCCGACGGGCTTGGGCGTCGCCTTCGCGACATCCTCGTCGGCGACGACGAAAAGACACGTCACCGGGATCGCGTTCTGGTTCATCAGCCGAAGCGCCTCGCCGCCGAGCGCGCCTTCGCGGATCAGGCGGGGCTTTGCCGTCATCACGTCCTTGGCGCGTTGCTTCAGAAGATCGTTCTGCATATGCCGCCTGAGGTCGCCGTCGGTCACGACGCCGATTAGCCCGCCTTGGGCGTTCACGACGCCCGCGCAGCCGAACCGCTTCGACGTGATCTCGATCAAGACCTCGCTCATCACGCGGTTCTCGTCGACGAGGGGAAGCTCCTTGCCCGTGTGCATGATGTCGGCCACCCGCACGAGCTTGCGGCCCAAAGACCCGCCCGGGTGCAGCTGACGGTAATCGTCCGCCGTAAACCCGCGCCGCGTCATCAGCGCGACAGCGAGCGCATCGCCGAGCGCAAGCTGCATGGTCGTCGACGTCGTCGGCGCCATTTCGATCGCACACGCCTCGCGCGCCGGCGGCAAGATCAAGGCCACATCGGCATGCTGCGCCAACGGCGAGTCGCCGCCTGCCGTGATCGCGATCATCGGAATGGCGTTGCGCCGGGTGAAATCGATGATGTCGGTCAGTTCCGCCGTCTTGCCGGAATTCGAAAGCAACAACACCGCGTCCTTGCGCGTGACGAAGCCGAGGTCGCCGTGGCTCGCCTCGCCCGGATGGACGAACTGCGACGGCGTTCCGGTCGAGGCGAACGTCGCCGCGATCTTGTTGCCGATATGGCCGCTCTTGCCCATGCCGGAGACGATCACCCGGCCCTCGATCCCGATCAGCAGGTCGATCGCCTTCGTGAATCGCCCGTCGAGCGACCGCGCGAGCGCGCCAAGCGCCTCACCTTCGGTCGCCAATACGCGCCGGGCCGCTTCAAGGTCGGCGCTGACATGGGAGTCGGGGATAGCTGCTGTCATAAAAGCGAAACTCGCAAACCGGGCATGCACGCGAGCCACGTCTTGTCTTATGTGTGCGGCGCAAAAAAGGCGCCGACGCGAACGTCATGCCAACGCAAATCAGTATCGCTTGGCCCACCCCCGAAATCAAGGCAAACCCTGGGCTTACGGGTTAACGTTGGTTCAGTGAGCGAAGATATCCTCAAGGCCCCAGCCGGCTAGGTCCAGCTGCGCCCTTGTACCCACGAAACCGAAGCATTTCAGCGCCAGCTCCTGACGTCCCTCGCGCACCAGCATGGCGTCGAGCGCGTTCTTGAGCTTGTGAAGGTGCAACACGTCGGAAGCGGCATAGGCGAGCTGCGCATCGCTCAATTTCGCCGCACCCCAATCCGAACTCTGCTGCTGTTTCGACAGGTCGACATCGAGCTGCTCTTTGACCAGATCTTTGAGCCCGTGCTTGTCGGTATAGGTCCGCACCAGCTTCGAGGCGATCTTCGTGCACCAGATCGGCGTCGTGGCGGTGTTCAAATACTTTTGAAACACCCCGACGTCGAACCGCGCGTAGTGGAAGATCTTCACGACATCGTTGTCGGTCAGCAGCCGCACCATGTTCGGCGCGTGATAGGTCTTCCGGTCGAAGCGCACGATGTGACAGTGCCCGTCGCCGCCCGAAAGCTGCGCCAGACACAACGCATCGCGCAGCGGGTTCAAACCCAACGTCTCGGTGTCGATCGCTACGCTCTTGCCGAAGTCGACGCCCGCAGGCAGGTCGCCTTCGTGGAAGTGAATTTTCATGTGAGAAGAATCCGGCCGTTTCGCGTCAAAAGCCACGCCGCAGCCGGGCAGGTCAAGAGCGCCGGTGCCGCGAGGGCCGCCCGGCGCCTATGCGCTACTGTCGAACCTTGGGGATCGTGCTCAGCACCACAATGAAGAGCACAACGCCGAGCCAGAACTTCGCCGCTTGATCGGTGCCCTCGCTCGCGAAAATCTGCGGACCGGCGATGAGCCATGTCATCGCGACGATCCAAACCAGCGTCATCGCCGCGTCAAGCCGGCGCGTGAACGGACGCCACTCTCCGGCCGCAAACACGGCCCCGTAGACCAGCGCAGTCAAAGCCCAAAGCCCCAAGACAATCGGGCTGCCGGTCGCGACGAAGTCGGCATCGTAAGCGAACGCCGTTCCGGTCGCGGGCAACAGCTTTGGAAACAGCCACGGTGCGCCGGCAAGCACGGCGGCCCCGGCGAACGCGGCCACCGCCGCGACGCCCCACCCAACGCGGTTGATTTTTCCGCTGTGTGCCACTGCATCAGTCATATCGCCCTCCTTCTACCCAGGTTGAGTTCAAGTCTTCACGATCCCAGCCAACGCCGCCGCGCGCGGCCGCTGCAGGTGCCGGTAAAGCTTCAAGCCGAGATCGATGGCGACCATCACCGCCAATACGCCGAGCCAAAACTTTGCGGCCTCATTGGCTGCATCGTTCACGAAGATGCGCGGGCCCGCCGCAAGCCAGGTCAGCGCGACAAGCCAAAGCAAGCCAATCGCAAGGTCGATCTGCCGCGTAAGCGGGCGCCAACGCCCCTCGAAGAACACGATGGCACCCGAGAGCGCTTGCAGCGTCCACATCGCAACGACGACGGCGCCACCCAGCGGAAGAAAATCCGCATCGTAAGCGAACACGTCGGCGGCTGCCTGCGACAGGAATGTCTTGGCCCACCAAGGCGCACCGACGAGTGCCGCGATCCCGAGAGCGGCCGCTGCGCTGCTGAGCACCCAAATCGTCCGGTTGATCTCGTCACGATCGCGCGCGCTCGGCCGCCAGGGCGAAACCTGTGCCGGTGGCCAGCGATGGCGTACCCAGCCGCCGACGATCGCAGCCGTCACCATGAAACCCGGCCACCACAGCGCACCGAGCCCATAGCTCAGCCACCAAGCGCCCAGCATCACAAGCTCGCGCCCCGGCTCCTTCAGCAGCGCCGCCGGCAGTGTGATCAGCCATTGCAACGCCACGCCACCCAGAGCAAGCGCTGCAAAGCGCGCCGACCGCGTCGCCGGAATGATCGTGAAGCCCGCTGGGCGGTAACGCTCCGCCACTTCCTCTGGCGCACCGAACGCGCGCACCAGCTCGAGCGCCGTCGCCTCGTCGGCCGCACGTCCGCTCATCTCAGTCTTGCCCTGCAACTCATCGCGCAGCAACGCCTGCAGCTCCAGCGCCACGTCGTTCCGCTTCGCACGCGGCAAGCGCCGCGCCACGTCGCCAACATAAGCCTCGATCACAGCCTCGGGCGTCATCATCGGCCATCCTTCTTGCGCTTCGACCCGGCGTCGTCGTCCGCAATCAACCCACCCACGGTTTCGACGAGCGCATTCCAATTCCC
>CAZYGK010000095.1:1675-12393 GCA_964647355.1 uncultured Flavobacteriaceae bacterium | reverse complement strand
CTAGCGTGTCGATGGCGCGGAGGCGAAGGGCGGTGGTCATCGCGGCGGAAAGTGCCGAAGTTGCGCGCGGGGCGCAAGTCTGGGAACGCCGCGGCTCCCTGACCTAACCCTTAACCCGTTTGATGTCCGCGCCCAGGGCCGAGAGTTTTTCTTCGATGCGCTCGAAGCCGCGGTCGAGGTGGTAGACGCGGTTGACGACGGTTTCGCCTTCGGCGGCGAGGCCGGCGATGATCAAGCTGACGGAGGCGCGCAGGTCGGTTGCCATCACTTGCGCGCCGCGCAAGCGGGGCACGCCGCGCACGATCGCGGTTTGATGTTCGATCGTGATGTCGGCGCCCATGCGCATCAGTTCGGGCGCATGCATGAAGCGGTTTTCGAAGATCGTCTCGGTGATATGCGAGACGCCGTGCGCGGTCGCCATCAACGCCATCAGCTGGGCCTGCATGTCGGTCGGGAAGCCGGGGTACGGCTCGGTCGTCACATCGACGCCGGTGTAGTGAGCTCCGTTGCGCGAGACGCGCAAGCCCCGGTTCGTCGGGGCGATCTTCACGCCGGAGGCTTCGAGCAGCGGAATAACTGCGCCGATCGTGTCGCCGCGGGCGCCCACGAGTTCGACTTCGCCGCCGGTCGCAGCGACGGCCATCGCGTAGGTGCCGGTTTCGATACGGTCGGGAATTACGGTGTAGCTTGCGCCGTGGAGACGATCGACGCCCTCGATGACGAGCGTGCGGGTCTCGAGCCCCGAGATCTTCGCGCCCATCGCTTGCAGGCATAGACCCAAGTCCGTGATCTCGGGTTCCATCGCGGCGTTTTCGAGCACCGTGGTGCCCTTGGCCAAGCAGGCGGCCATCATCAGGTTTTCCGTCGCGCCGACAGAGACGAACGGAAACTGGTACGTCGCGCCGTGCAAGCCGCCCTGAGCGCTCGCGATGACGTAGCCTTCGTCGATGTCGATCTTCGCACCCATGGCCTCAAGGCCCTTGATGTGCAGGTCGACGGGGCGCGTGCCGATGGCGCAACCGCCCGGCAACGAAACCTTCGCCTTGTGGCAGCGCGCAAGCAGCGGTCCGATGACGAGGAAGCTTGCGCGCATTTTGCGCACGAGCTCATAGGGCGCTTCGGTCGAGGCGATGTTCTTGGCGTGAAGCTGCAGCACGCGGCCTTCGGCTTCGGCATGGCCGTTGCCGTTCATGGTGAGGCCGACGCCGAGCCCGCCCAGGATCGCGGCGAGCTGCGAGATGTCGGTCAGATGCGGCACGCTGGCGAGCTGCAACGGTTCGTCCGTGAGCAAGCTTGCGACCATGAGAGGAAGGGCTGCGTTCTTCGCGCCCGAAATGCGGACTTCGCCGTTCAGACGGCGCCCCCCGCGAATTTGAATTCTATCCACGCAACTTGTGCCCTGAGGTGAATCCGCAAATCACTTCACGGAGAGCATAACGCGAGCACAACGGCGTGCGCGCACAAACTGAGGGCGAGGTCATACCCCCCAAGAGGGGGCCAAACAATGGCGCGGCCGCCAGGATTTAGGCCGAATTTTCCCCGGATTCGGGCGGATTCGAGGCGGGGCGCGGCGAAGCGTCTTCGCTCAAGGGTTGCGCTTGAGCACGGGCTTGGGCCTTCCGGCGCTTCAGATTGGCGCGCAGAGCGGCGGCCAAGCGCTCTGCCTTGGCGGCATCGCCATTGGAGGCGGGCGGGCGATCTTTACTCTTCTCACTCATGCATCACCGATGCGTCAGCGCGGTTGGTTCAAGCGCGATCAAACCTATATCGTCGTTCCAACACAACAAACATCGTCATGTGCGGGCCCTGACGAGGGCGATGACGAGGAGAATTTGAAAATGGAGAAAACGACATGGCCCTGTTTGGTTTGAAGAAAAAGAACGTGCTGCCTGCGGCCAACGAAGCGCTGCCCGGACGCTCGGCCGAAATGCGCGTGCCCGACAAGCACTATGTGCTGGGCACGCCGCTGAAACCGCCGTTTCCCGAGGGGCTCGAGATTGCCATGTTCGGGCTCGGCTGCTTTTGGGGTGCGGAGCGCAAGTTTTGGCAGCAAGACGGCGTCTATTCGACGAGCGTCGGCTATGCGGCTGGGATGACGCCCAACCCGACCTACGAGGAAGTGTGCTCCGGCATGACGGGGCACAATGAGGTGGTGCGCGTGGTGTTCGCCCCGAAGAGGGTTTCGTACGAGCAGCTGCTCAAGGTGTTTTGGGAGAGCCACGACCCGACGCAGGGCATGCGCCAGGGCAACGATGTGGGGACGCAGTACCGCTCCGGCATCTATGTCGCGAACGCTGTGCAGCGCCAGGCCGCCGAGGCATCGCGCGTTCTGTTCCAGGACGTGCTCAGCAAAGCGGGGTACGGGAAGATCACGACCGAAATTCTCGACGCACCGGCGTTCTACTATGCGGAGCACTATCACCAGCAGTATTTGGGCAAGAACCCGGACGGGTATTGCGGCTTGGGCGGTACCGGGGAGTGTTGCCCGATCGGTGTACCGATATCGGAAACCCGGGACCCGAGGGGCTGAGGGGCGCGGATCGCCACATTCCGATCCCCGTTTTCTGTATTCCGTTTTCCGGCGCCCCGCGCTATACCCCGCCCCCTTGAGCTGTTGTAGCGTAGTGGTAGCGCAACGCCTTGGTAAGGCGTAGGTCGTGGGTTCAATTCCCACCAACAGCACCAGCATTCCCAACGCGCCGCGCCCAAATGGGTAGCGGCGCGTTTTGCTTCAAGGGGGCTGACAGGTTCGCCGGGCTCACAAGAAATTCACGGGCGGCGTGAGCGGCTTTGCGCTAAATCGGGCGCCGTTTTCGTGAGGAGAGGCTCATGCGGCTTGCAGGTTCGATCTTGGCTTTGGCTTGTTTCACCGCGGCTACCGCCATCGCAGCGGCACCACCCGCTCCTCCGCCGCCACCGGTTCCGGCCGGGCCGCTGACGATCACGGTCTACGATCAGGAAAACTTCAAAGGGCGCGCTGTGAAGATCACGACGGCGACGCCGAATCTGGCCGCGCTTCAGCTTGAGGACAAGGTCGCGAGCTTCGAGGTCGCGGGCGCCGGCGATTGGGTGCTGTGCGAGAATCGCAACTACGGCGGCCGGTGCGTGCGCGTGCAAGCCAAGGCCGGCGACTTGCGCATCATTCAGCTGTTTGCGCGGGTGAGTTCGCTTTACCCGGTGCCGGCGCCGGTCGCGCCAGCGGCTCCTGCAGCGCAGAAATAGAACACCGAGAACGGAATACGGGGATCAGAAGCACACCACCTCTGATCCCCGTTTTCTGCATTCCGTCTTCCGTTAGCGCGGCTTCGGCGGTGCGGGCGGCGGGACCGGCACGGGATACAGCGACGACACCTGACCGTTGATCTTCAGGCGCTTCAGGTCCTTTTCCTTCGCGCGGATGCGCACGCACTTGCCCATGAAGTTGCGGTGCTCGCAGAGAACCCAATCGCGCGTGCCTTTGATTTGGACGCTGGCGATGACGTCGTTGAAGTTCAGCTTCGCGAGGCTCGGCACCGAGCGGTCGAACACCAGCGTGCGGCCCTTGAAGTTCGGTTGGTCGAAGACCGTGATCGCGGTCGGCGGCGGAGGCGCGACCGTCGCAGCAATCGGATAATACGGCTGTGCGACGGCAACTGCGGCAGACGCCAAAACGACAGCAGCAGTAACGGCGAACGTCTTCATTCCACTCTCCTTCAACGAACCGCCCCCGATTTTGGGGCGGTGAGTTAGTCCGACACGCGGCGCCTGGCAACCCCATCCACGCGGCGAAATCGCCAGGCGCCTTGCGTCTCCACAGGCGGCTTTTTGGCACGGGGGGCCTGAACGGCGGTCGAATGCAGGTTTTAGCGGCCGTTCATCTGCGCGTGGGCGTTGGGGTTAATGTCGACCTCAATCCCTGGGCGCGGTGCCTAGCCTGCCTGCCGTTCGGCGAGCTGGCGGAGGTTTTCTTCGTGCTCCGCGCGGTCTAGGCGGTAGAAGGCGATCGCGGCCATCATCGCCATCCAGAGGCTGAGAATGACCGGAACATAGTAGGCGCCAAGGCGCCAGACGACGTCGGCGGGGACATCTTCGGGTTTTGCGCCCGCCTTCAGGCCCGCGAGCGCCAACACCAGCGTCGCCGCCATGACGCCGAGGCCCGACACCAATTTGCGGATGAACAATGCCGCAGCCACAAACGTGCCTTCGGAACGCCGGCCCGTCTTCAGTTCGGATTGTTCCACAAGGTCGGCCATCATGGCTCCGGTTAGAATCTGGAAGCAAATGATGAGGCCCACGTCGACGATGCCCGCGATCAGCACCAGCAAATAGACGAACTGCTGCGTGCCTGCTTCGAGCAAGCCCAAGAGCTTCAGAACGATCGGCAGCGGTGCGCCCAAGAACGCGATGAGGCCGATGACCATGGCGCCCCTCTGTTTGCCCATCGTGCGGGTGGCAATCGGCGCCATCACGGCGCCAATGATGGCGGACAAGAACACACCGAGCGTCAAGCCGCCGATCTCAAGCGGCGTAAATTTCCAAAAATAGGTCGAAATGTAGAACGAAAGGGCCGCCGACATTCCGGCGCCAATCGAGCCAAAGACGTTTGCAACGAACAGCGCCACGAACGAGCGGTTCGACAGCGTCTCGAACACCTCCCTAAAAATGAGCCCCAAAGTCATGCTGCGCTTCGGCGGCGGCGCTTTGAGGTGCGGAATCCGCGCGTGCGTGCCGAGCGCTGAGGCCAGAATGGAAATGCCGATGAGCGCGGCTGCGATCACGCCGTAAACCGCATAGGCTTCGCGGCTAAACTGGCCGGTCGTAGTCGCGGTTGCGAAAGCTGGAAACAGCGCCATGAACATCATGACCGACATCGCATTGCCGCCGGTCCAGGCGAAGAAGAGGCGCCAGGAGATCAGCGTCGAGCGCTCGTCGTAGTTCGCTGTGAGTTCGGGCGTCAGCGCGGAGGATGGCGTTTCGTTCAGCGCGATGAAGGTCCGGATTAGGACGGCAAGCGAAAGCAAGTACCAGAACAGCCCTTCGTTCGACCAACCCACAGGCGGGTTCCAGATCATGTAGTAAGTCGCGGCGACGGGGATCGCGGAGGCGTACAAGAACGGATGCCGCCTGCCCCACCGCGAGTGCAGATTGTCGGACCAGTAGCCGATGACCGGATCGATGATCGCATCGAAAATCAGCGCCAGCGTGATGGCGAGGCCCACCAGCCCAGCGTCCACGCCGATGACTTGGCTGTAGAACATCAGCAGGAAGTAGGCGAAGCCGCCGTCTTTGATCCCGTAAGCGACGGCGCCGATACCGTAGGCGAGCTTCGTCCCGAGCGGCAGGCGCTCGGCTTGCGGGGCGGCTTTTTGCATTCAATATCTCCGTTGGATGCTCTTTAGCACGGTTTCGGGCAGAGCCAACGGCGCAGGCGCTACTTCGCGAGTTTCGCCTTCACGTAATCGTAGAAGCCGAGTTCCTTGCCGCGGTGTCTGTACTTGGCGGCCTTCCAGTCGGCTGCTTCATTCTTTTCGGTGCCGAAATATTGATCGGTGCCGTAGTCCGAAAGCTCGCCGTTCGAGGCCACGACGAAGCGGCCGTTGACGAGGTTGCCGTCGGCATCCTTCTCATAATCGACAAGCTTGATCGGGCGCCAGTTCCAAAAGCCTGCGCCGAGTGCCGGTGCGGTGCGCGGGAACTGCGGGCCGAACGTACCGCGGGTCACTTCGCGGTCCGGATTCGAGTCGACGTAGTGAACGGTGCCGTCGTCGTCGACCTTGAAGACGTAAACGACGTGGCCCCAAGGGTCGTAGATGATGCTTCCCGCGCGGATCGCGCCGCGTTCGATCTTGGGCGAGTAGAAATCGCTGGCGCTGTAGCCGTTGTCGAACGTGTGCTCGATGCGGAACATCGCGGTCGAAACCGTGCCGCGGAGCGCGAGCAGCAACTTCGCCGGATCGGTGTCGGCTTGCCACGCAAGTTGGAGGCGCGCGACGACTTGGTTGCCTGCGTCCGAGAAGCGGAAGTCGGGCGTCGGCCCGGAGCGCGACATCACGTAGAGCGGATAGGAAAACGGCAGCCCGTTCTTCCAGGCGAAATAGGCGCGCAGCTGATAGACGAAGTCGGCACAGTCGCCGTCCATCTTCAAGTTCGGCGGGTCGCTATCGCGGTAGGGATTGGCTGTGCTCTTGAAGCACGCTGCCGGGTCTTTGCAGTCGTGATAGCCGAAGCCCGCAACGAACTCGCCGAAGCGCTTTTCGTCGCCGGCGTCCCAGTGATCCTTCTTGATCTTCCAGGCGCCGGTTTCGGCGTGCGCGAGTGCTGCGCTCAGCGCAAACGCGATGATGCCCCCTACGAAACGACGCGACATACCGGCACTCCCAACCGCCCCCTGGGGCATCATGATCGTCGAACGAGCGGCGATGGCAAGAGTACACGCACCGTGTGCTCGCTTCGTTCCGTGCGAAACGCCGAATTTCGCGCAAAAGCGAGCGGCCAGGTGCGGCCAATCGGTGCTACAGTGAGGGCGGCTGTTGGACTGAATCACCCTTACTCGTGAGCAAACCTCTCAATATCGCGCACCGTGGCGGCGCGGGACTTCGCCCGGAAAACACGTTGGCCGCCTTTGCGCATGCGCTCGACGTTGGGGTCGACGGGTTCGAACTCGACGTGCACGTGGCCAAGGACGGCACGGTCGTCGTGTTCCACGACGATGCGCTGAAGCCCGACATCGTGCGCGATGCGGACGGACGCTGGCTCGAAGGCAAGCCGCCGCTGATCAAGGACCTGCCGTACGCCGACCTGCAATCCTACGACGTCGGGCGGTTGAAGCCCGGGTCGAAGTACGGCGCGCGGCACCCCGATCAGATGCCCGTCGATGGGGAAAAGATTCCCCGGCTCGCCGACGTCATCTGGCTGATGAAGCGATCGGGCGGGAACGAACGGCTTTGGGTCGAGCTGAAGAGCAACTTCTTCGACAGGTCGCGAACGGTGTCGCCCGAGGCGATGGCCGAGGCCGTAATCCGCGTCGTAAAGCGCGAGAAGTTCCTCGAGCGTACGGTGCTTGTCGGGTTCGACTGGCCGGCACTGATTGCGGCGAAGAAGATCGCTCCCAAGGTCGAGTGTTGGTTCACAACACTGCCGCAGAGTTACTTCGCCGACGCTCCGGTGCCGCCGGAGCATGGGCCGCCGCCGAAAGCGGAGCTTGAGACCCTGCGTAAGATCGAGCGAGCGGGCGCTCCGTGGACGGGCGGGTTCGACCGCGCGAAGCATGGCGGCTCGGTCATCAAGGCGGCGAAGGCTGCAGGCGCCGACGGATGGTTCCCTTACTTTGCCGACATCAACCGGGCGACGATGACGGAGGCGCGGTCGCTTGGGCTTAAAGTGGGAGCTTGGACCGTGAACGCGACGGACGATCTTGCCCGCCTCGCCGACCTCGGGGTGGATGGGCTTTGTACGGACTATCCGGACCGGCTTGGGGCGCTTTTGAAGGGATGAAGAACCTGGTCGGATGGTCAGTGGCACCCCAATTGTGTGACCGTTGTAAATTGCGTTCCCCGCCTTTTGACGCCAGAATGTGCCCTTCCCTTGATGGTTCGAGTGTAGCGATGCGTTTGCGTGATCTCGTTGTGTTTGCCGCAGTGCTGCCGCTTGGCGCTTGCGCGAGTTGGGGCGTCTTGCCGTCGACGGTGGAGACCACCGAGTCGCCGTTCAAGAGCTACAAGAGCGCGGAAGACGCCTATGCGCAGGTCCGGCCTTACGTGACCACGCAGAAGGAGCTGAAAGCGCGCGGCTTCGATCCGTATACGACGCCGAACATCAAGGTGTTGAACTACCTCGACCTCGTGCCGCGGTTCCTGCCGCAGCAATCGATGAAGCAAGAGGACTTGGATCCGGCCGTGCAGGGATGCCTTACCGCGCGCGAGCGCTGCACCGGTTGGCAGGCCGAACCCTCGATCTCGTCGAAAGACCGCACTGGCAATGTGGCGCTCGACGTGTTGGGCTTCGAACGCGAGACGACCGAGACGGGTTGGAAGGCCTCGATGCTGCTGCTCATTCAGGACGGCGTCGTTGTCTATAAGCTTTGGTCTGGAACACCGTCCGTGTTGAACGTGAAGACCGAGAAGAAGCCGCTTGGGCCGCTGCAGGATCTTTCGGGTCCGGCCGCTGCGGCCATCTCCGGCGCGGTGAAGCCCTGACGCTTAAAATCGCCGTCGTCGGCGGCGCTGGCTCGTTCGGCCAAGCGCTCGTTCGAGGTCTCGTCGAGACGACGGACCATCATGTGATCATCTGCGGGCGATCGCGCGAGACTGCGGTGGCGTTCGCGCGCTCGCTCGGCGTGCCGGAGCGGGTATCGATCGGCTATCTCGATCGCACGCGCGCAACCGCCGCCGACATTACTAAGCTCAATGCCTTTTGCATCGTCGATGCGGCGGGACCGTTTCAGGCGAGCCCTTACACTTTGGCCAACGCCGCGATCGAAGCGGGCGTGCATTACGTCGATCTGGCGGATGCGCGCGACTTCGTCGCCGGGTTCGGCGCGTTGAACGAGGCCGCGAAGGCGCGCGGCGTGCTTGCAGTAACCGGCGCGAGCTCGACTCCCGCGTTGAGCCAGGCGGTGGTCGACGAGATTTGCCGCGGGTGGAAGCGCGTCGATTCCGTCGAAATCGCGATCGTGCCGGGCGGGCAAGCGGCGATGGGCCTGTCTGTGATCCGCGCGATCTTGAGCTATGCCGGGCGGTCCGTGAACGTCTGGCGCTATGGACGCTGGGAGGGCGTTCCCGGCTGGGGGCTTCTGAAGCGCCTCTCGATCGAGGGACTGGGCAAGCGCTTCGGGTCGCTCGTCGAAACACCGGACCTCGACATCGTGCGGATGCGGCACCCGAGCGTTCGCCACGCGATCTTCCGGGGCGGGACGGAACTTAGTTTTCTGCACTTGGGACTGACTTTGTTGACGCTGCCGGTGCGCGCCGGTGCGATCAGGTCCCTCGAGACGGCGGCGGAGTTGCTGCACGCGGTCGCCGGATGGTTCCGGCGCTTCGGCAGCGACAAGGGCGGCATGATCGTCGAGGCGACGGGCGTCAATGCGGCGGACGATCGGGTGCGCGCCACGTGGACGCTCATCGCGCAGTCCGGGGACGGTCCGAACATCCCGACGCTGCCCGCGCTCGCGCTGGTGCGCGCGCTCGCCGCCGGCACTGTCGATAGGCGCGGCGCGACGGCGTGCGTGGGCTTGCTACCCCTCCAGGCGATCGAGGCGGAGTTTCGCCGCTTCGAAATTCGGACAGGCACCGCGCAACAGGTGCTGAAGCGCCCTGCGCTGTTCGAGCGCGTGCTCGCCGACTTCGCTGCGATGCCGCCTGCCGTGCGCGCTGCGCACGTTCCAGAACCCGCGCGAGAACTCTCGGGTGAGGTCGATATCGAGGGGGCGGCGAATCCTTTCGGACAGGTCATCGCTTGGTTCGCAGGGTTTCCAAACTCCGGGACTCGCGTTCGGGCATCCGTCACGATCGAACGCAACGGCGACGGCGAGGTGTGGGTACGCCGTTTCGGGCGCGCGACGTTTGCAAGCCACTTGAGCGAGATAGGCCCGGGACGGGTCGCCGAGCGTTTTGGGGTGCTGACGTTCGACCTCAACGCCAAGGCGGATACTTATGGGTTCACATTGGCGATCGCCGGCGCGCGTCTTGGCGAGTTGCCGCTGCCGCGCTTTCTTACCCCCAAGACGGACGCATCCGGCCACGCCGACGAGAACGGCCGATATCGCTTCGACGTCGCCATCAGCTTGCCGGTCTTGGGGCGCTTGGTGCGCTACCGCGGGTGGCTGACGCCCGCGTAGCCTTTCACGTGCCGTGCGCCGGCGAACTCGCACAGCAAGAGGTCGATGCTCGCAGACACCCGGTCATGCGGCCCGTCACTTGGGCGCCATGACCATAACCATCTGGCGTCCTTCGAGCTTCGGCTCTTGCTCGACCTTGCCGATGGTTTCGATGTCGCGTTTGACCTTTTGCAGCAGCTCCATGCCGATTTCCATGTGCGCCATCTCGCGGCCGCGGAAGCGAAGGGTCACCTTCACTTTGTCGCCTTCCTCGAAGAAGCGTTTGATGGAACGCATTTTCACGTCGTAATCGTGATCGTCGATCATCGGGCGGAGTTTGATCTCCTTGATTTCGATGATCTTCTGATGCTTGCGGGCTTCGGCGGCCTTTTTCTGCTCCTGATATTTGTACTTGCCGAAGTCCATGATTTTGGCGACCGGCGGCTTGGCCATCGGGGCCACCTCGACCAGATCGAGACCTTCGGCTTGGGCGAGTTTGAGCGCATCGAACTTGCTCATTATTCCGCGCTTGCCGCCGTCGTCGTCGATTACCAACAATTCGTGGGCATTGATGAACTCGTTGATCCGCGGCCCATCCTTGGAGGGCGGCGTCGCAGCTTGAAACGGACGTCTAACGATTGGGCATTCTCCTTATTGCTGTGAACAGCAACGCGCCGGGCGTTCTAGGCCCGGCGCGTCGGCTGATGGGCGGAGCATAGGAAATCAGTGGGTTAAAGCAAGGTCTTTGCGTGGGATGCGGCGACCGCACAAACACCATTTGTCCAAATAAGTTCGTCATGGCCGGGCTTGCCCCGGCCACCCAGGATCAGATCCCCCGTCTGAGGCGCGCGCGTGGCCCTGGGTGGCCGAGCCAAGCCCGGCCACGACGAACATGTCGACGTTATTGGCGCAAATCCGGCGGCGT
>CAZYGK010000095.1:0-1575 GCA_964647355.1 uncultured Flavobacteriaceae bacterium | reverse complement strand
GCCAAGCCCGGCCACGACGAACATGTCGACGTTATTGGCGCAAATCCGGCGGCGTCGACTCCTGGACGAGCAGTTTCGTCAGGGCTTCCAACGTCATCGTTTCCTGCTTTTCTGACCCCAGCCGGCGGATCGAGATCGTGCGCTCTTCCGCTTCCTTGCGACCGGCGACGAGAAGGTAGGGCACTTTGGCAAGCGAGTGCTCGCGGACCTTGTACTTGATCGTCTCGTTCCTGATGTCGGTTTCGACCCGGATGCCGGAAAGGCGCAAGTGCGCGGCCACCTCTTTCGCATAGGCGTCGGCGTCCGAGACAATGGTCGCGACCACGGCCTGGACAGGCGCCATCCAGAGCGGGAACCTGCCGGCGTAGTGTTCGATGGTCACGCCGACGAAGCGTTCGAGCGAACCCAAGATCGCACGGTGCAGCATCACCGGCGTTTTGCGGTTGCCGTCTTCGGCGATGTACTCGGCGCCCAGGCGTTCCGGCACGATGTAGTCGATCTGCAGCGTGCCGCACTGCCAGTCGCGGCCGATCGCGTCGCGCAGCGTGAACTCGAGCTTGGGCCCATAGAACGCGCCCTCGCCGGGATTCAGCGTGTAGGGCAGATCGATCTTGCGGCAGGCGAGTTCGAGGGCGCTTTCAGCGCGGTCCCACTGCTCGTCGGTGCCCGCGCGTTGTTCGGGGCGGGTCGAGAGCTTTGTCGTGAATGACTCGAAGCCCAGGTCTTTGTACATGCGCGAGAGTAGATCGACGAATTTGTGCGTCTCGGGAACGATCTGCTCTTCGGTGCAGAAGATGTGCGCGTCGTCCTGCACGAAGGCGCGCACCCGCATGATGCCGTGGAGCGCGCCGGACGGCTCGTAGCGGCAGCACGAGCCAAACTCGGCCATGCGCAGCGGCAGATCGCGGTAGCTCTTCAGGCCTTGATTGAAGATCTGTACATGGCCCGGGCAGTTCATCGGCTTGACCGCGAGCATGCGCTTGTCTTTGCCGTCACCTTCGTCGACTTCGGCAATGAACATATGCGGGCGGTAGTTCTCCCAATGGCCGGAGGCTTCCCAGAGTTTGCGATCCATCAGCTGAGGCGTCTTCACCTCGCGATACTCGCCGCGCTCGACCTGACGGCGGACGTAGTTTTCGAGCGTGCGGTAGAGCGTCCAGCCCTTCGGGTGCCAGAACACCTGGCCGGTCGCCTCTTCCTGGATGTGGAAGAGGTCCATTTCCTTGCCGATCTTGCGGTGGTCGCGCTTCTCGGCTTCTTCGATGCGGTTGAGGTAGGCTGCGAGTTCTTTCTCGTCGCGCCAGGCTGTGCCGTAGATGCGCTGAAGCTGCGCGTTCTTGGCGTCGCCACGCCAGTAGGCGCCCGCGATCTTGGTCAGCTTGAAGGCGTTGCCGATCTTGCCCGTCGACATGAGGTGAGGGCCGCGGCAGAGGTCGTGCCAGTCGCCGTGGTAGTAGACGCGCACTTCTTCGTCGGCCGGAAGGTCGCCGATGATTTCGGCCTTGTAGTTTTCGCCCAGCGCTTTGAAGTGAGCGACGGCCTTGTCGCGCTCCCACACCGTGCGCTTCGTCGCCA
>CAZYGK010000094.1:0-12567 GCA_964647355.1 uncultured Flavobacteriaceae bacterium | reverse complement strand
AGGCGATGAAGCAAGTCGCCGGTACGATGAAGTCCGACCTCGCGCAGTACCGCGAAATGGCGGCCTTCGCGCAGTTCGGCTCCGACCTCGACGCCGTCACGCAGCGCTTGCTGAACCGCGGTTCGCGTCTGACGGAACTCCTGAAGCAACCGCAATTCGCGCCTTTCCCGGTCGAAGAGCAGGTCGTCTCGATCTACGCGGGCACCCGCGGCTACCTCGACAAGCTCGCCGTCAACCAGATCGGCCGCTACGAGCAGGAGTTGCTGCGTTCCGTCCGCGCGAACCACAAGGATTTGCTCGACGGCATCCGCAAGGAAAAGGCGCTGACGCCCGATCTCGAAGGCAAGCTGAAGTCGATCCTCGAAAACTTCACCAAGAGCTTTGCGTAACGGCCGATGCCAAGCTTAAAGGACCTTCGCAACCGGATCGCCAGCGTGAAGTCGACGCGCAAGATCACGCGCGCGATGCAGCTCGTTTCGGCCTCGAAGCTGAAGCGCGCTCAAGAAGCGGCTGAAGCCGCGCGCCCCTACGCTGAAAAGATGCAGGGCGTGCTTGCGAACCTGTCGGCGGGCGTCGCGGGCCAAGCGGGCGCGCCGAAGCTGCTCGCCGGCACCGGCCGCGAAGACAGCCATCTGCTCGTCGTGATGACGGCCGATCGCGGTCTCTGCGGCGGCTTCAACACGAACATCGTCAAGCTCGCGCGTCAGCGGGTTCAGTCGCTGCAGCGCGAAGGCAAGAAGATCAAAATCCTTTGCGTCGGCCGCAAGGGTCGCGATCAGCTGAAGCGCCAGTTTGGCAACCTGATCGTCGGCACGATCGAATTCTCGGGCGTCCGCCGCATCGGCTTCGCGCAGGCGCAACCGATCACCAAGCAAGTTTTGGATGCGTTCGACGCGGGCGACGTTGATGTCGTGACGCTGCTCTACGCCCGCTTCAAATCGGTGATCAGCCAGATCCCGACCGCGCTGCGCCTAATCCCAGCCGAAGTGCCGCAAGGCACGAAGCCCGCGGACCTGAAGGGCGGCGCCTACGAGTACGAACCGGACGAGCAGGACATTTTGAACGAACTCCTGCCCCGCAATGTCGCGATCCAAATCTTCCGCGCCCTGCTTGAGAACCAAGCGTCCGAACAAGGCGCGCGCATGGCGGCGATGGATGCCGCGACCCGCAACGCCGGCGACGTCATCGCCGCGTTATCGACGAAGTACAACCGCTCGCGCCAAGCGCAGATCACCAAAGAACTCATCGAAATCATTTCGGGCGCCGAAGCGCTCTAAGAGGCAGTCATGAACGCACCCACCAACATCACCGGCAAAGTCACGCAAGTCATCGGCGCCGTCGTCGACGTCCAGTTCGACGGCGAGTTGCCGGCGATCTTGAACGCGCTCGAAACCAAGAACGGCACCATGCGCTTGGTGCTCGAAGTGGCGCAGCACTTGGGCGAATCGACCGTCCGCACGATCGCCATGGACTCGACCGAAGGTCTGGTCCGCGGTCAGGAAGTGAAAGACACCGGCCGCGCGATCGCGATCCCGGTCGGCCCGGGAACCTTGGGCCGCATCATCAACGTCATCGGCGAGCCGATCGACGAAGCGGGTCCGGTCAAAGGCGTCGAAATGCGTCCGATCCACCAAGACGCGCCGAAGTTCACGGAACAATCGACCGAAGCGCAGATCCTCGTCACCGGCATCAAGGTCGTCGACCTGCTCGCCCCCTACGCTCGCGGCGGTAAGATCGGCCTGTTCGGCGGTGCCGGCGTCGGCAAGACGGTGCTCATTCAGGAACTCATCAACAACGTCGCGAAGAAGCACGGCGGCTTTTCGGTGTTCGCAGGCGTGGGTGAGCGCACCCGCGAAGGCAACGACCTCTATCACGAGATGATCGAGTCCGGCGTGAACAAGGACCCGAAGAAAGGTTCGACCGACGGCTCGAAATGCGCATTGATCTTCGGTCAGATGAACGAGCCGCCGGGCGCCCGCGCGCGCGTCGGTCTGACGGGCCTCACGGTCTCCGAATACTTCCGCGATCAAGGCCAAGACGTGCTCTTCTTCGTCGATAACATCTTCCGCTTCACGCAAGCGGGTTCGGAAGTGTCGGCGCTCCTCGGCCGTATTCCTTCGGCGGTCGGTTACCAGCCGACGCTCGCGACCGACATGGGCGCGCTGCAGGAACGCATCACCACGACGAACAAGGGTTCGATCACCTCGGTGCAGGCCATTTACGTGCCCGCCGACGACTTGACCGACCCGGCGCCGGCGACCTCGTTCGCGCACTTGGACGCGACGACCGTGCTCAACCGCGCGATTTCGGAAAAGGGCATCTACCCGGCCGTCGACCCGCTCGACTCCACCTCGCGCATTCTCGACCCCCGCGTCGTCGGTGACGACCACTATCGCGTCGCCCGCGAAGTGCAGAGAATTCTGCAAAAGTACAAGTCGCTGCAGGACATCATCGCCATTCTGGGCATGGACGAACTCTCGGAAGACGACAAAGTCCTCGTCGCCCGCGCCCGCAAGATCGAACGCTTCTTGAGCCAGCCGTTCCACGTCGCCGAAATCTTCACGAACACGCCCGGCGTCTTCGTCGACATCGCCGACACCGTGAAGGGCTTCGACGGCCTCTGCCGCGGCGACTACGACCACCTGCCGGAACAAGCGTTCCTCATGGTCGGCACGATCGAAGAAGCCGTGAAGAAGGCCGAACGCCTCGCGGCGGAAGCGGCGTAACGAGCGATGGCGAAGCTGCACTTTGATCTGGTAAGCCCCGAACGCCTCCTGATCTCAGGTGAGGTCGACCAGGTCGACGTCCCCGGCTCCGAGGGCGACTTCGGCGTCTTCGCAGGCCACGCGCCGGTGATGACGACGCTGAGACCCGGCGTGCTCGCGATCCAGACCGCAGGCCGCGCGGCCGAGAAATTCTTCGTCCGCGGCGGCTTCGCCGAAGTGACGTTGCAGGGCTTGACGGTTCTGGCCGAGGAAGCGATGCCTCTCGCCGAGATGAACCGCGCCACGCTGGATCAGCGCATCCAGAACGCTGAGGAAGACGTCGCAGACGCCAAAGACGCTGCAACTCGCGATAGGGCGCAGATGGCGCTGAACCAACTGCGCGAATTAAGGTCTGCGCTAGCCTAATTCTGCGCCAAAACGACCAGTGATAGTGACGGCCGTCCCATTGGATCGGGGGCGGCCTTTTTGATATGGTCCCGCCCTCAAACGGGTAGGCTCAAAAATGGGCCGCGGGGTATTGGATTGGGAGCCGCGCAATGCGCGAACATTGGACGCTGGACACCGTTGATTGGTCGAACTTCGACCGCTCGAAGCTGAATCCTGAGCTCGTGCGCTTGGTGAAGGCTGCCTCGCTCGTCGAATACAACGCCACCGATTACGTCGAGTATCTGCGCAGCGTCTTCAAGAACGAGCCGGCGATGATGGAACATCTCCACCGCTGGGGCAGCGAAGAGGTGCAGCACGGTTCGGCGCTCGCGAAGTGGGCCGAGATGGCGGACCCCACGTTCAAGTTCGACGAAGCATTCGCACGCTTCCGCAAGATCTATCGCCCCGAACACTTCATCCACGCCGATGGTTCCGTCCGCGGCAGCCGCGTGGGCGAACTGATCGCGCGCTGCGTCGTCGAATGCGGCACGTCGTCGAGCTATACCGCCATGCGCGACGCGGCGGCCGAGCCTGTGCTAAAGCAAATCGCCGGCCTCATCGCAGCCGACGAGTTCGCTCACTATCGCCTGTTCTACAAGCTCATGGACATGCAGCCCGAGGCGAAGCCAGGATTCTGGCGCCGCCTCTACATCGCCGCGACCCGCATCTCGGAATCGACCGACGACGAACTCGCCTCGGCCTACTACAGTGCAAACTTCCCTGAAGGCGCGCCGTACGATCGCAAGGCCTGCAATGCCGCCTACCAGTCTTCGATGATGCTGCTCTACAAGCGCCCGCACATCGACAGCGCCATCGGCATGGTCGGCAAGGCGATCGGCATGCACCCGGAATCGCGATTCCTCAAGTGGACCTCCGGCGCACTCTTCAACTTCATCTCCTGGCGCTGGACGAAGCCGCAAGCGGCTTAACCAACCCCACGCACTTCGACGGCGACGCCTGAAAGCGCGGCATTGCCCGATAGTGGGTCGAGCGCGGTCTCGTCCGTCAAATCGTTCACGCTCACGCCTGCATGGGCGACTGCCGTCGCCATGGCGACGCCGGGCAGCCCGTGTCCCCAGCCGTGCGGGATCGAAACCGTGCCCGGCATCATGTCGTCCGTGACTTCGACGCGCAGCCTGACCGACCCGCTCTTCGAACTCACCTCGGCAAGCGCGCCGTCGCCCAGATTGCGTGCCCGCGCGTCGTCGGGATGGATCATCAGCGTGCAGCGATCCTTGCCCTTCACCAGGCGCGGTGCATTGTGCAGCCAAGTGTTGTTCGATCGCACATGCCGCCGCCCGATAAGGCTCAAGCGCCCGTCGCGCGCCGCCGGCGCCATGTCGCGCTGCAGCCGCGCGAGGTCGCGCGCGATCTCCTCCGGCGCAACGTTGAGCGTCTTGTCCCGCGTCTTGAGCCGCTGCGGCAGGCGTCCCGGCTCCGGCGCCCCGTAGTCGACCCCGCTCGGCGCCGCCTCGAGTGCCATCAGCGAAGTCTTGTAGGGCCCGTTCTGCAAGAGCGAATCCAAAATCCGCCGCGGGGTAGGGCGCTGTTGCACCTGACCGCCAATCGCGTCGCCGAGTCCATGCAGGATCTCCCAGTCCTGCTTCTCGCCCGCGCTGGCCTCAAACATCGGCGGCGAGTACGCCCCGAAATTCCTGACCGCGATCGGCAGCAGGAACATGCCGTAGTGATCGCGCTCAAGCGGCCCGACCGGCGGCAGGATGTAATGCGCTCGGCGGCTCGTGGCGTTGCGATACATGTCGATCGAAACCATCAGCTCCAGCTGGCCAAGTGCTTTGTCGAGTCGCGTCCCGTTCGGCGTCGACAGCACCGGATTGCCGGCGACCACGAACAGCGCTTTGATCTGGCCTGCGCCCGGCGTCTCGATCTCCTCCGCCATCGCCGCGGCCGGGAACTCGCCAAGCACCTCCGGATGCCCCGACACGCGCGAGCGCGAATTGCCGATGCGCCCCGGCCCGACCGTCTCGACGAAGTCGACCAGCGGCGTCGGAAACAAAAGCCCGCCTGCGCGATCGAGCTGCCCCGTCACGATATTCGCCGCCGCAATCAGCCACGCCGTCAGTGTGCCGTAGCTCTGCGTCGTCGCCCCCACGCGTCCGTACAGGATCGCAGGCCCCTTGCGCATGCGCTCCGCAACAGAGGCGATCTCGGAAAGATCGACACCCGCCCGCGCCGCGCAAGCCGCCGCATCGAACGGCGCAAGTGCCCGCCACAGCGCATCGACACCGCGCACATAAGGCGCGACATCGCGCACATGCGGCTGCAACAACTTCAACAGCGCGATCAGCAGAAACGCATCGCTCGCAGGCCGCACGAAAATGTGCCGGTCGGCGATCTTCGCCGTCTCTCCGCGCCTAGGGTCGATGACGATGATCTCCCCGCCGCGCCTTTGCAGCGCTCTTGCACGATTGCGGAAGTCGGGAACAGTCCAAACGCTCCCATTCGACGCCATGGGATTGCCGCCCATAATGATCAGCGTCTCGGTCCGGTCGATGTCCGGCACCGCCCAAAGCCCGGAATGTCCGTAGAGGTAGAGGTTCACCACCTGGTGCGGCATCTGATCGACGGTGCTGGCCGAGAACGTCACCGGCTTGACCAGCGCCGACTTCAAAGCGCTGAGTGTCAAAGCGTTGCCGTAACTATGCGCGTTCGGATTGCCGATATAGATCGCCGAAGCCTTGGAATCCCGGGCCAAGATCGCCCGCGTCCGTTCCGCGATCTCGGCGAACGCCTGCTCCCAGCCGATCGTCGTCCACGTATCGCCCACGCGCTTCTGCGGCGCCCTGAGACGGTCTGGATCGTTCTGCAAATCTTCGAGCGCGGTCGCCTTCGGACAAATATGTCCCCGTGACAATGCGTTGTTCGGATCGCCCTTGATCGAAAGGATGTCCCGCCCCTCCGCAGTGATCACGACGCCGCAATTGGCTTCGCAAATATGGCAAGTGCGATGATGTGTCGTGGGCATGGCGCTCAAGGTCGATGTTGCTTGGCTGCGACTATGGCGCGCCCGCACCTGCCCAGTCAAAATGCCGCTGGCCACGGGAGGTGAATGACCAATTCGTCATGCGGGCACACTGCGCGCCGCTGATAGGATTCCAGCGTGGTCGATCCAACCACCAAGGGAACCATTCAAACCATGTCGACGCTCGCGAAAGTCAGTTTCATTGCCTCGCTTGCCTTGATCGCCGCCTTGCCCGCATCTGCAAACATGGCGCCGCCCGAACCGGAAACGCCGGTCACGGACCCAGCCGCACCTGCCGCCGATCCGGCGGCAGCGCCCGCTGACCCGGCAGCGGCGCCTGCCGATCCGTCGGCCCCGGCCGATCCGAACGCGGCACCGTCGGACCCGGCAGCCGCTCCTGAGGCACCGCCCGCCGAGCCCGCCACAGCGGAAGCGCCCGCCGAAGCGCCACCGGCTGAGGAAACGACCGCAGCTGCTGACGCACCGTCGGAAGGCGGCATGAGCGGCGGTTTGATCGCGGCCATCATCGGCGGTCTCGTCGTCGTCGGTGGCGCGGGCTATTGGTTCGCGACCCGAAAGGGCTAATTTCGAAACGTGTTGCCCAACGCCGGTGCGCTTTGCCCGCGCCGGCGTTGTGTATTTCTGACACCCGCGTCATTGCGCGCCGCCTGAGAACACGCCATATCGGAATCGCCAAACCCCTGGGAGGATTCGATGGCAAAGAATGCGAAGTCCGGCGACAATCGCCGCGCCGGCGCCGTAAAAAAACGCAGCCAAGCGCTCAACACCAAGACCGGCAAGTGGGTGAAGCGCGACACCAAGACCGGCCAGTTCACGGACGTGAAGGCAGACAAGAAGCCCTTCAAAGGCGTCCGCAAAGAACGCTGAGTTGTGGGATTTCCGCCCCTCCCGCCCCGGTTCGCCGGGGCGCACCGGGAAGCGGCATACGAACGCAGTGCAAACGGCCCCGGCTTCCCGTTATTCTCAAAGGCTGTGGTCGACCAACAAAGGAACCTCGAGTCAAATGTCCACGCTTTCCAAGATTGCTCTCGTTTCTTCTATCGCTCTGATCGCTGCGATGCCGGTTTCGGCCGCTGATCCGGCGCCTGCGGCGGCTCCCGCTGCGGCTCCGGCCGCGGCTCCCGCGACGCCGGCTCCGGCGACGCCCGCTGCGGCTCCGGCTGCTCCGGCGACGGACGCTGCTGCCGCCACGGACGCCGCTGCTGGTGCAGCGACGGATGCGGCTGCAGGCGCTGCTGACGCGGCCGCTGGTGCGGTTGATGCGGCCGCTGGTGCGGCGACCGACGCGGCGGCTGGCGCTGCTGATGCGGCGACGGACGCTGCTGCAACGGCGACGGATGCGGCGACCGACGCGGCTGCGGCTGCGACGGATGCGGCGACCGACGCTGCTGGCGCTGTGACGGATGCGGCGACCGACGCTGCCGACGCGGCGACGGATGCGGCGGCCCCGGCCTCTGAAGGTGGCATGGGCACCGGCACGATCATCGCGATCGTTGCGGCGCTCGCGGCTGCCGTCGGCGGTGGCTACTGGTTCATGAACCGCAAGTAAGCGGCTCATCGAGCGATCAGTTCGATCAAGCGCAGGTGGGAAACCACCTGCGCTTTTTTATTGGCGGCGCACCGGTGGCGGATCGGGTTGCACGGGCAGGCGAAACGGTGGTCGCGGCTCGAACAGATTCGGCTTGCGCGGTGTGAACCGCGGCAGTGCGCAGGCCCAGTTCGCAGCGTCCGCTGTGCTGCCCGCACCGTTGTAACGCGGCAGATTGGGATACGGGCACAAGGGTCTCTCGAAAGCGGGGCCCGGCACGAACACGCTGCTCTTGGCAACGATACGCTCCGGCGCGATGCCGCGCTCCACCCAGCGCTCAAGCGCGAGCATCACGTCGTGGTCCGCGTCCATTGTCGAGCCGCGTTCCGCGTTGCCGAACGCCGTCGCGCCCATTCCCGCCCAGCAATGCGCCATGCCCGGCACCATGAACAGGCGATAGAAGCTGTCGAGATTGGCGCGGCTAAAGGCGGGCCGAAGGTCGTGCATCCGCCCTTCGACGCTGGCCCAATAGTCGATCGAATTCTGCGGCGAAACGGCGGCATCGTCGAACCCGTGATACTGAATGAGCTTCGCCCCGCGGTCGTAGAATGCGCGCAGGTCCGGCTCTGTCGAATTGAGAATCGACGCGAAGCGATCGTCCACGTTTGCGACGTCCGCTGTGCCATACGTGACGTTACGCAGGTCGTACACGTCGACGCCGTGGACGAAGTGGCTGAAGAACCCGAGGCCGAACAGAGCTTGAAAGCTGAGCGCAGGATCGGGCACGCCGGTGATCCAAGCGGGCCAGTTCCACGAATAGTCCTCCGCACCTGGCGCAAGGCCGGGGTAGATCTTCCGTCTGGCGTCGGCATAACGCGGTCCGTCGTAGATGCCCTTCACGACACTGACTTGCTCGGAGGTCAGACACGCTCCCGCAGGGCCGCGCTCGCCGCAGGTGATCGGCGCGAAGTCCACGCGGCAGGCATAGGGATTGGTCAGAAACTTGTCGCTAGAAAGCCCGCCGTCGGTACCGGCGCATTGTCTGCGCACCTCGTTGGATAGAATCGGCAGATGCGCCGCGAGAAGGCGCTTCTCAAGCGAAGGGGCGGGCAGATAGTTCAGCCGCGTGCTCCAAGCGAAGCTGATGAATTGATGCGTGAAAAAATTCGCCGGCGCCCCCGCCGCGACACCGTCGAAGTCGCCCGGATAGCGTTGCACTTCCATCAGCGCTTGGCGCCCGCCGTTCGAGCAGCCGTGGAAGTAAGACCGCGTAGGGCCTGCGCCCATCGCCTCCTGGATGACGGCCTTAGCCTTGTCGGTCGTCACCTTGATCGCGCGATAGCCGTAGTCCTTGAGTTTGGGCAGTTGACGCGCGAACGCCGCCGAGCCAGGCGTGGGGTTTCCGTCGTCGGTTCCCGCCGAAGCGTATCCGCGGCGAATGCCTTCGGCCAATGCGCCGTACGGGATGACGCCCGAGAATCCGCCGTTGCCGACCTGCAGATACCGCGAACGGTAGCTCCCGTCGAATGGGATCCAAACTTCGAACGTGATCAGCGATCGGATCTCCGTTGAAGCCGTTCCGACGACGCGACAGAACTTGGGCAGCCCCTCTTCGGTAGGGGCAGGGCCCGGCGGATCGAACGCAGGGCCATTCACGATGTGCGCCGCCACCACGCGTGCCTCGACGACGTGCATCTCGCCGATGCGTCCGCTCGGCAAAGTAAGGCCCCCCAGCCGCTTGCATGCGCTAAGCGGCGGCGGAACTTGCCGTGTGAAGTCGTGCGGCAGAGCCGGCGGACGCTTCCGTTCAAGGCTCGGACCCGGTAAGCCGGGTGCCGGAGCGGCGCTCGCGAGGCCAGTCGCCAACAACAGAACGCTAGCCAGCAAACATGTACGGATCATTTCTCTTGGCCTCCCGTCAGCCGGCCAAGCCTAGGCGCAATCCCGAAGGCTAGAAAGTGTCCGCGCGCACAACTCACCCCTTCGCGCGCATCAGCATCCCGTAGAGGTCGCGCGGATCGTCGGGGTCGGCGATCATGTCCAAGTTTTGCACGAACGACGTACCCTTCACGCGCGCGTGTACATACCGCAGCGCAGCAAAATCCTCGATCGCAAAGCCCACGCCGTCGAACAACGTGATCTGCTTGGCACTCGTGCGTCCGGGCGACCGCCCTGCGATCACCTCCCAAAGTTCCGTCACCGGATGATTGGGCGCAAGCTGCTGGATCTCGCCTTCGATCCGCGTCTGCGGCGTGTATTCGACGAAAATATCGGAACGCAAAAGGATGTCGCGGGCGAGTTCCGTCTTGCCCGGGCAGTCGCCGCCGATCGCATTGATATGCACGCCAGAGCCCACCATGTTGTCGGTCAGGATCGTGGCAAGCTGCTTGTCGGCGGTGCAGGTCGTGATGATCTGCGCCCCCTCCATCGCGGCCTCTTTGCTCCTGCATGGCGTGACCTTCAGCCCCGTACCCGCCAAGTTCTTCGCGCACTTCGCCGTCGCGGCCGGATCGATATCGTAGAGCCGCACGTGCTCGATACCGCACAGGGCACGGAACGCGGTCGCCTGAAACTCCGACTGTGCGCCGTTGCCGATCATCGCCATTGTGGTCGCGCCCTTCGGCGCCAGATGCTTGGCCGCCATCGCCGAGGTGGCGGCTGTGCGCAGCGCGGTCAAAATCGTCATCTCGGATAGCAGCAGCGGATAGCCGGTCGACACGTCGGCAAGCACGCCGAACGCAGTCACGGTCTGCAAGCCCGCCACCATATTCTTCGGATGTCCGTTGACGTATTTGAAGCCGTAATACTCGCCGTCCGACGTCGGCATCAGCTCGATCACGCCGACGGCCGAATGGCTCGCGACGCGCGGCGTCTTGTCGAACATCTCCCAGCGCAAGAAGTCGGCCTCGATCTCGCCTGCCAGTTCGACAAGAACGCGCTCAAGCCCCAGATGCAGCACGAACCGCATCATGTTCTCGACGCTGATAAAGGGAACGAGGGCGAGGTCCGATGGAGGCGCCATTATGCACCACCCGCGCGGGTCGGCCGGTCGAAGACCTTGCGCCCCATCAGACTCGCGACCAGGTCGACCATCAGCCGCGCCGTCCGCCCGCGTTCGTCCAAAAACGGATTGAGCTCGGCAAGGTCAAGCGACGTCACGAGATTCTGCTCGTGCAAAAACTCCATGATCAGGTGGGCCTCGCGAAACGTCGCCCCGCCCGGAACGGTCGTACCTACGCCGGGCGCGATCGACGGATCCAGAAAGTCGACGTCCAGCGAGACATGCAGCAGGCCCTTGGCGTGCCGCACGCGCTCCACAAACTCGCGCAACGGCCCGATGATCCCGCGCTCGTCCAACACGCGCATATCGTTCACCGCAATCGAGCGCTTCTGCAGCGCCAAATTCTCGCCCTCATCGACCGAGCGAATGCCGAACAGGCAAATGTTCTGGTCCGGCACCGGCGCTGGAAACGGCGGCAGCGCGTTGAAGCCCTCACGCCCCGCAAGATAGGCGACCGGCATCCCGTGATAATTCCCGCTGTCCGTCGTCCCCGGCGTGTGAAAGTCCGAATGCGCATCAAGCCACAACACGAACAGAGGCCGGCCCTTGGCCTTCGCGTAGGCCGCAACCCCCGCGACGGTACCAAGCCCCATCGCATGATCGCCCCCCAGGAAGATCGGAAACCCCTTGTCCATCGCGCGCCGCGCCGCGTCGGTCAGCGCGACGGTCCAGCGATAGGTCTCAATCTCGGCATGCACCGTGCGCGCCGATTTCCCCGGCGGCATCAACGACGTATCGACGGCCGCATCGCCCCAATCGTCGACGCTGTGACCCAGGTCTTCGAGCATGGTGGCCAGACCCGCAACGCGATACGCCGCAGGCCCCATCGTGCACCCCGGCACCCGCTGCCCGGACTCGATCGGCGCCCCCACAAGAATGCAGTTCTTCGACACGTGGACTCCCGTGACCTCACTGCCCAAAGTTAGAGCACCGGTCTTTATAGTCCATAAACCGCCTAGGAGCGCCGGCCTCCGGCCGGCTCTTCCTTCCTGGGACTGCGGACGTCCCCGTCCGCTCTTCTTCCTTCAGCCGCCGGTGCGGTGCAAACGCTGTTGAAGAGCAGCCGACGACGTCGGCGGTCCCAGGAAGCGAGGCGCCCGCTACAACCCCAAGCGCATCACCGGCCGTGTCGGCTTGCGCCGCGCGACCTCTTCGAAGCCCGCTTTGCGAAACATCGACGCCGCGCCGAACCACATCGACATGGGCACGGATGGACCCGCCTTGTCGACCGGATAAGCCTCCAGCACCTTCACCTTTTGCTTGCGCGCATACGCGATCGCCCCGTCAAGCAGCGCCCGCGCGATCCCTTGCCCGCGCTCCGCCGCCGGCACGACGAAGCAAATGACCGACCACACCGGCGCGTCGTCCACCGCCTTCATCACCCGCGACGTCTCAAGTTTGGCAAACGCCGCCCGCGGCCCCAGCGACACCCACCCGACAGGCATCTTGCCCCGATAGGCAATCAACCCCGGCGGCGGTTCCCCCTTCGCGAGCTTCTTCAGTGCAGCCTTCCGGTCCTTAGGCATCGCCGCCTTCGCAAACCGGTAATGCACACACCAACACCACTTCGCGACGGAGCAACCCTTCGCGGAGAACAGGGCTTCGATGTCGTCCCAGTTGTCCGCCGTCAGTGGCTTGATCTTCAGAGTCATCTATCCCCCACTCAACGCGCCGAAGATGTGCACCTCGCCACGCGTATGCACAGTCGCCCCAATGTCCCGCACGCGCTCGCCGTCGACGAAGATGCGCATGTGCTCGCGGATGCGCCCCTGCTCGTCGATCACGCGGAAGCGGATGCCGGGGAAGCGGGCGTCGAGGTCGT
>CAZYGK010000093.1:0-12602 GCA_964647355.1 uncultured Flavobacteriaceae bacterium | reverse complement strand
TGTCGATGCCGGTGTCGAGGCAGGCGGAGCGATAGACGTCGAATGCAGCGGCGTGCGCGCCGGTTGCCACGCATACGACACTTGCGAAGACACTGCTCAATACACGCACGGTCATCACGCACCTCCACCAAACAAATACACGTCATGGCCGGGCTTGACCCGGCCACCCAGCGCCACAGATCCGGCGCCTGAACTGTTCTTGTGTCCACCGCGCAAACCGCCAGCGAGAGACGCCGGTGCGGCGCCCCTGGGTGGCCGGGTCAAGCCCGGCCATGACGATTTGATTTGGGCGCGGAGACTCACTTCGCGCCCTTGATCGCTTTGACGATCTTGTCGGCGGCGTCGGCGAGGTCGTCGGCGGGGATCAGGCGCAGGCCCGATTCCGCGAGGATTTTCTTGCCGAGGTCGGCGTTCGTGCCCGAGAGGCGCGCGACCAGCGGGATCGAGAGGCTCGTCTCCTTCGCGGCGGCGATGATGCCTTCCGCGATGATGTCGCAACGCATGATGCCGCCGAAGATGTTGACCAGGATGCCTTTGACCGCGGGGTCTTTCAGCAGGATTTTGAACGCGGCCGTCACCTTTTCCTTCGAGGCGCCACCGCCGACGTCAAGGAAGTTCGCGGGGCTCGAGCCGTAGAGCTTGATGATGTCCATCGTCGCCATGGCGAGGCCGGCGCCGTTCACGAGGCAGCCGATCGTGCCGTCGAGCTTGATGAAATTCAGGTCGTATTTCGCGGCTTCGAGTTCGGCGGGGTCCTGCTCGTTCGGGTCGTGCAGTTCCGCGATCTCTTTGTGGCGGTAGAGTGCGTTGTCGTCGAAGTTGATCTTCGCATCGAGGCAGACGACATCGCCCTTGTCGGTGATCACGAGCGGATTGATTTCGAGGAGGCTCATGTCCTTCGCGACGAAGGCTTTGTAGAGCTTGTCGATGAGGGCGCCCATTTGCTTGGCGGTGTCGCCCGTCACCTTCAGCGCCTTCGCAATGCGGCGGCCATGGAACGGTTGGATGCCCGAGGCTGGGTCGACATAGATCGTCAGGATCTTTTCCGGCGTGTCGTGGGCGACCTTTTCGATGTCCATGCCGCCTTCGGTCGAGGCGATGAAGGCGACGCGCGAGGTTTCGCGGTCGACGAGGATCGAGAGGTACAGTTCGCGCGCGATCGCCGCGCCTTCTTCGACGAACAGGCGGCGCACGACGCGGCCTTGCGGACCGGTCTGTGGCGTAATGAGCGTCATGCCCAGCATACGCGTCGCTTCGGATTTGACGGCATCGATCGACTTCACGACCTTGACGCCGCCGCCCTTGCCGCGGCCGCCCGCGTGGATTTGCGATTTCACGACCCAAACCGGACCGCCGAGGTCGTTTGCGGCTTTGACCGCCTCGTCAACCGAAAAGGCCGGAATGCCGCGCAGGATGGGCACGCCGAATTCCTTCAGGACGGCTTTGGCTTGGTATTCGTGAATGTTCATCGGGAAAGAGCCTTCAAGCGCACAGGAATCCGCATTGCCAAAGCGGACGTTTCGTTTGGAAAATCGGGCCCCATCGCCGGGCCAAATCGGGCTCGCTGGTATAGCGATGGCCCCCCGTTCCCGCAACGGGAACGGGGCGTTCCGGACCGGCGTTTTGACGCTTTTGGCCGCCTCAGCGGACCTTGACGCCTGCGAGCGCGAACAGGGTCGCGACGGCCGCGGTGAGCGACACCGTGGTCGCTGCCCATTGCATGCCGAATTGCTCGGCGATCGTTTGATGAATGCCCCAGGTCGAGCCGACGGCGAGGAAGCCCATGAACATGGGGCCGGCCGCTTTGTGGACGAGAAAGGCGAGGAACGTGCCAACCGTACCGGAGACGATCGCGATCACCAGACGCAACGCGATGAAGCCGCCGACGAACAGCACGCCTAAGAAGCCAAGCTTGACCATCAACGGGGAGAGGTTCGGCGAGACATACGTGTTGACGACAGTTTCGAACGCATCTCGCGCGAAGCCGACGACGGCGGAGGGTTCGATGCGATACGAACGCTGCGTGCTTGGCGCGGGGTAGTAACTGCCGTCAGGTGCCGGCGCCGGTGCGATGGCTGACGGCCCCTCACTCGCCTGCATCGGCGATCCATCGCCGGAGAAGCCGAAGAAGTAGACCGGTATCGCAACACCGATCACAAAGAACGGCAACATCATCAGGAAGTGGCGCCAACGCGAATGGCCCGTGGTCTCGGACATGGCAGTCTCCCATCCATCGGGTCTGATCTCAGACCTTAGCGAGTGTACCGCAGATGAACGGGCGGCGCGCGTGCGACAAACAGTGATAGCCGCCACAGCGGCGGCTATCACAACAATCCGCGGGCGCTCCGTCTAAGCGGCCCGGCGGCGGAAAAGGCTGTCGATGGCGAGGATCACGCCCATGCCGAGGCCCGGGATCACGGCTCCACGGAGGGCCTGTTCAAGCGGCACGCGCATTGTCTCGATGCCGCCGAAGAATTTCCAGGCAGCCCAGGCGCCGACCATGGCCAGCGTCATCGATGCGATGAAGCCCAAGAGGACCGCTGGTACGCGGCCCGTGAGCTGCGTCGCGCGGGTGAACATGTAGGAGACGAAGAATGGGCCGATCATCGTCAGCGACAGCATCAGTAGCGCGTTGCGCATGTGCTGCTGATCCATCGGCTCGGCAACGCCGAGGAAGTACTGCTGGTAGCCGTAGTAGCCCAAGAAGGCCAAGAACAAGAGCCAAGTCATTTCGCGAACCACTCCCCTAGTTGCGCGTGCGAGATGTGCATGGCGCCTTCGCAATGTGGCGAAAGCAGGGCAGGAATGGGGCGATGTCTAGCGACCTGTGAATCTCGCCGGGCGCTTCTCGACAAAGTGGGCGACGCCTTCTTTGAAGTCTTCGGTGGCGAAGCTCTTTTGCATTTCGGCGTCGCCGATGGCGATCGCGCTGTCGAGATCTTGGAAGTGCGACTTCCAGATTTGCGCCTTCATGACGGCCATCGAGCGGGGCGAGACCGTCGTGGCGAGGTGCTTTGCGTAGCCAAGCACGTTGGTCGCGAAGTTCTCTTGCGGGAAGACGCGGTTGACGAGGCCGATGCGGGCGGCTTCTTCGGCGGAGACTTTTCGCGCGGAGAAAAGTAGATCGAGGGCGTGTCCGGTGCCGATCAGGCGGGGCAAGAGCCAGGAGATGCCATGTTCGGCGATCAGGCCGCGCTGCGCGAACGAGGTCGTGAACTTTGCTTCCAATGCAGCAAAGCGCATGTCGCAATAGAGCGTGAAGACGAGGCCGATGCCGGCGCAGGGGCCGTTGATCGCGGCGATGATGGGCTTTCTGATCGACATCAGATAGCCGAAGCGGCCGGTGTAGTGCTCGCTGACGTCTGGGCCCAGATCCGAATGCGGAACGTCGACGCTGCTGTCGGCGCGCGCGAGCTCCCGTTCGTTCCACTTGCCGGGCTCGATCTTCTGCAGGCCACCCATGTCGGCTCCGGCGCAGAAGCCGCGGCCCGCACCCGTGATCACGATGACGCGGACATCGTCGTCGTTGGCCGCATCGACGACCGCGCGCTTCACGCTGGCCTGCATGGCCGCCGTCCACGCGTTCAACTTGTCGGGGCGGTTCAGCGTGATGAGGGCGATGCCGTCCTTCACGTCGTAGAGAATGTCTTCGTAGGTCGACATTTGGCTTCCTCCAGTGGCGCGGTCGGCTAAGCTTAAGCCCACAATCAAGGAGAGGCGCAATGGGCGAGGCATATCGCGAGATCAGATTCGACCGGGTGGAGGCTCAGATCGCGCGGCTGACGCTGGCGCGGCCGAAGCAGATGAATGCATACACGACGCGGCTTTGCGAGGAGGCAGTCGCGGCGGTTGAGACTTACCTGCGGGACGACGCGCTGCGTGTACTGATCGTCACCGGCGAAGGGCGCGGGTTCTGTGCGGGCGGCGACGTGTCGGGCGCGGACGAGGCGCACGGCGACTTGATGAAAGCGCAACTTAGCCACGCACGCGAGATGCGCGACGGCATGCACCGGGTGATCCAGGCGTTGCACCGGCTCGACAAACCGACGATCGCCATGATCAACGGCCCCGCGGTTGCAGGCGGGCTCACGCTTGCATTGGCGTGCGATTTTCGGGTCGCGGCGGATACGGCGAAACTCGGCGACACGTCGGGCAAATTCGGGTTGCTGCCCGATGAAGGCGGGGCCTGGCTGTTTCCGCGGGCGATGGGGCTCGACCGGGCTCTCAAGATGACGATGCTCGCGGAGGTGTACGACGCGAATACGGCGCACGAGCTTGGGTTGGTGACGGAGGTCGTCCCGGCAGCCGAGTTGGAGGCGCGCACGATGGCGCTCGCCAAAGCTCTGGCGAAGCGGGCGCCGCTGGCTGTAAGACTTGCGAAGGCGATGATGGTACGCGGCCTCAACACGACACTCGACCAGTCGCTCGGCGACGCGGCGCTGTCGGTGATGGTGTCGAACTCGAGCGCCGACGTGCGCGAAGGGGTGAAAGCGTTCTTCGAGAAGCGCGAGCCGAAGTTCGAGGGGCGCTAACGGCGGACCGGCGTCTGCTGCGGTTGTTGCGGCACGAGCAAGGCGCCTAGGCCCTGCAGAGCCGCGCGCCAGCCGTCGGCGACGGCGTTAAAGTAGTCGTCGTTGTCGGCGGGAAGGCCTGCGTGCGTGACGCGAAGCAGCGAGCCTTGGCCTTTTTGTGTGATTGCCAGTTCGGCAGTCATCATGTTCCCGAAGGGGAGCATGCCGGAGCGGGCGCGGGCATAGTCGAACGCCAGCTTCACGAGCTTTGGCGCTTGGAACGATTTGATGCGCGCGCCGCTGACGTAGTCGGGATCGCTTTCGCGCGCGCCCCAAGCGATCACCCAGGAGCCGTCGACTTCGGTCACGACGGCCGCTGTGTTGTTCCAGCGGCCGCGGATCGCTTTCGGCGAGAGCAACAGGTTGAACAACGCGGCCGGGGAAACCGGCAACTCGATTTCATGCCATTGGCTACGTGTCGACATGCGGGGGACGCTCGCTACTGGCTCCATGGGAGCGCAGACGCGGCCGACAATCAAGCGGCGAACAGCGTAAACGGCTGGTTCACAGGCCCACGATCAGCTTTGCCATGATGTTGCGCTGAACCTCGGACGACCCGCCATAGATCGTGGCGGCGCGCGTGTTCAAATATTGCGGCATGAAAACCAGTCCATGTTCCGGCACGACCGGCTTCACGTTCGCGCCTTGTTTGCGCGCCTCGGGCTCGAACGGGGCGATGTAGGCGGCGAGAGCTTCGATACCGAGTTCGGTGATGCGCTGGGAAACCTCGGTGCCGCGCGCCTTCAAGAGCGAGGACGCGGGGCCTGGGTTTTGACCTTGGCTAAGCTGCGACATGACGCGGTGCTCGGTCATCATCAAGCCTTGGAGTTCGATCTCCACCTCGACGAGCTTTCGCGCGAAGTCTTCGTCGGCGCTGAGCGGTTCGCCGTTGCTGCGTTCGGTGGCGGCGGCTTTCTTGACAGCCGATAGCTTTGCCTGGAGCGCGGCGGCGTAGGCGTTACCGCGCTCAAACTCAAGCAGGTATTTCGCGATCGTCCAGCCTTGACCTTCTTCGCCGACGCGGTTGGCGACGGGCACGCGCACGTTGTCGAAGAAGCATTGGTTCACCTCGTGATCGCCGGCGAGCGTGATGATCGGGCGCACGGTGAAGCCGGGCGTGCTCGTCTCCAGCAGAACGAACGTGATGCCCTCTTGCGGCTTGCCGGTTTGCGCGGTGCGCACGAGGCAGAACATGCGGTTCGCGAAGTGCGCGTGCGTGGTCCAGATCTTCGTGCCGTTCAGCACGTAGTGATCGCCGTCGCGCACCGCTTTCATCTGCAGCGAGGCGAGGTCGGAGCCGGAGCCGGGCTCGGAATAGCCCTGGCACCAATAGTCAACGCCCGAGAGGATGCGCGGCAGATAGAACGCCTTCTGTTCGGGCGAGCCGAACTTCATCAACACCGGGCCGCACATGCGCGTGCCGAAGTTCGGCAGCAGCGGCGCGTGGGCTGCGGCGCATTCGGAGGAGAAGATGTAGCGCTGCATCTCGGTCCAGCCGGGGCCACCGTATTCCTTCGGCCAGGCGGGTGCGATCCAACCCTTTTCGTAGAGCGCTTTGTGCCACTTCGTGGTCGCCGGCGGATCGCTCAGCACGCCGCCGGTTTTCTTGCCGGCATCGCGCAGATCGGGCGTCAGCTTTTCATCGAGGAAGCGGCGAACCTGGTCACGGAAGGTTTCGTCGGCGGCGGAGAGGGCGAGTTGCATGGCGGGGCGCTCGGTTGCTTCAAAGCCATCCGAGCGTGGGGCGCGCCGCAAATCAAGAGCGGGGGCGCCATTCTTCTTTGGTGATGCCGTATATGAGGCAGGTTCGGCCGTGCAGCGTGCCTTCGCGCAGGTAGCGTTCGCCCAGACGCTCGGCGACGCGGGTTGACGCGGCGTTGTCCGGGTGAATGGCGGAGACGATTTCGTTCGCGCCCAAGGTCTCGAAGCCCCAGCGCATCGCGGCGGCGCCGGCTTCCGTTGCGTAGCCCCGCCCCCAAGCCTCGCGCAGAAATGTCCAACCGAGTTCGAGGCCCACCCAATCGTAGGGCGGATCGTAGAGGCCGACGCGGCCGACGAAGCGGCCGGTGGCGCGCTCGTCCACCGCCCATTTGCCGTAGCCTTTGAGCACCCAATGGCCCAGGTGCTTGGCGATGTGATTCCACGCGTCGGCGAGCGAAGGTTCCGGCTCGCCGTTCGGCGTCAGATAGCGGACGACTTCCGGGTCGCCGTGAAGCGCGGCGATCGCTTGGACATCGTCCTCGCGATAGCCGCGCATGATCAAACGTTCGGTGGTGAGCGTGGGAATGATCATCGGGTGCTTCCCACGCTCAAGCTTTCAACCGAGCTTCGGTTCGAGTTTTTTGCAGGCGTCGACGAGGCCGCGGACGGCGTCGACCGATTTTTGCAGCATCGCGTTTTCTTCGGCGGTGAGGTTCAGGTTGATCACCTTCTCCACGCCGCCTGCGCCGATGATGCAGGGGACGCCGACGTAGAGATCCTTCAGGCCGAACTCGCCCTTTACGTGGGCGGCGCAGGGCAGGATGCGCTTCTTGTCCTTGAGGTAGCTTTCGGCCATCGCGATGGCGGAGGTCGCGGGGGCGTAGAAGGCCGAGCCCGTCTTCAGCAGGCCCACGATCTCGGCCCCGCCGTCGCGGGTGCGCTGAACGATTTGGTCGAGGCGTTCCTGCTTGATCCAGCCCATCTTGACGAGTTCGGTGAGCGGGATGCCGGCGACCGTCGAGAAGCGGGTGAGCGGGACCATGGTGTCCCCGTGGCCGCCAAGCACGAAGGCGGTGACGTCTTCGACCGAGACCTTGAACTCATCGGCCAGGAAGTGGCGGAAGCGGGCACTGTCAAGGACGCCAGCCATGCCTACAACTTTATGGTGCGGGAGCCCGGAAAATTCGCGCAGCGCCCAGACCATCGCATCGAGCGGGTTCGTGATGCAGATGACGAACGCGTTCGGCGCGTGGGCTTTGATGCCGTCGCCCACAGCGCGCATCACACCAAGATTAATATTAAGTAAGTCGTCGCGGCTCATGCCCGGTTTGCGGGGCACGCCGGCGGTGACGATCACGACGTCCGCCCCTGCGATATCGGCATAGGACTGCGTGCCTTTGTAATGGGCGTCGAAGCCGTCGACCGGTGCGGATTGTGCGATATCCAGCGACTTTCCTTGCGGCAGGCCTTCGACGATGTCGAACAGAACAACGTCGCCCAACTCCTTCAAACCAATGAGATGCGCGAGGGTGCCGCCGATTTGTCCACCGCCGATGAGAGCAATTTTTTTCCGAGCCATGTGAGGTTCTTTCTTGGAGGTTGTGCGACGGCGAAGCCGTTCACCAAAGTTGGGATGCGACATTGAGATTAATGCGGGGACGCGTAGCGCATCACCCGACTCAATCGCAAGCGCACAAGCACTGCGTGCACATGTGATTTATGCAACACTGTCAACTCAAATATTGATTCCGTTTGTTTTCGCATGTACCGTGAGACATCAAAGTTGCAGTGCCTCAGTTCAAAATTTTGACGGATCCGGCCCCACGTGTTCTGGGGGGAAAGCGCGGCCCGGGATCCGGCAGAACCATGTGGAGTTAGGTTCATGCGTCCGGTCGCGCTTGCTGGAATTCTCGCCTCAACGACCATTTTGGGTGGCTGTGCCGGCACGGTAGCCGGCGTTTCGCTCAGTTCCATTTCCTCCTTCGCGGGCTTTGCCTCGACGATCTTCACCGGCGCCGATTTGGGCGAGCATGCCGTGTCGATCGTGACAGGTAAGGACTGCCGTTTCTCCGAAGGCCTCGTGCGTTCCGACCGCGACATCTGCGAGGAACGCGGATCGGCAGCAACGCGCGCCGACTTCCACGGCATCTTCATCGAGCGCATCGAAGAAGACGGCACCGTCGTCTATGCGGCGCCGAAGTATATGCCGGCCAATGTCAGCGCCGGCGAAAACGAACTGTCGACCGACGCGGTCTGGGCCGAGATCAAGACCGCGAAAGCCAAAGAAGATACCGAGCGTCAGCTCGCGCGCGCCAACGCCGCGCAACAGATCGACGTCGCGGCGCTTGCCACGACAAGCGTTTCGTCCGCATCGCTCGCGTTCATGCCGAGCGCTTCTGCGGCCGAAATGGAAGACGGCGACACCGCGAGCCAGACCGCGCGCACGCCGCGCCCGGTCGTGAACGCCGCCGGCGCGAAACCGGCGAAAGACGCCAAACAGACGACGACTGCCGTCGATACGGATCAACCTGCGCTCGACGCGATGACGTTTGCGGCAGCGGCGCCCGTCAACGAGGGTGAAGGCGGCCCGCTAATCGCGACCGTAACCGGCGGCACGCCCGTCACCTCGAAGCTGATCCGGGGCGAGCCGATTGTCGTGCTGCGCTTGCGGCCGACGATGAGCGCGACGTCCGTTACGCCGATCGAAACCGCCGCAGCGCTGCCGAGCGACGTTCCACAATTCACCGAGCCGACGGCAGCGCCTACGCCTGCGCCGGTCAAGATGGCGGCGCGTCCGGCGGCGACGCCGCGCACACCGCAAACGATCATCACGGACGTGCCCGTGCGCCCGACGTTCCCCGCCACGCCGACGCGCGTTGCGAACGTCGAACCGCTGCCGGCTCCGGCTGCCGCAATCAAGCCCACGAAGCCGAAAGCGACGGCAGAGAAACCGGCAGAGATCGTGACGCCAGAGAAGGCGGCTGCGCTCACGACCGCGAAGGCAACCGGTGCACCGCGCAAGCCGCCGGTGCCCGCTACCGAAGCCTACGAGCCGCCGGAAGATGCCGCGTTCGCCGGCAGCGTTCCGGTGCAGACACCGGCCGACGTTCCCGAGCCAGCCGCCGCAACGCCTGAGCCCAGCAGCGCAACGGCGTTCTCGCAGCCGGATGCGGCGCCGGTCGCGCCGTCGCCGCTGATCCCGATGCAGCAGGAATAGCCGCCTCGTATTCTAAGATTTTGGTTTGTGTGAGCGCCCGAGATACTCGGGCGTTTGCATTTCTATGAGCCGCGATGCCGTGCGTTCGAACTCGAAGGCGCCGTCGCCGGCCGGGTAAAGCTCCTGCGGACTTGCGGCCGCCGTGCAGATGAACTTCACCGAACGTTCGTAGAGCGCGTCGATCAGGGTCACGAAACGCTTGGCTTCGTTCCTTTTGTCGGGCGACAGGCGTGGAACGTCTCTCACCACGACCGCGTGATAGGCATCGGCGATCGCGAGGAAGTCCTGCGGACCCAAAGGCTGGATGCAAAGATCGTCGAACGTGAAGCGTGCCGCGCCGCGTGCCTGCTCTCGCACCACGAGTTTACGGCCCAGCAACTCGATCTCGGCGGGCGCGCCATGCGTGACCCCGGTCAGGTCGTGCCAAACTTCATCCAAGGCGGCCGTCGCATCTGCATTCAGCGGCGTGAAGTAGACGCGCCCGCGTTCGAGCCGCGCGAGGCGGTAGTCGATCGGACCGTCGAGGCACATGACGTCCATGCGCCGCTCAATCAGGTCGATCGCGGGCAGGAACAGCTGGCGATTGATGCCGTTCTCGTAGAGCTCGCGCGGGTGGCGGTTCGAGGTCGCGACGACGACGATGCCCGATTCGAACAGGCTCTCGAACAGGCGCGCGAGGATCATCGCGTCGGCGATGTCGAGCACTTGGAACTCGTCGAAGCACAGCAACGCGGCGCTTGCGCGGATATCGGCGGCCGTACGCGCAATCTCGTTGCCGGGATCCTTTTCCCGCCAGCGCCTCACCGTCGCGTGGACCTCGGCCATGAAGTCGTGGAAGTGGACGCGGCGCTTCGGCGCGTACGCGACGTTTTTGTAGAACAAGTCCATCAACATCGACTTGCCGCGACCGACGGGACCATGGATGTAGAGCCCGCGCGGGGCTTCGGGCACGCGACCGAAGCCGAAGAGCGGTTTGCGGCCGGGGCTGTGGGCTTCAAGCTTCGTTGCAAGTGTCTCGAGCGCGCCCGCGACGCGCTCCTGCGCCGCGTCGCCGGTCAGCTTCCGTTCGGCGACAAGCGCGCGATAGCGTTCGGCAGGGTGCATTGCGCGCTGCGCCAATCTCAAGGGACGCGGCTGTAGCGATCGTCAAGAACGGCCCGCATCCCGCAATAGTCGCTGCAGTTCTTGGTTTGCACGATCATGACGTCGTCGCCATCGGGGGCGATGGTTATGCGGCAGGCGTTCGCGCCTTTCTCGGCGTAGCGGATGACGCCTTTGCCGCCTTGCGGGGCGCTGTCGGTGTCGAACCAGCAGGTGTGGCCGCCGCCGCCGACGGTCAGGATGCGTATGGCTGCGTCGTAGCCGAAGCGCACGATCCACATCGAGCCACCCATGCCTTCGGGTTTGTACTCGCCGAACGCCGCGTAGACGTTGACGTACCGGCTCAGCTCAGTGAGACGCGCCCGGTAGGTGCGCTCGATGCAATCGCTATCGTCCCGGCAGGCGTCGCGGGCCGTCAGGAAGCTACGCTGACTGGCCATAAGCGGACGACGCATTTGCGGCTTGTGACTCAGAGCGAGCCGGTAAAGACGCGCCATCTGGCGGTCTGTCCATTGCAGGTTCGGTACGTCGCAGACGGTCTTCTCCGCCGCGCCTTGCGCCTTCGCGCAATTGAAACTTGGCGCAGCCGACGCGGACATCGTGGCACCGAGCGCAGCGACGACGAAAACAAAAAGACGCAACATTGCTTACCTCTTGGTGATCACGCGACGATAGGAACCGCTCGCTTATTCTTGCAGTGTGTATGTGCCATCCATCGACGCACGAGCACCACAATGTTCGTGGCCTTCCGTTGTGACTTGGAGCCCCCCTTCAACGGGAGCGACTGCGATGCGAAACGTCAATTGCTCATCATAGAACCGGACGACACCATCGGCATCGAGGGATAGGTCGTCTTGTTCGAACTGGCAAACGTGATCGTTGCCGCCGACAGTCCAGATGGAAAGGGAGGCGGTATTTCCGTATCGGGCGATTTGCAGTCGCCCGTCGTCGGCTGCCCTTCCTGCACCTCTCAAAGTCTGAAACGCCTGATCGTCGTTCATCGCGCGCGCGATGGCTTTCAGTCGCTTCCGATAGACGTCATCCATCCGGCACCTTGGCCGTGAAAAGCAGGCGTCGCGATCCTGTAGAAATTTTCGCTGAGCGGCGACAAGCAACGCACGTTTCTCGACTGGCACGCGCTCTTTCGCGATTGCGTAGAGGCGGGCGAGTTGACGATCGAGCCACGCGCTTCCCCCACCGGTGATCGGACCGTCGTCCTCGCAGATGACCTTTTCGACGTCGCTGGTCGCCTTTTCACAATCGAAGCTGGGGCCGGCGATGGCGACCGATGTCAGCATGACCGAGAGACAGAGGGCGGCGAGCGAATGCACTGGAGGATTACTTCATCGTCGGAATGACGAAGCTTGAACCTTCGCGCACGCCGCCTTTCGGCCAGCGCGCGGTGACGGTTTTGATCTTCGTGAAAAAGCGCACGCCTTCGGGGCCATGTTGGTTGACGTCGCCGAAAGCGGAACGCTTCCAACCGCCGAACGTGTGATAGGCGAGCGGCACGGGGATCGGCACGTTGATGCCGACCATGCCGACCTGCACTTTCGAGGCGAACTCCCGTGCGGCGTCGCCGTCGCGGGTGAAGATCGCGACACCGTTGCCGTAGGCGTGCTTGGACGGAAGAGCGGCTGCTTCCTCAAACGTTTGCGCGCGGGCGATTTGCAGGACGGGGCCGAAGATTTCTTCCTGGTAGGTGCGCATATGCGGCTTCACATGGTCGAACAGCGAGCCGCCGAGGAAGAAGCCGTTTTCGTAACCCTGCATGCGGAAATTTCGGCCATCGACGACGAGTTCGGCGCCTTCCTTGACGCCCATTTCGATATAACCCTTCACCTTTTCGCGGTGTTCGCGGGTGACGAGCGGGCCGTAGTTCGCGGCCGGATCGGTGGGGAGCGAGACTTTCAGTTCTTCGACGCGGGGCTTCAAGCGGCGGACGAGTTCGTCGCCGAGCTTGTCGGTGACGGGGACCGCAACCGCGATCGCCATGCAGCGCTCGCCGGCCG
>CAZYGK010000092.1:0-12943 GCA_964647355.1 uncultured Flavobacteriaceae bacterium | reverse complement strand
AGAAAGAAGTTCGAATTCTCGACCCCCTCCGCAATCCCCTTGAACGCAAGCACGCTCCCCAGCTCGTACGCGCTCAAGAACGCGGCAAGTTCCGTATCGCTGACATCGGTATAAACGGCCATGGGGACTTCTAGCCTTTTCGCGCGATTCGCAACAAGTGGAAGCCACGACAAGCTTTGAGTGTCACCGGTGCCCGTGCTATCAGGCGCACACGCAGGGACCTTGAGAAAGATGGCACGACTTCATCTCTTCGAGTGGGAAGACCAACCGTGGCTACCGCGCACGCTGCGCGATTTCATCACCCACCACCTTCAGTTCACGTTTTCCGTGCCGGCGACGGCACCGCTACGGGAAGCTGTGGCGGACATTCTAGTCCCACCGCTGACGCGCACCGGCGAGACGCGCATTGTGGACGTCTGCTCGGGCGGCGGCGGCCCGCTGATCGCGGTGCTGCCGCATCTGAGTGAGCGCATGGGCAAGCCCGTGACCGCAAGGCTGACCGATCTCTTCCCCAACATCGACGCCTTCCGCGCGATCGAGGCCGAAACAGCGGGCGCCGCAACCGGCGAATTGTCGTCGGTGAGTGCCTTCGACGTGCCGCGCGACCTTGGTCGGTTCCAAACGGTGTTCACCGCGCTGCACCACTTCAAACCCGAGGACGCCAAACGCGTCCTCGCGGATGCCGCCGCCAAGGGACGCACCATCGCCGTGATCGAGCCCTTCAATCGCAAGGCCGTGGTCGCAACGACGATCGGCGGTTTCCTGCTCGGACTCCTGCGCACGCCGTTCATGGGCCGCATGACGCTCGCACGCTTCCTGTGGACCTACCCGATCCCGATCGCCCCGTTCATCCTCGGCTGGGACGGCTGCGTCTCCTGCCTTCGCGCCTACACGACCGACGAACTTCTGGCGATGGGCAAAGAAGTGGCGCTCGGCTACACCTGGAACGCGGGCGAGCGGGAAGTTGTTCTGCCGGCAACGAAGCTCACGTTGACCTACCTGATTGGCGAGCCCAACGCCTGACGGCGAGGAACTCTCAACCCTTGATCAACTCCCGGCGCAGCGCCGCGACCTTCCGCTCGATGATGCGCTCGACCGGCCATCCCATGAGAACAAGCAACGTATAGGCTGGTTGGGGCTGCGCCGCGCACTCAGCCACTCCGGCGCACCCAATTGGCGCACCAATGCCTTCTGCGCGACGTACCCGTGCGATAGTAGTTTGAGACGGCATTCAAGGTCTAGGCTGATACCGCATGACCTCGAGATCGTGCCGGTCTTCCTGAAGCACGGCCCGCGTCTCTGCACGCGCCCGGCGCCGGACGAGTGGCGCGAACAGCCCTGCCAGCCCAGGAAGCGGGACCGTCACCTCAAACCTCACTTCCGTGCTGTCATCGCCAAGCGCGCGGAAAGAAACGAGGGTCGCCACCCCTTTCGACGGACCGCTTGTCGCCGTCGAGCACACCGCGCCATCGGCCCGGCGATGAAGCTCATAAAGATCGACCCGCTCGCGCCCGAACATCTTGCTTCGCTGCTCGAACGTGCAGCCCGACGCATGTTGCGACAAGACTCTCACCACGTAAGCCGCATGTACGTGATAGTCCGCATGATGCTGCACGTCGCTGTAATGCGCCCGCACGACGTCGATCGGCCGACGAATCTCGATGACTTCGGTCACGGTCACCGTGGTCATGGTTGCGTTGCCTCGGCGGTTGTGAGCTTGCGATCGCGTGCTCGAAGGTATCCGGCACATCCGGTCCGCCATCGATGCTGGCCTTACGTGCAAGAAAAGTCCAGGGGACACAGCCCCCTCCGTCTGGACGCAAGATTGGCAGCCCGCCAATTTGGTGTATCGTGTCGCGCGACGATGCATGCGGGAGCCCATAACGATGACAAAGCCCCTGTTCACCGATCTTTGCCTGACCGTCTTCATCATCCTCGCCTGGTTCGTCTCCGGCGTCACGCTGCTTCAGGGCTGGGGCAACTACCCCACCTGGCTCGACATGGGGCCGATGATGAGCAACGAGGATTTTTTGCGCCTGCGCCATGCGCACTACTGGCTCATCTATCCGCTCGCGGTGATCCCCGGGATGGTGGCCTTGGCCTTGAACGCGGCGTTGGTCTTCTTGAGGCCGCAGGGAATCTCCTGGTGGCTGCTCCTGTTCCTGCTCGCGCTCAGCCTCGTCATCACGGTCTCCACCATGGTCGTGCAAATCCCGCTGCAGGATCAGATCGACGCCAACGGTTACGACCGCGCGATCATTCAACGCTTGATCGACACCGACTTGTGGGCGCGCAAGATACCGGGCCTCATCTTCATGGCGGCGTTGGTGGTCCTGACATGGCAGGCCGTGCGGCGCAGGGCAGGGTAGGGTAGGGCGATGACAGGCGAATTGGTTCTCGTCACTGGCGGCACGGGTTTCCTCGCCCGCTTTTGCATCCGCGCGCTGATCCGCGACGGTTGGTGCGTGCGCACCGTCGTGCGCAAACCCGAACAGGTGACGGCGCTCGCGCAATCGCTCCGCGACGATCCCGAAGTGGGCGAGGGCGTCGATATCCGCATCGCCGATCTCACCCGCGACGAAGGCTGGCGTCAGGCGGTGGAAGGCTGTGCCTATGTCCTCCACGTCGCTTCGCCGGTGGCGGCAGCGGGACAGCGAGACGAAGACATGATCCCGCCTGCCCGCGACGGCACGCTGCGAATCCTATCGCTCGCGCGCGATTGCGGCGTGAAGCGCGTGGTCGTCACCTCGTCGTCGAACACCGTGTGCTACGGCGCAACCCGCCTGCTGCCGCAATACGACGAAACGCACTGGACCGACGTGACGAACCGGCGTGACACCTCGCCTTACGTGCGCTCGAAGACGATCGCCGAGCGCGCGGCGTGGGATTGGCACAAGCGCGAAGGCGGCGCGCTCGAACTCGCAACCGTGCTCCCCGGTCTCGTGCTCGGGCCCATCTGGAGCGCGGATTACTCCCCCTCGGTTGACTTCGTCCGTGGCGCCTTCACGGGTGAAGTCCCTGGCTACCCGCGCCTCGGCTTTCAAATCGTCGACGCGCGCGACCTCGCGGGCCTTCACCTGCGCGTGATGACGGCGCCCGAAGCGGCAGGCCAGCGCTTCCTGGGCACGGGCGAGTTTCTTTGGTCGCGCGAAGTCGCCGCGATCCTGCGCGAGCGCTACCCGGAGCGCACGAAGATCCCGTCAAAGCCGTTGCCGGACTGGATGCTATGGCTCGCCGCGATCGGCCAACCGATGGTGCGCTACGTGCTGTTCGAACTCGGCAAGGAACGCCGCTGCCCCGCAACGAAAGCAGAACGCCTGCTCGGCTGGCGCCCAAGGCCGGCCCGCGAAACCGTTCTCGATACGGCGGCGAGTCTCCTACCCAGCTAGGCTACTGCGCCAGCGACAGCAGCACGTCCGTCACGCCGCGCCACAGCGGCGTCTCGGTCAGCGGCAAGCGAAGGGCCTGCACCGTCACGATCACGGCCAAGCTGATCAGATACACCGGATGCGGATGGCCGCGCGTGCGCCAGTCGTACAGAATGGCCACGATCAGGAACATGTCCGCCGCCAACGAAGCTGCCGTTCCACCCGCCAGAGTTGCCGGCGGCGCGCCAATGATCTGCCGCGGCAGGGCGTCGTCGCGGAACAGAACGGCCAGAAAGCGTCCGGCCGCGGGCGGCATCGTCATGATCGTCGCGACCAGCATCAAGCGCTTGTGAATCTCCGGGCGGCCGATATTGGCGATAGCGGCCGCAAAGAACCCGGTGAACAAAAGAACGATCGTCACGGGAAACACGGCGAACGCGCGCGCGCCCTCCTCGTTGCCGCCCGCGATCCCCACGCCCATGTTCTTCGTCGCGATCATGAGCCCGCTGAAAAGCATAGCGGTTGCGACTGCGATGCCGAACATGCCCATCGCCTGATGGTTCGCCATGCGGCCCGCTGCGGCGAGCAACGTCTGCACGAGGAACAGGACGGTCCACGTAAACGCCACGAGCGCGTGCAAATGCACGACCGGCGGTCCGACGGGCTTGCTCGCCGACACGGGCGCGATGTAGCTGCCGAAGAACGCCACCACCGTGGTCGCCAGCATGAGCGCGGCCATGACCACATAGAAGTACTTGTGCTCGCTCCGAGCCGTTGTCGATGTAGCGCTCATTTCACCACCGTTTCGTTCTGCGCTTCACCGCAGCGTGCCTCGCTAACTAGCATTTACGCGTGTCTGGTGCTACCAAGTCGGGAGTCGTCATATGTAGCTCGGCCATGTCACCGTGACGCAAACGTCCCGCCGCCTTGCAACGATCGTCGCGCTTGATGTCGCGGGCTACTCCGCGCGAACCGAGCAGGACGAAGCGAAGACGCTGGACGAGGTCGCCGCGGTGCGCGGCGTCGTCGAAAGGCTGGCCTCCGCTCATCAAGGCCGCGTGTTCAACACGGCGGGCGACGGCTTTATGCTGGAGTTCGGGTCTTCGATCGCGGCGGTTGAGGCGGCGTTGCAGCTCGCGGAGACCTGCGTACCCAAAGTGCGGGTTGGCGTGCACTTGGGCGACGTGGCGGTGCAGTCGAATGGCGATCTGCTCGGACACGGCGTCAACGTTGCGGCGCGACTGATGGCGCAGGCCGCGCCGGGGACGGCGCTCGTCTCGGCCGACGTGCGCCGCACGATCCGTGGGCCGTTGGGCGAACGGCTCCAGTCGCGCGGAATCGTCAAGCTCGACAAGATGAGCGAGAGCATCGAGGCGTTCGTTGTGGGCGATAGTGCCCCGCGTGCTGCTGCGCCGGGCGGTGCGCTGGCCGAGCCGCTTCTCGCCGTATTGCCGTTCGACAATCTGTCGACCGATCCCGAGGTGCACTTCTTCTCCGAAGGCATGTCGGAAGAAATTCTCCAGGCGGTGTCGCGTCTACGAGGCATCGGGGTGATCGGCCGCGCATCCAGCTTCCAGCTCCGCGCGGGCGACAAGTCCCCCGCGAACGTGGCGCGATTGCTGAAGGCGACCCATCTCCTGGACGGGTCGGTCCGGCGCTCCGGCAACAAGGTGCGCATCACGGCCCAACTGGTCGAAACGGCGAGCCAAATCGTGCTCTGGAACGCCCGTTACGACCGGGATCTCACGGATGTATTCGCGGTCCAAGACGAAATCGCGGAGGCGATAGCGGGCGTCCTGGACGCCGCGATAAAAGCAAAGCCGCAAGGCGCGCCGCTAGATGCCACGACGTTCGACCTCTATTTGCGCGGGCTGCACCTGCTTCGGCAGTCGAGTTTCGAATCGATGCGCCAGGCTGCCGTGCTGTTGGAGCAGGCGCTGGAGCGCCAACCGGAATTTCCGAACGCCCTCGGTGCATTGAGCTTTGCATATGCATGGCTCAGCACCGCGGACGCGGAGCAGGGAGAGGAGCTAGTTCAAAAGGCCAACGACCTTGCCCGCCGAGCGTCGGTCGCGGATCCGAGTGCGACTTACGCGGCACTTGCGCTGAACTTTGTGCAGCACCCGATCGGCAACTGGGCGGCACGCGAGGCGCAACTCGTCGGGATAAGACGGGCTGCACCGGCCGGTGTAATCGCCAGCAGCAACACCGGCTACTCGTCGCTTGGCTCTTACGTGATCCTATTGCTCAATGTGGGCCGGCTGAACGATGCGATCGGCGCGGCACGCCGCGGCTTGCTGTTGGACCCGCTGGACCGTAGCCTCATGGCCGCGTTTGGGCGCGCGCTGGCGCTTGCCGGTCGTTACGACGAGGCGATCGAAGTCCTGACCCAGACGGTTCAGCAGATCCCAGGATTCATTTATCCCGCGGTTTCGCTCGTTACGGCGGCGGCACAGGCAGGACGTTTCGACATCGTCGATCGTTTGCTGCCGAACGAAGCCGCCGCGCAAAGCCTGTTGGGTCGCTTCGCGCGCCCGGCGCAGATGACGGCTGCGGTGTTGCGCCGGCCAAGCCGCGAGGGTGGGCTTCAAGTCGTTGCGACCGCCAAGCGCTCCATCGATCGTTATGGCTGGGCCAACTTTGAGGCGCTTGCTCTGGCCGCGCATCTTGGTGCCGTTGACGAGGTATTCGAAATCGCCGAGCACCTGCACGTGGGCGTCGAACGGGCGCGCAGCAAGGAACAGGGTCCCGACATTTACCTGACACATGGCGCCTTCATTCATGCGTACCCGCAGATCCGACGCGATCCGCGCTTCGTGCGTCTCTGCCACAAGGCAGGCCTCGTCGAGTACTGGCTCGCGACGCAACGCTGGCCCGACTGCGTCTCCGAAGTCACCGCTGTCTACGACTTCAAGGCCGAGTGCGCGAAAGTGGTGGCGGCATGAGAATGAGAATCTGTTTGGAGATGAAGCCTCATGAGCATTGACGTTATTGGTGCTGGTTTCGGTCGTACGGGGACGCTGAGTTTCAAGGCCGCGCTGGAGCAGTTGGGTTATGCGCCGTGCTGGCATATAGAGGACATGGTCGCACGACGCCCGGACAAACCGTTGCTCGCCTGGCAGGCGCTCGCGCAGGGCGGCGCAATGGACTGGAAGAAGTTGCTTGAAGGATATCGGGCGGTCAGTGATATGCCGATCTGTATGTATTACCGAGAGCTCATGGCAGTTTTTCCCGACGCGCGTGTCGTGCTGACCTTGCGCGATCCCACGGCTTGGGCGAAATCTTTGCGCGCGCTGCACCAGCACTTCCTCACACTCACGAGCCGCCCGGAAATGCAAACGGGGCCGGGAAGAATTTGGCGCGACACGATGGAAGCATTGGTCTGGAGTAAGCTCGGTGACGTTTCGGACGACGGCGCGCTCACGGCAACGTTCACCCGGCATACGGAAGACGTGCGGCGCAACGTGCCCGCTAGCCGGTTGCTCGAATTCGATGTGCGCCAGGGCTGGGCGCCGCTTTGCGCCTTCCTCAATGTTCCAATACCGGCGACACCGTTCCCGCACCTAAACGAGCGGTCGGAGCTTCTTGGCGGTGCGAAGACGGGAGATGGAACATGATCTTCCACACCTCAATAAGCGCCGCCGAGCCCGAATTCGTGGCGCGCCCGATCGCAACCATTTGGCGCGGTGGCGTGGCGCCTGCGCCCCCCTCGGTGTTCCCTGGCTCTTGGCTTGTCTTCGGGCGCGACGAGCGGGGCAGTATGATCGAAGTTCACCCACTCGACTTTTCATTCGTGTTGCGGTCGAAAGCGGACGAGATCAAGGATTATGACCCCAGTCGTCGTGCGACGGTCGGCTTGAACGCGGTTCATTTCGCGATCGCTTCGCCTCGCACTGAACTTGAGATTCACGACGTCGCAAAGCGCGCGGGCTGGGAAAGCGTCACCGATCAGCGCATCGTCCCGGGAGGCGGTTACGGTGTTGTCGAGGTCTGGGTCGAGAACCGACAGATGTTCGAAGTGCTGACGCCCGAAATGCAGGTGCAATACGCCGAGACGATGCGGCGCATTCCGAGCATCATACCGCCTGTCGGCTAGACTACCGGTCGGTCAATTCGCCATCTCCGGCGATACTGATCCGAAGGCATAGCCGCCGAACAGCGCGGCCTTGTATTCCGCGAATCGATCGTTGCCGGCGGCTGTCCAACGGCTCTTGCCGGCGGCGTTGACGTCGAAGACTCCGTGTCGAGTAGTCAATCCGTCACCTCGCCGGCCGGCTTTACGCCGTAATAGGGTTTGGGCGACTTCTGCCCAACACCGACAGGATCGAGGACCTTGTTTTTGACGGGCTTGAGGCTTCGAAGATAGGCGACGATCGCCTTGGCGTCTGCATCGGTCAGCAAGACGTACGCTTCTGTAGGCATCACCGGCGAAAGCTCCCGTCCGTCGGGCCGAGCCCCCCTTCGGAACGCCTGGATAATGTCCTGGTCGCTCCACGCGCCGAGCCCAGTCTCCTTGTCGTTCGTCAGATTCGGTCCCCAGAACACACCGGCGCCCTTCTGCTGACGTCCGACCGTGCCGCCGGACAGCGTGTCGGGTATTGGTCTATTCGTTGCGTCGCGCGGCGAGTGGCAGATACCGCAGTTCCCGACGGTCGCAAGGTAGCGCCCTCTAGCGACCTCGTCCTTGTCTTTCGCCCACAAAACGCCGTTCGCGCATAGGACGACGAAGATTGTACCAACAACAATCGCAAACCGCATGTCGCAGCCTCCAACACCCAAAGTCGGGACGTGATATTGACGGTTTCAGTGCGGCACGTCCAGGCGGTCAGGGTGCAGGCAACGTCGAAGGTGCATGCATCGTATCGCCTCCCTTAAGCGGCCGCCGGCTGATACCCGTTGATCTCCATGTCGATGCGGTCTTCTTCGAGTACAGTCCTCATATCCCTGCGTGCGACATGCCGGGCTAACGGCGCAATCAGCACGGCAAGGCCCGGCAAGGGGATCGAAACCGTGAAGGTCACCTCTGTCGCCGCCTCGCCGAGCGCGCGGAAGGATACGAACGTTTCGATACCCAGCGACGGGCCCTCGGTGACTTTCAAGTACACTGTGCCGTCGGCCCGACGCTCGAGAACATAGGTGTCGAGCCGCTCACGCCCGAAGACCTTACTGCGCTGCTTGAACAAGCAACCTTCCGAGTGGTCGCGGAGAATTTCGAGGCTCACGATCGGGTGCACATTGTTGATCATGTGGTGACGAATGTCCCCGTAATGCGCGCGCACGACGTCGATCGGGCGACGGATCTCTTTACGCTCTGTGACGCGAACCGTCGGCATGGATCAGGCCTCCGCACTGCAGTCCCTCGCGCAATGGAATAGAAAGGAATATGCGCATTCAATCGTAAAATGGCAACACGATACGGGTGGCGATGTCCGATGCGCGGCGCACGAGACCGAGAAAGCTACCGCCTAAGCAGCAAGACGCTGACCGCGCCCATCCAGAGCGTCCAAGCGGGCACCGCGACGTACCCGGGCGCGACGCCGAGCGCCATCGGCCCGCTTTCGAAGAAAAGCAGACCCGCAAGTTCCGCCACGTTCGCCGCCACCACGATCGCGGCCGGTACCGCGGTCCAGGCGGGCAGCGCCCGCGTGAGAAGTCCCGCCGCCGTCGGCAGCAGAACGGAAGCGATCGAGAGGCCCGCTGTCAGCGGATAGAGCGCCAGCAGATTGGTGTCGTAAGCCACGCGCAACACCGCGTCGTCTGCACCGCGCCAAGCGGCCGCCACGAAGGGCAGCGCGCCGGCAAGCGCGACCAGCTGCAAGCCGACGCCGCCCGCAAAGCCGCCCCATGCCAGCGCCGACGCCTCGTCGCCGCTACCGGCCACCGTCTTAGCGAGGCCGGCGAAGAACACGAATACGAACGGCAGCGCGAGCTGATAGAGCACGAACGAAAGAACGATCCCGCCCTTATGCGCGCTCACGAACGCCTGAAGGTCCGCCGCGCTCGCGTCGGCATCCGGTGGCATTCCCGCAACCGCGATCGCGGCTGCCGCCAACACCGTCGCGCATAGCCCGGCGACCCCGGCCTGTTTGACTGCGTTGCTCATTGTGCCTCCCGAAACGCCCTTACACCGCCACGCGCAGTTCCTTCAGCCCCCGGAAGAACGGCAGATCGCGCCATTCCGGCTTCGCTGAGGGATCGGCCAGCCGCACGTTCGGATACCGCGCAAAGAATGCCAGGATCGCGACCTGTGCTTCCAGCCGCGCCAGCGGCGCGCCGATGCACAGATGCAACCCGCCGCCGAAGGCGACATGGGGCGCGTCCTTGCGCGTGATGTCGAAGGCGTGCGGATTCGGAAAGCTCTCGGGGTCGCGATTGGCGCCGCGCAGCGAGAAGAACATCGACTGCGACTGGTGGATGGGGCAGCCGCCGACCTCCATCTCGCGCGGTGCGATCCGCCCCGTGATGTCGACGGGCGACTCGTAGCGCAGCACCTCTTCGACCGTGCTGTTGATGAGCGACGGATCGGCCTTCAGCTTGGCCAACTGCTCCGGATGCTTGAGCAGAAGATAGATCGCATTGCCGATCAGGTCGGTGGTGGTGAGATTGCCGCCGATCAAGAGCCCCTGGAGATTGATCGATATCTCGCCCTCGGTAAGCGGCGCACCGTCTTGTCTGAGCGCCATCATGTCGCTGACGAGATCGTCTTGGGGATGCGCCGCGCGTTCGTGCATCAGTGCACGCATATAGGCCGAGAGTGCATTCGCGCTGCGCACGAAGAACTTCGTCTGTTCCTCGTTGCGGAAGGGATTAAGGCCCAAGATCGTGCCTTCACTCCACTCGCGGAATTCGACCAGGCGCTGGTCGTCCACGCCAAGGATCCGCGCAATCACGTCGATCGGAACGCGAACCGCGAAGTCGGACATGACGTCGAACGACTTGGCCTCGCCGATGCGGTCGAGCCACTCGTCGACGACGCGCGCGACCAGGGCCTTGGATTTCGTCACCCGCTTGTAGAGCGTCTTCGCCAGCGGCTCGCGGATGCGCATGTGATCGGGCTCGTCCATCAGGAGGATGCCCGAGCGCTGCTCGTCCTCGGGCGTGGTCAGCCCTTCGGCCCGCCGACTGAGCAGGGCCCGCGCCATCACGGCGCCCTCTTCGGCGCGCTCGGGGCCGCGCCACATGGTCGTATCCGAGAGGACGCGGCGCACGTCGGCATACCGGGTCAGCACGAACGAACCCGCACGCTCGTCGCGATGCACAGGACATTCGGTGCGCAGCCGGTCCAGCAGCGCATGCGGATCGTCGTTGAAGTTCGGATTCATCGGCGTCAAGTCGAAGATGCCGGGAAGATCTGCCATAGCGCGTCTCCTTATGGTGCCACTCTAGGCGCCGGCGGACGCGCTGACAAATCGTCAGTTCGACGTCAACGCACAGCGGGCCGGAGTAGCGCAAGCGCGGCGGCCCACCCGACGGCAAGCTGCACGCCCGACGGGGGGCGCTGCGGCGGCGCGAAGTCGCTGGAGGCTGCAAATAATATGCGGGTGGCGACGTGCTCCAGATGCTGCAGCACGTCCAACCGGTCGTCGACAAACGCGGTAAGGCCGAGCCGCTTGGCGATGATTGCCTTCTCCGCGCGCTCTTCGCAGAACCTCACCCGCTCAAGCGGGATACCGGTGCGGCCGTGAAAGTCGTGATGTGCGAGCCATTCGATCGTCTTGCGCGCCGTGCCCGACTTCGCCTTCGACACAAGATAAACGTGCCCGGCAAAGGCCTCGGCATTCAATTGGGCGACGGCGTCGAACGCACCGTCAACCATCGGCGTATCGAGATAGCCCGACGAGAAGAAAGACGTATCGCCGCCCTCCCGCGCAGGCCGGATGAGCACGCCGCCAATGTCCACGCCGAGCGCGGGCCGATCAGGATCGGCGTGCTGCTTCTGCCGCGCCATCCTAACGCGGCGGCGCCGGCGGCGGTGGGGTTAAGCGGCGGAAGCGGTATTCCATGTTGCTGCCGTCGTGCATCCTCGTGTTCGATGTGTACGTCGTAGCCGTGCAGGTGTAGCGCGTCTCGCCGCTCGTCGGTCCGTTGTTCATGTTCACCGGCACCGTTTTGCTGATGCCGCGCTTCTGTACCGTCACCGTACCGCTGGCACTCACGCCGTTGTCGCAGGCGCGCATGACCCCGTCCTTGGCGGACCAATAGCCGCTCGACGTGCTGGTGCGTGCGCGCGCATCGCCGGTGATCGGGCCGTCACGGTCCGGCGTCGTCGTCTGATAGTCGAGCCCGACCGACTCGCCGTGGAACGTTCCGTCGTCGTTCATCGTGATCCGAAGCGTCGTGTTGTTGTTGCGCGTGAATCGCGTCGATCCCATGCGCCGACTCAGCCACTCCATCGGCCCGCCGCCGGTCATTTCCCACTTGCCGACGAGACAAGCGTCGATATACGCCTCGCCGGTCAGGCAGGACGTGCAAGCGATATCGCGGTTCGCGCGCAGCGAAAGCGCGGCGTTCGCATCGCCCGTGTGCATCGCCATCACGCGATAGCGCGCGCGCCGCTCCGTGCGGCAGTCGGTGTTCGCAGGCCAGGCGCCCCACGTAGTGCCGGTATCCTTGCGAATGGCGACGTTCGTGCCGTCGGGCGTGACCGTGTTTCCCCACTTGCCGCACTCGTAGTCGGTCCAGCCCGGCATGATCACGAACGGCTTCAAAGTGCGCCGCACCGTCGCCGAGCGGTTGATCGTCCATTGCTCGCCGTCGATCCGCGCGCCGAAGCTGAGCACCGGCCCGTTAGGGTACTTGATCTTCCCGTCGTCGAAGTCTTCCGCAAATGTCAGCAAATCGGCGTTCGAGATCGCGCCGCGGATCGCCGCGCGTTGCGCACCGTCGCCGGATCCGCCGGCCATCCGCCGCAAGAACGGCACCAGCGCGCCGAGCCCGTGCTTTTGATAGTGCCAATAGAAGAAGATGGACGCCTCGTAGCTCATCGCATAGATCGGCCGCTGCGCCTCGACGGCGGCACGGAAGTCGGGCGCGTTGTTCCAACGCAGGTTGCGCACGTTATAGGCGGCGAACAATTCGGCCGCACCTTCGCCCCACCAAGCGCCGCCGCTCGTCATCGTCGCGCGCTGCGCCGGACTCAACGTGCCGTGCTCCACGCAGTGAAACGTCTCGTGCGCGACGGTGTAGTGGATGTCGTCCTCCGAGTTCCGCCCGAACAGAAACAGCGTGACCGGGCACTCGCGCCGCGCGCTCCACGCAGGATCGAGCGTCTAGGCGGCAGCGCTGCCGTCCTTGTGCCGCCCGCTTGGGTCCAACACCTCGCGCGAGAGCGGCACACTGCCGATCACCGAGATGAGATACGTCACGTTGTCGATCCGGTAGTCGCCGAGCGCGGCAAGGTTGCCCGCCGCCCGCCGGGCCCCCGCTTCGACGCGCGCGATGTCCCCGCGCCGCAACAGTGCCCCCGCATTGATGTCGCCGATCCCGCGAAACGTTCGCGTGCCGCCCGGCGTCGAGACCGTAAAGCGGAAGTGCTCGACGCACTCCATATCGCCCGGTTCCCAAACCGTGGTCCC
>CAZYGK010000091.1:0-13234 GCA_964647355.1 uncultured Flavobacteriaceae bacterium | reverse complement strand
CCATGCCGACGCGGCTCATCGATTCGACGCCGCCGCCGATCGTCATGTCGGACTGTCCCGACATCACCTGTGCCGCCGCCATGTTGCAGGCTTCAAGCCCCGAGGCGCAAAAGCGGTTGATCTGCACGCCCGCCGTGCTCTCGGCGTAGTCGGCGTTCAACACCGCGATGCGCGCGATGTTCGAACCCTGCTCGCCCACCGGATCGACGCAACCGAACACGACATCGTCCACGATCGCCGTGTCGAGATTGTTGCGGTCGCGGATGTTCTTCAGCACCTGCGTGCCGAGCTCAAGCGCCGTCACCTCATGCAGCGCGCCGTCCTTGCGCCCTTTGCCGCGCGGCGTGCGCACGGTGTCGTATACGAAACACTCAGTCATAACTTCCTCCGTTGTTCCAAAAACTCAAACTCTGTCCAACTCGCGAGCCATGAGCGCGGCCATGTCGGCCTCGCCCGCAGCCTTCAACCCTTCAACCATGCGCGCCCGCTCGGAGGCGGGCTTGTTCTGCGAAAGCTTGGCCTTGCCTTCGATGCGCGCGATCTCCATCCGGAACGGCACAAACCCCTTAGGCAACGCCTTCGCAAGCTCCGGCTTCAGTTCCGTGGGGCTCCACCCGTCGGCGCCCTCGTACTTGTCTGTCATCCGCGAGACCAAATTGAGTTGATCTCCCTCAATCGCGATCGGGGTGCCGGTGCAATGCACCGCAACGTAGTTCCACGTCGGCACATTCGCCGTGCGATCCGTGAGCCAACTCGGCGAAACATAGGCGTGCGGCCCGGAAAAGATCGCCAGCGCCTCCGCCCCGAACATCGCAGCATGCGGATTGGCCCGCGCCACATGCCCATAAAGCGTGCCCAGCCGCCCCTCGCCGCGCATCAGCATGAACGGAATATGCGTCGCGAACAGCCCGCTCGTCCCGTTGCTCACCAACACGCCGAAATCGTGCGCCTCGATCAGCGAATGCTGAGACGCAAGATCATCCAGCGCAAAGTGCTTGGGCACGTACATCTACTTCCGCCCTCCGCCTCGCTCCGCTCGGCTCCTCCCCGGCGACCGAGTACGGAAGTCACCGGTGGCGCGAGCGTCGGTTTCCTCCCCCGCTTGCGGGGGAGGGGGACCATCGCGCAGCGATGGTGGAAGGGGCCCGCGCCGTTTCACCGCTTCCGCCCAAATCTGCTCCAGCACGGAATCCAAGTTCATATACACATCTTGATTGGACACACGGATCTCATGCCAACCGCGGGCCTTAATAAAAGTCGTCCGGCGCTTGTCGTATGCAAGTTCCGCATCCGACCCGTGCGTCGCCCCGTCGACCTCGACAGTGAGCATCGCCGACGCACAAGCGAAGTCTGCGATGAACGGGCCAATCGGGTGCTGCTTGCGAAAGTGGAGGCCTTGCTTCCGGCCGCGCCTTAGAAACGACCATAGAATTGTCTCGGCATCGGTTAGACTCTTTCGGAGCTGTTTCGCGAACTTTCTCGACCGTTCCTCGCCGTCGCGCACGTCCCCCCTCCGCCTCGCTTCGCTCGGCGCCTCCCCCGCAAGCGGGGGCGGAAACCAACTCACTCGCCCCTCAGCAACCGGAGGCGCCGAATTCACAGTGACCTCGCGATCAACAGCTTCATGATCTCGTTCGTGCCGCCGTAGATCTTCTGCACGCGGCTGTCCGCGTACATGCGCGCGATCGGATATTCGTTCATGTAGCCGTAGCCGCCGTGCAGCTGCAGGCATTCGTCGACGACGCGGCACTGCACTTCCGTAAGCCAGAGCTTCGCCATCGATGCCATGAACGGATCGAGCTTGCCGGCCAGATGCAGATCCATCAGGTGGTTGCAGAACACCTTCGCAACCGTCGCTTCCGTCTTACACTCGGCGAGCTTGAACTGCGTGTTCTGGAAATCGATGAGCTGCTTGCCGAACGCCTTGCGTTCCTTGACGTAGGAAACGGTCGTCTCCAGCGCGCGCTCGATCACCGCCATCGCCTGCAGCGCAATGATCAACCGCTCCTGCGGCAGTTGCTGCATCAACTGGATGAAGCCCTGCCCCTCGATCGGCCCGAGCAAATTCGCCGCCGGCACGCGGACCTCGTCGAAGAACAGCTCCGCCGTGTCGTTCGCCTTCTGCCCGATCTTGTCGAGCACGCGCCCGCGGCGGAAGCCTTCGACCTCGTCGGTCTCGACGACCACAAGCGACGTACCCTTCGAACCCTGCGTCGGGTCGGTCTTCGCCACGACGATAATGAAGTTCGCCGTGCCGCCGTTCGTGATGAACGTCTTCGACCCGTTGATGACATAGTGATTGCCGTCACGGCGCGCCGTCGTCTTCACCGACTGCAAATCCGAACCCGTACCCGGCTCAGTCATCGCAATCGCAGCAACGAGGTCGCCCGACGCAAGCCGCGGCAACCAGCGCTTCTTCTGCTCTTCGGTCCCGCAGTGGAAAATGTACGGCGCAACGATCGCGTTGTGCAGCACGAGGCCCCAGCCGTCGATCCCCATCTTGCCGAGCAGATCGATCAGTACCGCTTCATGTGCAAACGACCCACCAGGGCCGCCGTATTGTTCCGGCGTCGAGGCGCAGAGCAATCCCGCCTCGCCCGCCTTCTTCCACGCCGAACGATCGACGTGATGCTGCTTGATCCATTTCTCGGCATGAGGAACGCATTCGCGTTCGAGGAACTTGCGCGCCTCGCCCTCGAAAATCTTGAGGTCCTCGTTCATCCACGCGGGAGATTCGACCTGGAGCGCCGCCATCGGACTAGTCCCGTGCGGCAGCGTTCATCGAATACCCGATCAGACGGCCATGACCGTCGTCGTTCGCAGGCCGGCGTCCGCCGGGTTGTTTCTCGCCGAGCAGCACTTCGAGGCGTGCCCGCGCGGCACGCAACTCTTCGAGCGAATGCTCGATGTCCGCGCGTTGCTGCTCGAGCGCCGAAATCCGCTGGCTGAACTTCTTGATCGTGTAGGAAAGCTGCGTTGCCTGCCCGTCCTTCACGTCGTAGAGATCTAGCATCTCCTTGATTTCGTCGAGCGAGAACCCGACGCGCTTGCCGCGCAGAATGAGCGCAAGCCGCGCCCGATCCCGCGCCGCGTAGACGCGCGACTGCCCCTGACGTGTCGGATGGATAAGCTCTTCGTCTTCGTAGAAGCGAATGGCACGCGGCGTGATGCCGAACTCGTTGGAAAGTTCACTGATGGTCCAAGTGCGCATTGGTCTTCGACCCTCCGTTAAATAGCGACAAGATGACATACGCTTCCGTTGACGTAAACGTCAACTGCCAATAACCCGTTGAATCTCTGTAGAAATTCAGCGCCGTCGCAAAGCGTAGGCAAAATTGGCTCGACGAACCTTGGCCCCAGGTGCCACCAACCCGGCATGCAGCGCCCCATAATCTTCGACTTCGACGGCACCGTTGTAGACAGCGAGCCGCTGGCGAACCGCGGCCTGGCGGAGGTCCTAACCGAACTCGGCTTCCCCACAACCTATGAACAGGCGCTGACGACCTACATCGGTTTGCGCATGATCGATTGCGTCAAGAAAATCGAACATGTTCACGGCCGGAAACCGCCGGACGACTTTGCGGACCTCTGCCGCGCACGCGTCACCGCGCTGATCGACAAGCACCTTGAGCCCGTTCCCGGCGCGATCCCCTTCATTCGAGCACAAGCCGAAAACAAGATTGCAATCGCCTCGTCCAGCCGTGTGGTTAGCATCGAGCGTTCGCTTGCGCGCGTCGGACTCACCGGTGTGTTCGATGGCCGCATCTTCTCCGCCGCCGACATCGAACGCGGCAAGCCGCATCCAGACATCTTCCTCCAAGCCGCCGAAGGCCTTGGCACCCGTCCGCGCGACTGCATCGCAATCGAAGACAGCATCTTGGGTGTACGAAGCGCCGTCGCTGCGGGCATGACCGTGATCGGCATAACCGCGGGCGGCCACTGCACGCCTAAGCACGGCGAAATACTCGTTGAAGCCGGTGCGCACGTCACCGCCAACTCGTATGCCGGCGTCGCCGCCTTCATAGCGTCGCGGTAGCGCCTAACCTCGCTCGCGGAACGCAACGTAGGCGGCAAATCCCGCGAGAGCGGACAGAAGCACCGCAACCAATCCGTAGAAGAACGGCTCGTCGACGGCGAATTCCGACAAGCCGCGCTCGATGCCGCTCTTGTCGATATAGAGCGTCATCGTGTTGGTACTCGTCACCTCGCCTGCCGCAAACACGAACACCTGCACCTTCAAGTTCCCGGCCGGCACGTTGGGCGGCAGGCGCACCGTCGTACGGAACAGAGAACCTGAAAGAAAACTCACGCCGCCTTCGTGCTGCGAATAGAGGCCGCCCGCCTGCTTCTGGCGCACGATCGCGCTGCGAAATTCCTTAGGCCCTCCGATCGATCCTGGCGCAGGCCCAAACGCCAACCGGTCGAGCCCCAATTCGTACTGCGCAAGCAGATCGCCCCGCGCAATATCCTTGAGCGGTCGGGTCGACGACAAGAAGTAGAACCCGGGCACGCCGGTGAACCGCTGCATATCGCGGTTCACCCAGATGGGCCCGAGCCGCTCCTTCTTGCGAACGGTAATCGTGTAGGGCTTGTCGCTGCGCACCACGACCGCCACATCGCGCATTTCGTTGGCCGGCAGCGCCTCGCCCTCTTCGTTCTCGATGGCACCGAAAACGACGACGTCCGTACCGCTGAAACTCGACGTAATCTCGATCTTGTCGCGCGAAATACCCGCCGCCAAATCCTCCGCCCGCACCCCGCAAACGAGCACGAAGCTGGAAAGAACCAGGGCGGCGATCGCTCTCATTCGACGCCCTCGACAAGCAGATTGAACGGATCGGCCGGTGCGAAAACGAGATCAACCGCAAGCCGCGCGCAGATCAACAGGATCAGCGCGGCGAGGCACAGACGCATCCAGTCGCTGCGCAGCCGCTCGCCGTAGCGCACGCCGAACTGCGCGCCGACAACGCCGCCGGCGATGAGCAGAAGGCCCAGCATCGCATCGACGCTGTGGTTCGTCATCGCGTGTAGAAGCGTCGAGAACGCCGCGACGAAGATAATTTGGAACAAGGATGTTCCGATCACGACGCTCGTCGGCATGCGCAACAGATAGATCATCGCCGGCACCAAAATGAACCCGCCGCCAACGCCCATCACGACCGAAAGCACGCCGATAAGCAGGCCGAGCAACAGCGGCGGAATCGCGCTGATGTAGAGCTTGGAACGCTGAAACCGCATCTTGAGCGGCCAACCGTGGACCCAATAGTGCCCGCCCGGCTCGCGCCGCGTGCCGCCCACATTCGAGCCGCCGGCCCGGACGGCTTGCAAGCTCTCATAGAACATCAGGCCGCCGATCGAGCCCAGGAAGATCACGTAGGAGAGGGCAATGAACAGGTCCGCTTGCCCCGCTGCTTTTAGGGCGTTGAAGACTTGGATGCCGAACAACGAACCGGTAAGACCGCCGGCCAGCAGGACGGCCCCCATCTTGATGTCGACATTGCCCTTGCGCCAATGCGTGAGCACGCCGGAAACCGAGGAGGCCACGACCTGCGTCGATTGCGTGGCAACCGCGACTGAAGGTGGGATCCCCAGAAACATCAAAAACGGCGTCAGGATGAACCCGCCGCCCACCCCGAACATGCCCGACAAAAACCCCACCGCCGCGCCAAGCCCGGCAATGAGGAAGATGTTCACCGGCATTTCGGCGATGGGTAGGTAGATTTCCATGGGCGGATTGAGCGCAGTCGGTGAAACGGCGACCCTTAGACGCTTAACCCCATGCGTGCGCTCTGGCTAGGTGAACTCGTCACCTCTGAGCGCATTCGTCGCGCCGATTCAGCGAAGATACTTAACCCTGGACGCTCGGCAACTCGTTGGCGGTCTTGTCGAGCGCCTTCGGTTTGAACTGCCGGGCCGCTTCGAGCGCCATTCCGATGTCTTGCGAGCTCAGAGTCTTTTTGAGGCCCTCAAGCTTTTCGCTGGCGCCGGTGTCCCCCTGGCTGGCCGCAATCGCGTACCACTTCGCAGCCTCGCTCAGGTTCTTGTCCACACCCATCCCGCGCTCCAACAGGATTGCGAGATTATACTGGGAATCGGACAAACCGTGCTCGGCGCCTTGTCGGAACCACTGGGCCGCTTGCTGGAAGCTCTGTCCGACGCCAACGCCGTCCGCGAACAGAACCGCAAGGTTGTGCATCGCTTTGCGATTGCCGCCCTTCGCAGCGCGTTCGTACCAACCCTTCGCTTGCATCAGATCCTTGCCAACGCCAATTCCACGCTCGTACATCGCACCCAGGCGGTATTGCGCCATAACGAGCCCTTGCTGCGCAGCCTTGGTGACAAGCGACAGTGCCTTTGCGTCGTCCTTCTCGACGCCACGCCCTTCCGAGTACCGAAGCGCCAGCAGCAGCTGCGAGGTTGCATCGCCGCGTACGGCACCAGTCTCAAGCGAAGCGACCGATTCCAGCGGGCCATCCGACCCCGGTAGCATCGACGTGCCGGATGTGAACGAGGGCGCTCCATCGGACGGCGTCGCGCCGAGCCCATTGGCTTCCGCCGCAACACTCGCACCTGGCACAGCCGTCGCATCCGGCGATGACGGCGGTGCAAATTCCGCTGCCGGTCCGGGTTGTGGCGCCGGGCCCGGTTGGCCCGGCCCATTTAGGATCTCGCCGATGCTCTCGCCGGCACCCGGCCGGTTGATGCCGTCGTCCTTGCCGCCGGGCATCGTGAACAACAACGCGACGATACCGGCAACCACCGCAAGCCCTGCGACCGCCGCCACGATCAGGCGCCCGAGCTTGCTCTTTGGCGCATCTTCCTTGTGATAGGCGGCGGTGCCGCCGGCCTTCTTCTTGCCCTTGGATTGCACGCGCTCGGCATCCGCCTGTGCGGCCGCCTTCGCGGCACGGCGCGCTTGGCTCAAGAAGTCGTTTTTCTTGGTGTCGCCGGCGTCTTCGTCGACGGGCGGCGCGAAGCGGTCGGCGTCGAAATTCTGGTCAAGCGAAGGCTCTTGCGTCGACGGCGACAGCGTCGTCGCCATGATCGTTTCGAGCGCTGATACCGACAGGCCGCCGTCGTGCTTCGCTTCGCTGGTGAGCGGCTCGGACGACAGATTCGACAGCATCTCCGCCGTGCTTGTCGCATACGGCTCCTGCACCGGCGGCGGTGGCGGCGGGGTAAACGGCGTGTGCAGCGCCGTCGGCATCACCGACGAACGATGGCGCGGATCCGGCACGGCTTCGGCGGCGGCCTTCGCGACCAAACCGTCGACTGTCAGTCGCAACCCGCCGACCGCTTCCTTGTGCTTCTTGTCGGCCGCTTCCAAGCGCTGCGTCAGCGAGCGCATAGAGTCCTCGACCAACGCGCCCGTCTTGCGCTCGCTCTCTTCGAAGCGGCGCGTGAGCGACATCATCGCCTGGGCTTGCTTTGTATCGGTTTCGTCGAGCCGCGCGGAAATAGACTTCAGCGCATTGCTGACCGTCGAAACGGACTCGGCAGCCCGCCGCTCGTTGTCTTCGATCTTCGTCGTCAACGTTTCGAGCGTGGATTCGATCGCACGCATCGGCGCCGCCGCATCGCCCACTTCGTCGAACCGCTCGTAAAGCGAGTCGACCGAACTCTTCAGCGCCAGAAACGCCTCCGGCGGAGCGCTCGACTTTGTGCCGGCTTGCGCGATACGCCCGTCCATGGCGGACAGCTGCCCGCGCATCTCGTCGAACATCGAGGCCGAACGCGCTTCCAGCGCGTCGAGCCGCGCCGTCACCGCGTTGCCGCCGCCGCTTGCCAGCGTGCGCTCCTGCGCGTCGACGCGATTGCCGAGCTCGCGCATAAAGCGCGCAAGTTGGGTCAGGTCGTCGCGCGAACGCTTCTCGTTGTCGACGACGCCGTGGCGAACCTCGGCGATCGACGCCTCGAGGCGCATCAAGGCTTCTTTTTGCGGGAACTCACCGCGCGCCGTTTCCATCTCGGCGAGGCGCTTTTGCAGGTGGTTCAACGTGATCTCGAGCCGCGCGAACTGGTCCTTCTGTGCCGCATCCGGCTTGTGCGCGGATTCCATTTCGACGAGCCGCTTCTGCAGCTGGGTCAGCGCAGACTCAAGGCGCGTCACGGAATCCTTGCCCGGCCACTCCGCACGCCCGCTCTCGATGTCGATCAGACGCTTCTGAACGCTGCGGACCGTCGTCTCCATGCTGTCGAACGCCGACGCTTGGTCGCGCGCCGACTGCGCAAGCGCATCGGCAGCACTCGTGAACGCAACATCGGCGAGCTGCTTGACGCGCTCGGCCGCATCGATCCGGTCCTGCATCGCGGCGACGGATTTATTGACGGTCGCAATCGCCGTCTGGGCGCGCCGCTCCGAACTCTCAAGCCGGTCGGCAAGGTCGCGCAGACCATGCGCCACGATCTGGAACTCGCTGCCGCGCATCTGAGAATCGAATGACGGCTGCGGTTGCGTGTGCTGCTGTCCCGGGAAGCCCGCATGCGGATGAAGCGGCTGGTACGTCTGCGGCTGCGGCTGTGCGTAACCTTGCGGATGACCCTGCTGAAAAGGTTGCGGATAGCGCGACGCCGGCGGTGGCGGCGGCGGTTGGTACTGCGGCTGCGGACCATAGGTCCCGTCGCCCGGCATGAATTGCTGCTGCGGATAGCCGTGTCCGACAGGCCCGTTCGGACGGCCCTCGGTCATAATGAGTTGGCTCAGATACTCGCCGAGGCTCACACCGTTACGGCGCGCCGCAAGCTGCGCCATTTCGCGAGCTTCTGCCTCGATCCCTTTCACATTCCACGGAACGCCGGGCCGCATGCGAATCATTCCCCCAGTACACGAAAATGACGTTAGGTACGGTGATATGTTGTGTAAAGCTCACGCAGTCGCACAACCCATGGCGCTGTGGCTTTCATATCTTGTTAATGATCGTTAACGCGGATTTGGTTAACAAATGGTTAAAACAGCGTTGCGTCGAAGACTCAGCAAAGCTGATTTGGCGCGCTTGTTGTCGGCGTCAGTTGCACCTAGCAGTCGAACCATGACCGGAAACGTGATTCGCTCCGCAGCGTTCCTATTCGTGCTCGCGCTTGGCGCGTGCTCGACCTATCAAGCAACCGTCGCGGCGATCGACAAGACGACGAAGGACGCGTTCGTAACGCCTGAGCCGAAAGTCCCTTCAGTCGACCTCACGAACGCGACTTGGCAGAAGCTGACGCCGGATCAGCCGGCATCGAATCCGCTCCGCGTCGCGATCGTCGAGCGCAACGACAAGATCGGCGCGACGCGGGTCGTCCTGAAAGCGCCGGCCGCTTTCACGCTGCCACCCTATTGGCTGACCGCGCCCGGCAACTACACCGTGCTCAAAGGCACGTTCGTCTTCGACACGCTGACCGCAGCTGGAAAACGCACGCAGCTCGTGCAAACGCCAGGTGCATTTGCAGAGATCCCGAAGAACTACATCATGCAAGGCGTCACACGGCCCGGCACGGAGGCCTTGCTCTACATCACCGTCTACGGCGAATGGTCGCCCAAGGTCGCCGAAGGTGCCGGGACCCACCAGACCGCACGCGCGAACTGACTATTCCGCCGCGAGCCGCGAATGCGCGAACGGATAGACCCGGTCGCGCCCTAAGAGGAACGCCTGGAACCCGCGCGGAAACAGGCCGGCAAACGCATCGTCGAACACGTCGAGACCGCCCGCATAGGCGCCGAACGCCGGCAGCACGCAGCGCGTCCCATCGCTCACGAAGCAACGCCGCCGCAAGCGTTTGACCCGCGTCGTCACGCGCGCGACTGGATGCAAGTGCCCCGACAATTCGCCGGCCGCAGCGCGCCCACGCTTCGGCTCATGCCGGAACACCAGCGGCCCGACGGCAATCTCCGGCGCGCATTCGCCGCCGAGCTGCAGCGCCGACGCATGGTCGTGGTTGCCCTCGATCCAAACGAAACGCCGCTTGCGCATCAGGTTCGTGATCGCGCGCGTCGCCGCAGCGTCCAGCCGCCCAGGCCCGCCGCCGTCGTGAAAATTGTCGCCCAGACACACGATCGTCTTCGGTTGAAGACGCTCCGCCACGTCGCTCAGCCGTGCCAGCGTCGCGTGCGTATCGTAGGGCGGTAGCATCTGCCCCGTGCGCGCCGCAAAGGCCGAGCCCTTCTCGAAATGCAGATCGGCGACCGCGAGAAGATGCTGCTCCGGCCACCACATCGCACCGGACGGGTCGGCGCAAAGCACCGCATCCGCGACAGTGAACTCGAAGGACGTAATCGGCGCGTTCAAACGCTTCGCTCCGTGAGACCGGGCGCGAGAGTGGCTCGAACGCGGGCTTCGCGAAACGGGCCCGCGCGATTTGCCCACAGACTTTGCGAGCTTAGGCAACGCCGAACACCGCACGCAAATGCGCGTTCAGCATACGCCCATTCGGGTCGCATGCGGCTCGCACGTCCAGGAACTCTTTCCAGCGCGGATAAAGCGCCGCGAAATCCGATGCGCCAAGCGTGTGCAGTTTACCCCAATGCGGACGGCCGCCGTGCTTGCGCAAGATCGGCTCGACCGCGCCGAACACCGGCTTGAAGTCCTGCGTCGCGCCCATATGCGTCGCGATCGAGCACGACGCGCGCCCGTGGAACGGACTGAGCCACGCCGTTTCCGGCGCGATGAACCTGACCTCGAGCGGGAAATAGACTTCCGGATGTCGTTCGACTTCCTCGACGACCTCGCGCAGCGCGTCGACCACCGCCTCTTGCGGCACGTGATACTCCATCTCGTTGAAGCGCGTCGGCCGCTCCGTCGAAAGCAAGCGCCATGCCGTCCCGATGACCTCTTCAGTCGGCGTGCCCGAGATGAGCTGCCGCGCGAGCCCGCGTCTCAGCCACGGCGCCCACGACGTGTAGTCGCGCAGCATCATCAGATCGTCGACGCCGTCGTTCTCGGCATTCGCGCCGCGCGGCGTCTCGGGTTCGTCCGTCTCGTCATGCGCGATGCAATAGGCCATGCCGGTGAACGGAATCGCATAGAACTCGAAATGCCGGTGCTTGCCCGCCAGCGCCTGGCAGCTCTCCAAGATCTCCGCAAACGGCGCAAACCACGTCCGCCGCTTCACCTTGAGCGGCCCCCGGTTCTTGAGCGTCACCGACGTGATCACCCCAAGCGCACCAAGCGATACGCGCGCCGCCTCGAACAGCTCGGCGTTCTTCTCCGCACTGCAGTCTTGCGTCTTGCCGTCGGGCGTCATCAGCGTGAGACCGGCCGCAAAAGAGGCAAGCGAAGAGAACGCGCGTCCCGTTCCGTGCGTGGCGGTCGCCATCGCGCCCGCAAGCGACTGCTTGTTGATGTCGGGCAGCGCTTCCATCGCCTGCCCCACGTCCTCTAGCGCCTCGCCCAGCGCGAAGAGGCGCGTGCCCGCGCGCACCGTCGCCGTCATCGCCGTAGCGTCGTGAGCAACGAGCCCATGCATCCGGTCGAGCGAAAGCACCGTGCCCTCCGTCGGCACCAGCGGCGTGAACGAATGCCCGGCCCCGACCGGACGAATGGGCCCGCCGGATTTCGTCAGCACGTCCGCAAGCTCGCTCTCGTCCTTCGGCACCGCAATCGCCGTCGCATCGCAATGCTGCAAGCCAGACCAATTCCGCCAGCGCTGCTTTCCGTCCGCCGTCGGCGGCAGCACCGTTTCCGCCGGATCGCCCGCATTGAGCGCGAGATAGGAAACGCCGCCGCCGAGCGCCGCCACGCCGGCCCCGGCTCCGATCAAAAGATGGCGCCGCGAAACGCTCATGGATTGCGCCCCGCCATGAACAGCGTGAGCTGCTTCAAATCCTCATCCGTGCAGTCGAGACACTGCCCGCGCGCCGGCATCGCCTTGAACCCGTCGCGCGCATGCGCGACCAGCGTGTCGATCCCTTGCGTGAAGCGGGCGTCCCAATCGGCCTTGTCGCCCGCAAGCGGCGCCTTCGCGTCGAGCACCGTGTGGCACGCCTGGCACGAGCGCGCGTACATCTCCGCAAGCCGCGCCTCCGACGGCGCCATCCCTTGCGCGCGCGCCTCGCGCTGCGCCGGCGTCTCCGACGGCCCGCACGCAGCAAGCATCCCCACCACGGCGACAGTGAAGCAAAGCTCGCGAACCACGCTCAAATCCCCTCGCGCAAACCTCAAGGGCCGAGCCTACGAAGCCGCCGCGCTCCCGCGCAAACAAAAACGCCCTTGAGGGAGTGCCTCAAGAGCGTCGGAATTTCAGGAAAACGTGACGGCCTTAGCGGCGCGGCGCCGAAACGACCTGCGCCGTCTGCTGTTGCGGCATCACGCAGCGCCACACGAGCTTGCCCGTGCGCTCGTCGCGCACTTCGCGCAGGACCTTGCCCTGCTTGCACGAGGGGACTTTCCACCCGTTGCCGCCGAGGAGGATGCCAAAGCCTTCCGCTGCTTGCGCCGGAACAGCCATCGTCAAAGCGGCGCCCACCACCACTGCCGAGAGAATTGTCTTCATGTGTCAGCTCTTCATTCTTCGAGGGGGAACTTACAGCGCGCGAGGTGGGGCACGCGCCACGCAACGTCAAGTGACAGGATTGTCAGACAGCCGCGACCATCCGCACTCTGCGTTCAGCACCAATCACTTAGCCCCATGCGCCCGAACCGCGCAGACAAAACGTCACTGTGGAAATCGCAACCTCAGGCTGCGCGGCCTTTGAGCAACCGCTCCAGCGCCACGACACAGCCGTTGATCGTGACCCCCGCTTCGCCGCGCGCGAGCGCAAAGCCGCTCTCGTTCATCGCACCCAGAAGAAGGATCGCCAGCGGCTTCACCGGCTGCACCGGAACCTCGCCCGCCGCGATCAACCCTTCGACCGCGCGCGTCACCGTGCCGAGCCCGCGCAGCATGTCGCGCTGATGCCAACCCGTATCGCCGAGCACGACCGCGCCCTCGACAAGAACGATGCGGTGATAGTCCTGATTGCGCGCAAACTCGAGGAATGCACGAAACCCTTCCAAAAAACCTTTCAATCCGCCGCCCGCTTTCGCAGCGCGCGCCCGAGCGTAGGCGTCCATTTCGTTGTCGAGTTCGTCGAACACGGCGGCGAAGAGATCGGCCTTGCCCCTGAAGTGATGGAACACCGCCCCGATCGTGACGCCGGCCCGCGCCGCAACGGCCGCCGTCGTCGTCGCCGCGTAACCATCCTGGGCAAACAGCGCCCGAGCCGCGCTAACGATATCGGCACGGGTCTGCGCGGCGGCTTGGGCTGTACGGCGAG